>NZ_DASRSY010000052.1:0-7511 GCF_035656215.1 Paraburkholderia sp.
TGCCAGACCAGCTGAAGGCCGCTGGCTACACCTGGAAGGGCTATGAAGGCGACATGGGCTACGACCCGACACGCGAAGCCGCCACATGCGGCCACCCGACGCTCAATACGACCGACCTGACCCAATCGGCCGAAGCGCCGAGCGCGGCGGTCCCGCTGGGCGACCAGTATGCAACGCGTCACAACCCGTTCATGTACTTCCACTCGATTATCGATTCGCCGGATTGCGGCCAGAACGTCGTGAACCTGAACAAGCTCACAACGGACCTGCAATCGATCTCGACCACCGCCAACTTCAACCTGATCACGCCGAACCTGTGCGACGACGGTCACGACGCGCCGTGCGTGAATGGCCAACCGGGCGGCCTGACGAGCGCAAACACATTCCTGCAGAAGTGGGTGCCGATTATCACCGCCTCGCCGGCGTTCCAGAAGGACGGTCTGCTGATCATCAACTTCGACGAAAGCAGTTACGCGTCAGTGACCCAGCCTTCGGCGAAACAAACGCAACTGACTTTCGCTGGTACAACCTGCTGCAGTCAGCAGCCGGGTCCGAATCTGCCGGCGTTCCCGGAGACTTCGTCGCTGTCGTACAAGGGCGCGACGATCAACCTGACCAAGCAGAGCTTCGGCGGCGACCAGACCGGTGCGGTGATGATCTCGAAGTTCATCAAACCGGGCACGGTGTCGACAGTGCAGTACAACCACTACTCGATGCTCAAGAGCATTGAGGACATCTTCCAGCTGGGTTATCTCGGCTACGCGGGGCAGGCCGGTCTGGCCGGGTTCGGCAACGACATCTTCACGAACCTGTAAGCGATCAGATGCCGTTTTTTGCAACGCGATTCACCGGGCGCACTGCCGCGCGATTGGCGGCGCTCGCGGCGCTGGTCGGAGGCGCACTGCTGCCGCTCGCGGCAACGGGGGCAGCAGCGGCTGGCGCGTCTGCCGATGCGAAGCCCGTCTACAGCGACGCCGCGGCGCTCGGCAAGCTGATGTTCTTCGATGCATCGTTGTCGGCGTCGGGCAAGATGTCGTGCGCGAGCTGTCATAGCCCCTCCCACGCGTACGGGCCGCCCAACGGGCTGGCTGCGCAACTGGGTGGGCCCGACATGCGTTCGCAAGGCACGCGCGCCGTGCCGAGCCTGCGCTACGTGCTGAACCGCACACCGATGTGGAGTCATGCGCAGGCGGCCAGCATGTCCGAGCGCCTGAGCGAGACGGATAACGCGCCGGTGGGCGGCTTCGGTTGGGATGGGCGCTTCAATCGTCTGCACGACCAGGCGAGTTTCCCGCTGTTCAATCCGGACGAGATGGCCAACAAGGATCCGGCGGCGGTACTCGCGAAACTGGAGCACGCGTCGTACGCGGCGCGCTTCAGGGAAGTGTTCGGTCAGAACATCTTCACTGATCCCAGCAAGGCGTTCACCCAGGCGATGTATGCCATCGAGCGCTTCGAGCTCGAGGATCCGAGCTTTCATCCGTACACCAGCAAGTTCGATTACTACCTCGACGGCAAGGTCCAGCTGACGGCACGCGAATTGCGCGGCAAGAAGCTGTTCGACGATCCGGCCGTAGGCAATTGCGCGTCGTGCCACATCGATCAATCGGGTGTCGACGGCTCGCATCCGCTTTTCACCGACTTCAACTTCCAGGCGCTCGGTGTGCCGCGCAATCCGGAGTTGCGGGCGAACGCGGACCCGACCTACTTCGATATGGGTTTGTGTGGGCCGTTGCGCACCGACCAGTCGAGCGACAGAAGCAACTGCGGACTTTTCAAATCCGTGTCGCTGCGTAACACGGCGACGCGGCATGTGTTCTTCCACAACGGCCGCTTCCATACGCTGAAGGACGCGCTGCGTTTCTACGTGCAGCGCGATACGAATCCGGCGAAGTGGTATCCGAAAGACGCGCATGGCAAGGTCGACAAATTCAACGATTTGCCGGTTGCGCTGCGCGTGAATGTGGATACGACCGACGAGCCGCTCACGCGCAAAGCAGGCGAGCGCCCTGTGTGGTCGGAGCAGGACATCGACGACGTCGCCGCATTTCTTGCGACGCTGAACGACGGCTACGTGCTGAAACCGAAGCAGTCGAAGTAGTGCGTGCAGACAGAGCAGCCGATTGCCTTTCCTAAGACGAATTTGGGCCGTTTCGTGCCTCTTTTTCGGGCAGGGATATAATGCGCGAATTTCTCTTCTTTCCCGTCCTCCCTTATGAGCCGGTTACTTTGCCTGATCGTGCTTTCGCTCGGCCTGATGCAAACCGCAACGGCCGACGAAAACAGTGACCGCATGTCCGTGTATTTAACGCAGAAATTCGGTCTGGCAAAGGAAAAGGCTCAAAAGATTTCCGCGGCGGTGCAATCCGCCGCTTCGAAATATTCTCTGCCGCCGGCATTGCTGCTGGCGATCATTTCGATCGAATCCCGCTTCAAGGAAAAGGCCAAGGGCGCCAACGGCGCGACCGGGCTGATGCAGGTGGTGCCGGCCGCCCATCGCGGGATGCTGAGGAACGTCAAGGACCTCACTGAGCCGACGGCCAACATCGAAGTGGGCTCGGCGATCCTGTACGGCTACATGCGCTCGGCAAACGGCGACATGAACGCGGCGCTCAAGAATTACGGTGGATCGCTGGCTTACGCGAAGAAGGTGAACTTGCGCGTCGAAGATTTCGCCGACGTCGCCGGGTCGCAAGACGTCGCGTCGCGTTCGGACGCGCAAGCCAGCATGTGCGAGGTTGATCGTTGTGAGGCGTCGGACAACTGGGCCAATGCCTTTACGATACCGGCCGTCAATGCCGCCGGTGTCAACGGCGCCGCTGGGTTGTCGAGCGGATTGCCCGTGACATCGCACTGATCGCCAGCTTTCCCGTCTTTTTCCTTCTGCGTTGCCGCCGTTTCAAGCCGCGGGAATCGATCGTGATGCCGTGTTAGGCGGCGCTGGGCGTGCGCTGAGCGCTTTTTCCGCCCGCACGGCAACCGCTCTACAATGCATTTCCATTCGATGCTCACGCCGCGCCTCTTCTGATCGATCATGTCCACCTCGTTTTCCAGAACCACCGCCGCCTCGCTTCTCGGCTTGTTGACACTCGTCGCTTGCAGCAGCACCCCGCAGCCGAAATTCCAGCAGGAATTGTTCGAATCGGGCGCGAGCCCTTACGCCCGAAATTTCAACTCGAGCACCACGGATACCTGTGAGGCCGCGCGCCGCGCTTTGCTAAGCCAGGGCTATCTGACGACGATGATGCGTACCGATACCGTCGACGGAACGAAAAATTTCCAGCCGACCGGCGATACACACATCGTCGTCGAGTTTCATGTGGTGTGTACGCCGGGCGAAGAGGCCAGCGATACGAGCATCGTTTACGTCAACGCCGTGCAGAACGGCTTTGCGCTGAAGAAAAGCGATACGTCGGCGAGCGTCGGGTTAAGCGTGCTGGGTTCGCTGTCGTTGCCGATCCGCTCGAATAGCGACGCGATGGTCAAAATTTCGAGTGAGACGATCCCGTCCGGCAAGTTCTACGATCGTTTCTTCGGCCTCGTCGATCACTATCTGCAAACGGTGGTGCGCACGCAGCCGGTTGCGAACAACCGCATCGAGACCCGTATGTTGCCGGTGCCGGTTGAAGCGGCGATTCCAGCACCTCTTCCCGAGATGCCCGATGTGATCGACAAGGCTGCTTCGGTGCAACCCGCGAACGCAGCCGGCATAGCGCCTTGATCGTCTGCCGATGCGTGCGGGGTTTGGGCTGATCAAGGCCTGATCAGCCTTTGATGCCATCACGCAGCGGTACTTATCCTATGTCTTTTACTTCATACGTATATATATGTAGTAATAGTTAACAAGGGTTAACCCCTTCTGTGGATAACTTTCAAATTCCCCCTCACATCAACGTCTTGTAGAAACCATAACCCTGCGGAACACGTCTGTAGAAAAACTACAAAACTGGGATAACTTTGACGGGGCTTGCCTGCCGGCGCGTCTTATCAAGATTCCGCACACAGGCTGTCCGATGCCCTATCCCGAAGTTATTCATAGGCAATTGTGGATAACTTGCGCATCCGGCCATCTGTTGCCGCCCGGCGGCTCGGCTTTTTCGGCGCTTCCAGCGCTCGTCACCGAACAGACAGCGACCTCACCACACGCGTATATTGAAGCTGGAAGGTACAAAGATTGCGTCTATGCTTTTGCAAGCGCAACTGTTGCTATTTAGTCAAAACCATTTCAGCAACGCCCTATCCAGGCATAGAGTTAAAGTGTTTTCTGAGGTTATTGGTGCAGTGCGGGGGTGTGTAATGAAACGCAGAACAGCACGACAGCTAGTCCGTCTTCTCTCGGATATCAGACATGCCAGCCATTGCAGCACGCTGCGGGCGGCAGCCACCAACCGGGCTATCTTCCTCGCGTCCGCCGAGCATGACGCGGATACCGCCGATACCGCCGATACCGCCGATACCGCCGATAGCGACGAAAGCACCGAAGCCGCACGCGAGGCGCCTCACGACAAGCCGGCTCGGAGCGGATCATGAGGACCACAAGCGAACAATCGCTGCGTTTCCTGGTCGAGAAATGGCTGGCGCCGGGGCCTTCAGTTCCGGTTCACGTTACCGAATTCAGCCGCACCCGTCTGGGCGGCAGGCGTTACGTGCGTGTAGAGACTTCTCTAGACGCCGGATCGCGCGGTCTCTTTTTCTTTCGTCACGACGACGGCTGCTGGTGTGTGTTTCCACCCACTGCTGATACTCTGAAGCTCTTCGTGTATCCACGCGCCGCATAATTAACGGTGGACGCAGTCACGCGGGCGACTGGCCAAGCCCTCATGAAGCGTGAGGCAAGCGATCACGTTCGCTTTCGCGTCGCCGGGTGGGCATCACCTGGCACACGATCAAACCGGTGAGCATCAGCGCGCATCCGAATAGCGCGCGCGTCGACAGTGTTTCGCCGAGCACGAGCCACCCGGCAAGCGCGGCGAAAACGCCTTCCATACTGAAGATCACCGCGGCATGCGAGGGCGCCGCGTACTTTTGCGCAACCACCTGAATCGTATAAGCGACACCTACCGACAGCGCACCGCCGTACAGAATCGTCGGCGCGGCACGCTCGATTACCGCAAGGCTGATCGGCTCGATCATGAGGCCGATGCCCAGACATACGAGCCCGCAAGTCACGAACTGCACGAGCGCCAGCATGAGTGTGTCGTGTCGCAACGCGAAGCGGCCGACCAGCATCATCTGTACGGAAATCACCAACGCGCCGGCAAGCTGATACCAGTCGCCGAACAGGATCGAGAAGTGCTCGTTGACGCTGAGAAAGTACATCCCGAGCGCCGCGAGTGTCGCACCGAACCACGTGCCGAATCCCGTTCGATGACGAAACAGCACGCCGAGCAGCGGCACGATCACCACATACAATGAACTGATGAAGCCGGCGTTGGCGACCTTCGTGTATTGCAGGCCGATCTGCTGCAACGAAATCGACGCGGACAGCACGACGCCGAGCAGCACACCGGCACCGAGCAATTCGCGTGCGCCGCCGGGTTCGCGTTTCGACAATTCCGCAAGCGCGGAGCGCCGCACGCAGACGATCATCGTCAGCACGACCAGCGCGCCGAGCAGGAAACGCAATCCGGTAAACAGAAACGGCCCGATCGCATCGAGGCTCAAGCGTTGCGCGACGAAGGCGGAGCCCCAGATCATGGCCGCGATCAGCATCAGCAGATTGGCGCGCAGGTGTTGGCGTGTGTCGGGTTTCAATTGCAGTTTTCGAATTCGGTTGTTCTGACAAGGCGCTCAGGATTTATACGCGATGCACAGCGTCTTGTGACATGGCCCCCTTCACCGGCACCGGCATCGGTATTGGCACCGGCACCGGCACCGCACTTGAACACAATTGCGCACACATTCCCCCAACTTCAGAACAGACGCGACGAGGCGGCGTACCTAGACTGCGGCTTCCATCTCAAATAAAAAGTCCTGATCGTGCGCAGGCGCCTCTTTTATCTGTGTGTTCCGCTGTTTGGCCTGAGCTGCTCGTCGATGGCATACGCCGAGAATTTTTATATGTTTTCGCTGGCGGGGGGCGTGGCGCCGCGCTATCAGGGTAGCCGTGATTACCGTCCGTTCGTCGCTCCGCTGATCTCCGCGGAGTTCAGCAACGGCATCTTTCTGAGTCCGACGGACGGCCTTGGTTACAAGCACACCTTCGCCAATGGGCTGTTCGCATCGGCGGCGCTGAGCTACGACTTCGGCCGTACCGACAGCAAGCGTGCCGATTTGCCGGGCTCGGACTATCTGAAGGGCATGGGCCGGATTCCTGGTTCGGTGATGATGTCCGTGCAGGTCGGCGCGCATCTGTTCGGTCCGTAGACCATCAGCATCACGCTGGACCAGCCGCTTATGCATACGAGTCACGGCACCAACGGGGATGTCGATCTGACTGTGCCGGTCCTGCAAACCGTCGACAACGACATCAGCGTCACCGGCAGCGTGCACGCGGCAGCGGTCGCTAGCAGACGTTCTACGGCGTCACCGACGCGCAGGCGGCCGCAAGCCGCTTCCTGCCGTATGCGGTGAAAGGCGGTTTCGACAGCGCGAAGGTGTCGGTCGGCTGGACCGACGGCAAGTTGTTCTGGCTCGCGCCGCCTGCGCGAAGTGTTGGGCGAAATCCGCCGCGATGGGTACGTCGTTACCGATCAGCAACTGGAATTGGGCATGCGGGGCGTCGCGGTGCCGTTGCGTGATCGGCATGGCTCGGTCGTGGCGGCGATCAGCGTGAGCATGCCGATCGGCCAGGAGTCGGCGAATGCCGCGTTGCATCGGGTGCTGCCAACCCTCCAGGATACTGCCAGTTTGCTGCGAAACCTCGTCTGAAAGCGGGGCTAGGTAATTTCCCCGATACGGTGTGCTTAACGAGTGAAAGCATACCGAAAGCAAGCTGTCTCCCGGAAAATACATATCGAGTTTTGGGCATGACAAACCGCCTACGCTGCGTAATACTCTCCCGCGGGGAGCGGTAAGGCGCCTCAAGCCCTGTCTGCTTCACCGTGCAGCTATTTCATTCACATTGACTCAGTCGTCCAGGTTTGGGGAACAACACATGAAAAAATTTATCGTCTCGCTCGCAGCCGCTTCGATCGCGCTGGTCTCCGTTCAAGCTTTCGCACAGGCATCGGACGCAGCAGCGCCGGCCGCTGCAGCTAGCGCGTCGAAGAAGCACCACAGCAAGAAGCTGAAGACGCATGGTAAGCGCGCTCCGGTTTCGTCGGCTGCTTCGGCTGCTGGCACGAACGACAAGGGCACGGCAAACTAAGCTCAGGCTTGGTTTTGTCGGGCGAACCCTGCCGGTTCTCTTCTGCGCGCTGCTAGTCGGCGAGTGCAGCGCAGTTCCGGTTAAACGTCGCCAGCAAAAAGGCCAGAGCTTCTGCTCTGGCCTCAGACTGCTGACAAAGTACCCCCGAAGCCTGGCCATGCGCCGGGCTTTGTCGTTTAATGAGCGTCATGCTCAAGAAACC
>NZ_DASRSY010000053.1:0-32023 GCF_035656215.1 Paraburkholderia sp.
CGCATCGTCGTATCGGCCCAGACGGTGCAGCGCAATTCCGAGCCAGCGCCATGTGTTGCCGTCAGCCGGAAAACGCTCGGTAAGCGAGCGGGCGAGTTTGACTGCTTCGGTGATCTGGCCTTTGTTGTACAGCGAAGTGAAGCGCGTCGTTTCCTGCTGGCTGACCCGCCTGCCGGATGCGATGGTGGACTTGCCCACGACCGTGACCGCCTGTGTCGCCGGGACGGCAGTTTTAGCGGCAGCGCCGTTTTCTGTCGTCGGACTTTCAAGCGGCACCTGGATCGTCGGGACGACCTTGCCAGGATTCGCCATTCGCGTGATCAGGCCGTCCACCGCAGGACCCTTTAGCCCTTGCTTCTGGCCCATTTCCAACGCCAGCCACGCGGCGGCTACTTCATTGGCGTCGATCAACGCGTTGATATAGCCCACCCAATACTGGCCGTTATGCGGCTGGACACCGAGGCTCTGTTCGAAACAGGGTAAAGCGTCTGACGGACGGCTGAGCTGAACCAGCAGCACGCCGAGGTTGTAAAGCACGTCGGCATGGTTGGGCCGCTCCTCGAGAATTGCCCGATACAGCGCTTCGGCGTCGTCGAATTCGCCCTTGTGATGGTGCTCCAGCGCCGTTTGCAAAACGAGCGCGATGTCATGCTCGAGTTGTTGTTTGGGCGTCAAGGGTTCAGCGGTCGGCTGCTCGTACAGGAGAGTCATGGTCTCAGCGCAGAATGGTCTATGACGGAAATTGTGCGACGAGGCGAGGCTTTCCGATGCGAAGAGATGACGGTGAAAAAGCCGCCTGTTTGGCGTATGGAGTGGGCCGCGGAAGCTCAAAAGACAAGAAAAAAGCCCGCACAAGGCGGGCTGAGGGAACGAGCGCGCCCTCACTTCAGCGCGTAGTTCTTATTGTTCGGTCGGGCGGGTTGTGCGGCTGCTTTTGGCCGGACAATGGCCATCAGGCATTGGGTTGCCTACAGCCGGGCCACCCGCTGATACTCGCCGGCAGCCTTGGTGCGGCCCATCGCGGCTTCGAACTCGGTGTGCAGTTCGTTCTGGGTGGTTTCCGCATTGGCGAGCAGTGCTGCGTCGATGGCCTGGATTCGGCGGATCATGTCCAGCGCGGCCGGTTCCTGCTCCGTTGACAGCGACATCAGCAGCGGCGAGCGCGCTTCGGTCAGGCGGGCCGCTTCCGGCCAGTCGGCGAGTGAGGCGGCGTGTTCGATTTCCCGGGTCATCGACAGCAGCCGTTTGATCAGTTCGGTCTGGTTCATTTCGATCGGGTCCATGGTTTAGCCCTTGTTGGTCGCCAGCGCGCCGGCGCTGTTGGTGCCGCCGAACAGGGCGGTCAGGTATTGCGAATTGTTGTTCATCGTCGCCATCAGCGTGTTCAGGGCGGTGAACTGAGCCTGATACTGATTCGTCAATTGCGCTGTGTAGTTGGCGAGCGAAGTTTGCTGCGTGGCGACACTCTTCAGGTCGGTGTTCAGCGCGGTGTTGCGCGCATCGATGATGCCGCCCTTCTGCGTGAAGGTGGTGATGCTGGTGTTCAACTGCTCGGCGATGCCGTTGGTCGAATTGAAGAGTGAGGCGACCGTCCCCGGGCTGCTCGTCAGTGCGGTGCTCAGCGCGGTGTTGTCGACCACCATCGTGCCGTCCGCCGGGTCGCCCTTCAGCGTAATGCCGATCGATGCCAGCGTGGTGCCGGTGCTGCCCGAGCCAACCGAGCCGCCCACGATCGTGGCAAGCGTGTTCTTGATCGTCTGAAGCGTCGAGTCGCCGAGCAGCGGGCCTTGCGACGTGGACCCGGAACTGAACGACGTGAGCGTGGACATCGTCGTGACGACGGTGTTGTAGAGGCTGACGAAATTGTTGATCGCGGTGCTTTGCGCTGAGGTGTCGGTCGTAATGTTCAGCGTCTGCGTGGTGCCGGCAGCCGCCGACGTCAGATTCATCGTGACGCCGGAAATGGCGCTGGTCACGGCGTTGCTCGAGCTGCTGGCCGCGATCCCGCCGACCGTGAATTCGGCGTCCTGGGCATACGCGCTTTGCGTCCAGGCGCTGCTCGAATTCGCCGACGTGATCGACGATTGGCCGCCCGTGGTGCTTGCGGTCGAGGTCACACCGAGGCTCGACAGGCCCGTGTCGGTGGTGATGTTGCTGGTCGAGACGTTGATGACGTTGGCGGCACCCGTGTTCGCCGCGCGCAGCACGAGGTGGGCGCCGTCCGTGCCGGTCACGATCGTCGCCGTGACGCCGGGGTTGCCGCTACCGGAGTTGATCGCGGAAGCAATGCCGGCGAGCGTGTTGTTGGTGCTGTCGACGCTGATGTTCATCGACTTGCCGCCGAGCGAAACGGTCAGCGCGCCGGTGCCCAGTTGCGTCGTGGCGCCGAATGCTGACGAGGACAGCGCCTGCGAGCTGGCGATCTGCGTCACCGCGACCGAGTAGCTGCCGGCCACCGCACCTGCACCTGCCGTCGCCGTCAGACCGGTACCGCTCGCAGTTGCCGCGAAAGTCGCCAGCGTGTTGCCGTTTGCGAGGTTCGTGATACCCGATTGCAACGCGCCCAGCGCGGAGCTCAGTGCGCCGTACGCGGACAGTGTCGTGTTGTCCGTGGTTTGTTGTGCCGCCAGAGCCGCGGTTTGTCCTGCGGTCTTCGCGTTCACGAGTGCCGTAACGAGCGTCGACACGTCCATCGACGAATTGCCCGTCGAGCCGCTGATGATCGATTGTGCAGCCGACTGCAGCGCAGCATTGGCAGCTGCACTTGACGTCGCAGAAGACGTGGTTGAGATCGAGGACATGCAGAGGCTCCAGGCGTCTAGGAATCTGTATTGGGTGGTGCGCGATGCTACATCACTGGGTGATGGAAATGCACATCGGGAGGCATGCCTCCCGTTGCTTGAAACCCTGTGATGCGCCGCACTTGCGCGTGGCGCATCACTTTACTGCATCAGCTCTTATTGCAGGAGCTTCAGAACTTGCTGCGGCAGCGAGTTAGCTTGCGCCAACACGGAGATACCAGCTTGTTGCAGCACTTGCGCCTTGCTCAGGTTCGCCGTTTCTTGTGCGAAGTTAGCGTCCGTGATTTGCGATTGTGCCGACGACAGGTCGGTCGATTCAGCTTGTTGCGACGTCGAGATCGAGGTGAAACGGTTTTGTGCGGCCCCCAGCGAAGCTTGCAGCGTGTTGACCGTTTGCAGCGCGTTGTCGATCGAGACCATCGCTTCGTTCGCGCCGGTGACCGTGCTGATGTCGAGGTTCGAAACCGTCGGCGGGTTGTTGATCGCGTTGATCTGAGCCACTGCTGCGGTAGCGACACCGGCAGCGGTCGCACCCATCGACGTAGCCAAGGTAGCGTTCAGCGTCAGGTTGGTGATTGCCGTGCCCACACCTGCGCCCGTACCAGACGAGAAGATTTTGGCAACTGCGGCCCCCGAGATCCCCTGGTTGTTCTGGTCAGTGAAGGTATAGCCGCCCTTGCCGTCCGACAGCACGTTGACCGACGTGATCGTTGCGCCCGTGCTGGTGTACGTACCGGTCGAATCCGTGCTGATAGCGACCGTGCCGACGGTTTGACCCGTTTGCACCAGACCGCCGCCGATCTTCGCCGCCGACATCGACTGGCTCAGGTCCAGGCTGATCGTCTGACCGACGTTCGCGCCGACCTGGAACGTCACGCTGCCTGCCGAGCCGTCCAGAATGTTGGTGCCGTTGTACGTCGTTTGCGACGCGATACGGTTCACTTCCGCGATCTGCGCCGAAACTTCCTTCTGCAGTGCTGCCTGGTCGCTCGACGACAGCGAACCGGTCGATGCTTGCACGGCCAGTTGGCGGATACGCTGCAGGCTCGAGGTCAACGACGACAGTGCGCTCGATGCGGTTTGAATCATCGACACGCCGTCGTTCGCATTCGACACGCCCTGGTTCAGGCCGTTGATCTGCGTTTGCATACGCGTCGAGATTGCCAGACCTGCTGCATCGTCAGCCGCGCTGTTGATGCGCTTGCCCGACGAGAGGCGGGTGATGGCTTGCGAAAGGGCGCTCTGCGAGCCACTAAGGTTTTGCTGTGCAACCAGCGAGTTGATGTTGCTATTGATTCCGAGCATGGAAAATCTCCTAAATAAGCCTTGAGCCCAATACGCCACGTTGGCATCGGCGGAAAGCACTCGTTCATTGCTGGCCGCCTCAGTGAAGGTTGACGGCGCATCTAAAAAAAACTTGAGGAACTTTGTGCAATAGCAACCCAATTGTTTATCGGGCCGGTTCGACCGTCACTCGTCTGTAAGCCGTTTGCAGCCTTGTTCGGGAAGTCCACTGCAGGTATTGAAAAGACGGCGTATTCTCTTTTTCTCTTGCAACAAACCCCTGGAGAAATCATGCAAAAGCGCCGGATTGGACGTTCCGAATTAGAGGTCGCGCCGCTTATGTTTGGCGGCAATGTATTTGGCTGGACCGCTGATGAAACCACCTCGTT
Source organism: Paraburkholderia sp. (assembly GCF_035656215.1). Taxonomy (GTDB): domain Bacteria; phylum Pseudomonadota; class Gammaproteobacteria; order Burkholderiales; family Burkholderiaceae; genus Paraburkholderia. The sequence continues at coordinate 4,475 of NZ_DASRSY010000053.1, forward strand.
TTCGATCCTGGATGCATTTGTCGATGCAGGGCTCAACTTTATCGATACCGCCGATGTCTATTCCGCGTGGGCGCCGGGCAACCAGGGCGGCGAATCGGAAACCATCATCGGTAAGTGGTTCAAGCAGAGCGGCAAGCGCGACAGGATCGTGCTCGCCACCAAGGTTTCCAAACACCCGCAGCGCAAGGGCTTGTCGGCGGCGAACATTCAGGCGGCGGTCGAAGATTCGCTACGGCGCTTGCAGACCGATTACATCGATGTCTATTTTTCTCACGACGACGACACCGAAACGCCGCTCGTTGAAACGCTCGGCGCGTACCAGAAGCTGATCGAGGCGGGCAAGGTGCGGGTGATCGGCGCGTCGAATTACAGCGGCGCTCGCGTCGAGGAAGCGCTTGCCGTGTCCCGCCAGCAGGGGCTGCCCGAGTACCAGTTGCTGCAGCCGGAGTACAACCTGTACGACCGCGCGGAGTACGAGCGTGACACCGAACCGGTTGCGCTCGCCAATCAGCTCAGCGTGGTGGTGTACTGGAGCCTCGCAAGCGGTTTTCTGTCCGGGAAGTACCGTTCGCAGGCTGATCTGGCCAACAAGGCGCGCGGCAGCCGGGTCGAGCAATATCTGAACGAGCGCGGTTTGCGGATTCTGGACGCGCTCGACCGGGTCGCCGAGCGGCACGGCAGCACGCCGGCGACCGTTGCACTGGCATGGCTGATCGCGCGCCCGAGCGTCACGGCCCCAATTGCCAGCGCGACCTCGGTTGACCAGCTAAAAAGCCTGGCCGCCGCCGTTCACCTGATGCTGACCGGTGCCGATATCCGCGAACTGGATGAGGCGAGCGCGTGATCACGCAAGGGACCTGGCGCGATCGCTAAACCCCTGGTAGGATGGGGAGTTTCCTGATATCATCGGGAGTGAATTGAGATCTTTGCCTGTTTCGTTAATGTTTTTCATTGATGAAAGGTTGGCGAAACGGCAGCAGACGCGGCATATGCGTTACGTCTGTCCGCGTTCCGCGGTGAACTCCCCACCTCTCTTTTCCGGCCTCCGTGGCCGTTATGCCTCTCGTTTCATTCGTGGTTTGGCCGGGATTTTTCCCGCGTTTGCCTGTTACTGGCCATGAATCGGAACGACCGGAGGGCCGGCGCGTGAGCGGTATCCCGCCACGCAATTTACCCCTATCAAGTGATTGAGTTAGGAATTACATGACGACGATTCTTCTGAAAGAAAACGAGCCGTTCGAAGTGGCGATTCGCCGCTTTCGTCGCGCAATCGAAAAGAATGGCCTGATCGCTGAACTGCGTGAGCGCCAATCGTACGAAAAGCCGACTACGGCACGTAAGCGCAAGAAGGCTGCTGCTGTGAAGCGCCTGCACAAGCGCCTGCGCAGCCAGATGCTGCCGAAAAAGCTGCACTAAGCACGCTTTTACGCACGCCGAACGGCGGTGTGAGCTTCGAAAGAAGCCACATCGCCGTTTTGCTTTTGGGCGCCGTTTTCGTTGGGTTTTTGCAGTTGAGTCGCTGGTTCCGTTTAGCGTCAGACGGAGCGCCAAGGCGCGACACGCGCCTGGCTGGCGGGTTTCGGGCCGGAGCAGGCTAGGCTGCTTAACGGCGGCTGCACTGAGGCGCGTTACGCGGCGTTCTTCAGGCGCTCGGCAGACAGGCCGAATTGCCGGGCAATCGAGCTCAGACGCTCATGCCATTCCCACGTGCCGAACACATCGTGCACGTTTTGCAGGCAACTGAGCAGGGTGACAGTGGCCGGGTCATACACATTGAGACGGGCGTGCAGCAGCGCCTTCTTAAGCGCAGATATGCCGGCATCCATATAAGCGGGCACCTCGACGGGCGCTTTGCCGATGTAGCGTACCGGAACGCCTTCCATCGCGGTCATGTAGTCGCGCGGCTTGATGAAGTTGCCGACCGGACAGCCGCCACAGTAGCCGCGGTAAGCGCCGCCGCCGCGTGGCAGCAAGGCGGCGCGCTTCTGGCCGAGCAGATGGTCCACAGCCTGATCGAAAATCTCCTGATGCGTCAGGAAGTTAAAGGTTTTCATGGTTGGTCTCCCATGCGTTACGTAGCGGCTATTCGTTGTTTGAGCGCATGAATGGCAGTATCGGGCACGCGTCGATTAACGAAGCTCGGACTAGCACGGCGAAAAGCCTTCAATTCCCGGGTTTGGCTCGTCTGCCGCTCATGCCGGCCTGGCGACGCCGACCGCCACCGTGGCAACCAGCACTCATTGCCTCTTTAACGGCCTGGTGCGCGAAAAGCGTAGACGGGCTTTACCGGATACCTGAAGGTCGCTTGCGATGAGAGCGGCGTCTCAGACGCGCTGGGCCACGCGGGGGCGACCGCTGCCGCCTCAGCCGGCTTTGCGATTGCGTCCTTTTTTGCCGAGCGCCGCGCAGCGTGCGCGGCACATGCAGCTCGCCTCGTGGTCGTTCACCATGCCGACCGCCTGCATGAACGCATAGCAGATCGTCGAGCCGACGAACTTGCAGCCATAGCGCTTCAGCCCCTTGCTGAGCGCGTCAGAAATTTCGGTCGATGCGGGCGCCTGTTTATACGATGCCCAATCGTTCTGGATCGGCATCTGATCGACGAACGACCATACGAAGTTGGCGAGCGAGCCGTGTTCGGCCTGAATTTGCTGCACGGCGCGCGCATTGGTGATGGCCGATTCGATCTTGCCGCGATGGCGCACGATACTTTCGTCCAGCACTAGTGCATCGATACGTTTGGGGGTAAAGCGCGCTACCTTGTCGATGTCGAAGTCGGAGAATGCACGACGATAGCCGGTTCGTTTGTTGAGAATCGTCGACCATGACAAACCCGCCTGCGCGCCTTCCAGCACGAGCAGTTCGAACAAATGCTGATCGTCGCGCGAGGGCACGCCCCATTCGGTGTCGTGGTAGTGTGCGAGCGCTTCGCTCGATACCCAGTTGCATCGCTGTGTCACTGTCGCGCTCCCGTTGTCATGTCGCCCGTCAGCATAGCGGAAGCCGGGCGCGCTGCAAGCTGGCCATTCGGCCGATTGCCGGATTGAAACTGACCTGCCACGCTATGCGTTATTCACCACTTGGACTCACTCGATTCGATGAATAAAGACCTCTTTCTGATCGGCATTGATGGCGGCGGCAGCGGTACGCGCGTCGTACTCGGCGACGCGCATGGCCGCGAACTGGCGCAGGCGGCGGGCGGCCCGTCGGGTCTGGGTCTCGGCGTGGAGCGCGCGTGGCAGGCCATCGGCGCCGGCTGCGCCGAGGCGTTTGCGCGTGCAGGCGTGCCGCTGGATTGGACACGCTGCGTACTCGGTTGCGGGTTGGCAGGGGTCAATAATCGCGACTGGCTGGCTGCGTTTCGCGCGCAGGCGCCTTCGGTAGCCGGGCTCGCGGTGGAAAGCGATGTGTACACCACCTTGCTCGGTGCTCACGGCGGCGGGCACGGCGTGGTCGTTGCGCTTGGCACTGGTAGTCAGGCGGCCGCACTTGACGGCAATGGCGAATACCGAATCGCTGGCGGCTTCGGTTACCCGTCGGGCGACGAAGCGAGCGGCGCCTGGCTCGGGCTGCGGGGCATCGTGCACGCGCAGCAGGCGCTCGACGGTCGTGTGCCCCACGACGATCTGGCGCAGGCGCTGCTCGCCCACACCGGTGCATATGACCGCGACAGCCTCGTGGTCTGGCTATGCGAAGCCAATCAGACGACCTATGCAAGGCTCGCGCCGATCGTCATCGCGCATCGCGCGCATCCGTTCGCGGCGCGTTTGCTCAGCGAGGCCGGCGTGGACGTGGGCAAGATGATTGCCGCCCTCGACCCTTCGGCGACCTTGCCAGTCGCGCTGTGTGGCGGTCTCGGCGCACCCTTGCGCGAATACGTGCCGCAGATTTATCACGCCCGTTTGCGCGAGCCATTGGCGGACTCCGCACACGGCGGTTTGCAGTTAGCGCAGCGCGAAGCGGTTCGCATCGCCGGTTGAGAATCGCCCCGCGCGCCGGGTGCGATCGCACCGATACGGCGCGCAACGGTAAAATGCGATCTTTGACGCTGCCCGGCTGCTCACACTATGTACAAAGTCATTGCCACGGATCTCGACGGCACGCTGCTCAACGCCGATCACCAGGTGGACCCGTTCACGATCGCCACCGTGCGCAAACTGGAAAGCGATGGGCTGCACTTCGTGATTGCGACAGGGCGCCATTACTGCGACGTCGCGGGCATTCGCGACCTGCTGGGCATCAATCCGTATCTGATCACGTCGAACGGCGCACGCATTCACGCGCCGGACAACACCGTGATCCACGCCGATGACCTGCCTCCGGCCATCGTGCAGCGGCTGGTGCAGCCGGAAATCGTCGGCGCGCATGGCCGTGTGATCGTCAATCTGTTCGCCGACCAGGCGTGGTTGATCGACCGCGACGCACCAGACCTGCTGAAATTCCATCAGGATTCCGGTTTCACCTACGAGGTCACCGATCTGCCGAAGCACGACGGCGTCGACATCGCCAAGGCCCTCTACATCGGTGAGCCTGCCGATCTCGCGCAGATCTCGGCCAACCTGGCGCGCGAATTCGGCGACGCACTGTACGTCACCTATTCGCTGCCGGACTGCCTGGAGGTGATGACTTCGAATGTATCGAAGGGCCGTGCATTGCAGATCGTGCTCGAGCGCCTCGGCGTCGATGCCTCGCAATGCGTGGCGTTTGGCGACAACATGAACGATATCGACCTGCTGGAGACAGCCGGCCATCCGTTTATGATGAACAATGCCAATCCCGATCTCATCACGCGTTTGCCGAACGTGCCGCGCATCGGCAATAACTTCGAAGCGGCCGTTGCTCGCCATCTGCGCAAACTTTTCTCGCTCGACGACGAACTGATGTCCTGAAAACGGGACGGCCCGCATCCTCTTTCGTGGATGCGGGCCGCTTCTTCGAGACTTCAGGTAACGCTACGATCAGCCGTGCCATCCGCCACGGCGATCGCCACGGTCATCGTGACCCCAGTGGCGGTCGTTGTGATTCCAGCCGCGGTTATATCCGTGGTCGCCGCGATAGTAGTCGCCGCGGTCATAGCGATGTTCCCAGCCGCCATTGCCGTAGTACACCGGCTGCGGCGCTGCATAGACAGGTGCCGGCTGGGCATAAACCGGCGCGCCGAGCGACAGCCCGATATTCAGATCCGTATGCGCTTGCGCGACGCCGCATGCGCCCGCCGCGAGTCCAGCAGCAACCAGCAAATGAATGACGATGCGTTTCATGTTGTTCTCCTGTGAGGCGACGTAAGTTTGTCGCACAGGATCAATCTACGCATTCCGGGCGCTCTCTACTGCGACGAGATGTTACGGACTGCAAGCATCGTCGCAGCGGTTGAAAGGCTGTAGAAGGAACGTTCGAACGCAACACGCGGGCTGCGCTTTCCGCTCGAAGCCCCGTCATATAAGGCTTCTTGGCTCATTTGCACAAGCCGGCGCCCAGTTGCCGCCATCTGCTGAAAAAATTTGCCAGCCGCGCCCGTAATCACGGCTTACATCTGTATTACCCAATTAATCAGCTGAGCCCGCGGAAGCACCCGCCGCAGCCGCAGAAGAGACATCCGGCAGCGCCGCGCATGGGCAATCCGTCGCGCGGCCGTTCAATCCTTGGCGGTCAAGCTTGAACCTGGCGTTGGCCGTGCCGTTTTGCCAGTCGAGGCGAACAATATAAATACTGTCGAAGTCGTCGCTGTGCCAGTTGGGAACATCGGCAGCATTGCCGCCATGCGTGCTCATCATCTGGCGCAACAACTTCACGATCAGCTTGTGTTCCCACGCGACGATAATCAGCTTGTTGCGATTGGCCGGATTGACGAGCGCCGTGCCGAGTTGATCGATCTGGGCGAAGCCGTATGGCGTTTGCACCGGCATCTGGAATTGGATGGCGGTTGGCTCGATGGTCGCAAGCGGCCGAATATAGTAGTAGGGGTGACCGCTGTCGTCCTTTTGCTGGCCGGGATCGGGTGCGTAGATTGCATCTGGTTTGCCGAACTTGGCGGCAATCACTGCGGGCAACGCCAGCGCACGGTTGAGCCCCTGGCAATTGAGCTGGCCGTAACCCTTGGCGGGTTTCTCACCGTGGCGCACGAATACGAGCGTTTCAGTGTTGCCGTCCGCCGCATGGGCCGCGGGCAACGCCAATACGCCAGCACACAGACCGCCGATGGAGAGTGCGACGCCATGCAGGAATCCGCGGAAACGAGTCATCGGTAGCACCTGTGCGAGCTTGGGAAGTCGCACGATTCTAGCAGCGTGCCATTGGCAGGCCACCGGCTGCCTGCATCGTGCGCACAAAACAAAACGGGCGCCGTAGCGCCCGCTTTGACTGCCTGGATACGCGCACTCGCTGATCAGTCGAGCGCCATTTCCTGCGAATTGCCGCGGCGGCTTTCGGCGATGACCGGGTACAGCACGCCGGCGATCACCGCGCCGATAATCGGTGCGACCCAGAACATCCACAGTTGATCCATCGCTGCGCCGCCGACGAACAGTGCCGGGCCGGTCGAGCGCGCCGGGTTGACCGACGTGTTGGTCACCGGAATCGAGATCAGGTGGATCAGCGTCAGGCACAGGCCGATGGCGATCGGCGCGAAACCGGCCGGCGCGCGTTTGTCGGTCGCGCCGAGGATGACGAACAGGAAGAAGCCCGTCATCACCACTTCACAAATGAAGGCGGCTGCGAGCGAGTAATGGCCTGGCGAGCGCTCACCATAGCCGTTGCTGGCGAAACCGCTGGCGACGAGGTCGAAACCCGGCTTGCCCGATGCGATCAACGACAGCACCAGCGCACCCAGCACCGCGCCGATCACTTGCGCGACGATGTACGGCAGCAGGTCGCGAGCCGGAAAACGGCCAGCGACGGTCAGGCCGACGCTCACCGCCGGATTCAGGTGACAGCCGGAGATGTGGCCGATCGCATACGCCATTGTCAGGACAGTGAGGCCGAATGCGAGCGAGACGCCCACGAAGCCGATGCCCAGACCGTGGACCGGGCCGGCGAAGTTAGCGGCGAGGACGGCGCTGCCGCAGCCCCCGAGCACGAGCCAGAAGGTGCCGAACAGCTCGGCAGCAAGGCGCTTTGACAACTGCATGATTGGTAATCCTAAAATGTTTGACGCTTGGAGTGGCATGAATGCTAAGCGCAAGTGCATGCCATTGAGCGCGCAATTCTAGGGAAAGACAGCCAGATTAGGTGTCAAGAATTGTCAATGTGGAGTCGCCTTTACCTATTATTACCTGATAAAGATCTCGTTTTACATTTCATCGACGCTTAATAATTATCAGAGGATATCTTCCTAAATCGGTATTATTGTCCATTGCGAATTTTTATAATTACAGCTAGTCTGCGAGCGAATGAGTTCTAAAAAAGGGGAGAACCGAAATGTCTCAATATGCAGACCTCAAGGCGCAGATCGCCAAATTGCAGGCACAGGCAGATGAAGCGCGCCGTACTGAAGTCGACAACGTTGTCGCCGACATCCGCCAAAAGATCGCTGAATACGGTCTAACCGCGCAGGACCTCGGCTTTGCGGTTGCCGCCAGGCGCGGACGCCCACCGAAGAAGGCGCCGCTACCGGCCAAGTACCAGGATCCAAAATCGGGCAATACCTGGAGCGGGCGTGGCAAACCGCCAAAGTGGATTGTCGGCAAGAATCGCGAACGCTTTCTGATTGGCGCGGCTTGAATGTCCTGTTAGTCCAGGCGAAAGCCAACTGAAGGTCGATCGTTGCCGGGTTGTTTATTCGCACCGCGCTAATCCGGGATGGAAGCGCATCCACTCCTGTATTAAAAAAGCCGCCCTTGAGAGGCGGCTTTCCGGAGTAGAAGCGGGTTAACTCCTGCTAACCGCTCGCGCAAACGATTCACCAGGCAGATTTACCCATGATTGGCGCGCGAATCGGAAAGTGGCGTAAGCGGCAGAGGCACGACTTAAGCGGCTGAGCGCATAAAAAACATGAGCCGCTTAAGCGCGTCGTTCAACCCACCGCTACCTGGCGCAACACCGGGCGGCGCGTCGCTTCGATCAGTGCCGAATAGCCGTCAACGTAATTCTGAGCCATTGTCTTCGAGCTGAAGCGGCGTTCGAACTGCGCGCGGATCTCAGTGCGTGACAGTTCGTCCAGGCGTTGCAGCGCGGCCACCGCACCTTGAACGTCCTCGACAATGTAGCCGGTCACGCCGTGATCGATCACTTCCGGCACCGAGCCGCGGTTGAACGCGATTACCGGTGTGCCGCACGCCATCGATTCGATCATCACGAGACCGAACGGCTCCGACCAGTCGATCGGGAACAGCAGCGCCTTGGCGCCCGACAGGAACTCGGGTTTCTGCGCCTCGTTGATTTCGCCGACGAACTCCACGTGCGCCATGGAGAGCAGCGGCTCGATTTCCTTCTTGAAGTATTCCTGGTCGACCTTGTCCACCTTAGCGGCGATCTTCAGCGGCAAACCGCTTTGTGCAGCGATCTTGATAGCTGTATCGACGCGCTTCTCAGGACAGATTCGGCCGAGGAACGCCAGGTATTCCGGCTTCTTGTGCGTCTGCGGCGTGAGCAATTGCTCCGGCAGGCCGTGGTAAATCGTATTCAGCCAGTTGGCTTGCGGCAGCGGCGCGCGCTGCGAATCCGAAATCGACACCACCGGCACATTCGAGAATGCGTCGAACACCGGTTGCAGTTCCGGCAAGTCCAGGCGGCCGTGAAGCGTCGTCACGAACGGTGTGTCCATGGTGGTGAAGAGCGGGAATGGCATGTAGTCGAGGTGAAAGTGCAGCACGTCGAACTCATGCGCGACCTTGCGCACCTTTTCCATCATCAGGACGTGCGGAGCCAGCGCATCGCGGATCGTCGGGTCGAGGCGCAGCGCACGCGGCCAGCAGGCGTCGAGGTTCGCGGAGGTGACCGAGTCGCCGCTCGCAAACAGCGTGACGTCGTGGCCGAGGTCGACCAACGCTTCGGTCAGATACGACACGACGCGTTCGGTGCCACCATAGAGTTTCGGCGGGACAGCTTCATACAGCGGCGCAATTTGTGCGATTCGCATGCGTTTTCTCCTGTTCAAAACGGCTTCGCACAGCGGCGCTCGAGTAGAGCGAGGAGCGAATGCCTGACGGACGGGTGGGCGCGGTAAGCCGCCGCCCGGGGTGCTCCGAACCTGCGTCGGGTAATCCCTTAGCTTCATTATCAGGATTGGCCGCGCTAATTCGAGTTATTTTTCAAACGCTTAATGTTGTTACAGCGCGAAACATGATGCGTAACAGGTCAGTAGGAGCGTGGTCCCGATAGTCGGCAAGCCCGACTGGGTGGACGTTCAAACGCAGAGGAGATACGAGCAAGGGGCGGTCCCGGGACTGGAGCGCGGCCCCTATACCACGCGTGTTGCACCGAAGTGAAACGTCTTATAATTCTTTTTCACCGATACAAGGTGCGAACCGCGAGCCACTCAGGACTCACCATCTGGTTCACATTTCTGCGGAATAATTATCCGAAGCGCATCGCGAATCCCAAGCTGCGCGCCGCTTCGCCTGCTCCAGCCTTCTTGTTGGCCCACGTCGTGTAGGAAAAATTCCTACACGAATGACGGATTAATCCGTCAGGCTGGCAGGGTGTCTGTCCGATTTTCGTGCGCTCTCCCTTTCGACACAATGCTTGCAAGACCAGAAACGAGCCGATTCGTGCGGTTTAAGTGCGCGCGTTCGAGCAAACGTTTCCGTAACGGCCCGACCAGCCAGATATACCCGGGGGAATCATGAGCGCGATAAGCGAAATGCTCAATGAGATCAGAGAAGTCAACCTGTCTTATCTCCTGCTCGCGCAGCGCCTGCTGCGCGAAGACAAGCCGATGGGCATGTTTCGCATGGGGATTTCGGACCAGTTAGCCGACGTGCTCGCCAATCTGTCGTTGGCGCAGACCGTGAAGCTGGCGGCGTCCAACCAGGTGTTGTGCCGTTTCCGTTTCGATGACCATGCCGTGCTGTCCGCCCTTGCGGACAAAGGCAAATCCAGCGCCGTGGCTCAGGCGCATTCCGCGATCCTGATGGCAAGCCAGCCAGTCGAGCAACTCGGCTGATGGCAGCTTGTAGTTCAAATAAAGCGATCAGGACGGGGGAAATGCAAGCGGATGGCATACAAAAGTGTTGTGCAGGAAGTCAGGGAAATTACCCTGGCCATCGAGCTGATCGAGCTCGGCGCGCGGTTGCAATTGCTCGAGGCTGAGACCAGCCTGTCGCGCGACAGGCTTATCAAGCTCTACAAGGAGCTGAAAGGAGTGTCGCCGCCCAAGGGCATGTTGCCGTTTTCGACCGATTGGTTCATGACCTGGCAGCCGAACTTTCACTCATCGCTGTTCTATAACATTTACCGTTTCATGACCGACCACGGCGGCTGTCTGACGATCCAGTCGATCGTGAAGAGCTACCGGCTCTATCTGGAACATGTCCAGTTGCACGACGACGAGCCCGTGCTCAGTCTCACGCGCGCCTGGACGCTGGTGCGCTTCTTCGACTCCGGAATGCTGCAAATGACCGCCTGCTGCCGGTGCGGCGGCCATTTTGTCGCCCACGCGCACGATCCGCAGCACGCCTTTGTCTGCGGGCTATGCCAGCCGCCTTCGCGCGCCGGTAAGACAAAGAAATTTGCCGACGCCCGGGCCCGCGAAAGCCTCGCTGCGCTCGAGATTTGAGCCGCGGGGCGGCACCGGCCTACCATCCGCAGCCCGGTGCACGTGCCCACACCCCCATTCGGCGGGCCTTCCGGCCCGGCCGGCCGGTGCCGGGCCTTGCTGGGCCTCACCGGGCCGGTTTAACCCGCCTCTGGTTTGCACCGGAGTGACGCACCGCTTTTCCGCCAAAGTTTTCTGCTCCGTTGCCGTAAACCAGACTAACGACGGTCACCGTCGCTTCTTTGTGAGGGCTCGGCAGTGCTGATTTTCGTGGGAACACTCGTGACGCTTTTGTCCGTTTTCGGCGGTTACGCGCTGGAAGGCGGTCATCTTGGCGCCCTGCTGCAACCCGTCGAAGTGCTGATGATCGTCGGCGCCGGCATCGGCGCGTTCATTCTCGGCAACGGGATGAAGACGATCAAGGCGACACTGCGCGTCATTCCAACCCTGTTCAAGGGCGCGAAATACAACAAGGACGTCTATATGGAGCTGATGGCGCTCCTCTACGTCCTGCTGGCCAAGGCGCGCAAGGAAGGCACGTTGACGCTGGAAGCCGACATCGACGATCCGTCGAAGAGTCCGATCTTCACGCAGTATCCGAAGATCCTGGCCGACAAGCACATCATCGAATTCCTGACCGATTACCTGCGCCTGATGGTCGGCGGCAACATGAACGCGTTCGAGATCGAAAGCCTGATGGACGAGGAGATCGAGACGCATCACCAGGAAGGCGAGGCGCCCGCGCACGCCCTGAACAAGGTTGGCGACGCCATGCCGGCGTTCGGGATCGTGGCCGCGGTGATGGGCGTGGTGCACACCATGGCCTCGGCCGACAAGCCGCCCGCGGTGCTCGGCGAGATGATCGCCCAGGCGCTGGTCGGCACCTTCCTCGGGATTCTGCTTTCGTACGGACTGATCGGACCGCTCGCGAGCGTCGCCGAACAGCGCGTGACCGAGTCGACCAAGATGTTCCAGTGCATCAAGGTGACAATTCTCGCCAGCCTGAATGGCTATGCGCCGGCTATTGCGGTCGAATTCGGCCGCAAGGTGCTCTTCTCGACCGAACGCCCGTCGTTCGCCGAGCTGGAAGAGCACGTGCGCCGCGTCAAAGCCAAGTAACGGGCGCCGGGAACCGATTCGATGAGCAAGGACAAAGACCGCGCCATTATCGTCAAGCGCGCCGCGCCGGCCAAAAAAGGCCATCACGGCGGTGCGTGGAAGCTCGCGTATGCGGACTTCATGACCGCGATGATGGCGTTCTTCCTGCTGATGTGGCTGCTGAGCTCTGCTTCCACGGTGCAGTTGAAGGGCATTGCGGATTACTTCAACCAGCCGTTGAAGATCACGCTATGGGGCGGCGATCGCAGCGCCGAGGACTCGAGCATTCTGAAGGGCGGCGGTCGCGACATTTCGACCGACGCGCAAGGCGTTACGCGCGCGACAGACGGCGCAAACAACCGCACCGATCGCAGCGTCTCGCATAACGACGAAGACTCGGTCAAACAGTCGCAGGGCGAGCTGGAGCGCCGCGAGCAGGTTCGCCTGCACGATCTGCAGGTCAAGCTGATGGCCGCGATCGAAGCGAATCCAGTGCTGCGCCAGTTCAAGCAGCAGATCCGTATCGACTCGACGCTGACTGGCTTGCGCATCGAAATCGTCGACTCGCAGAAGCGGCCGATGTTCGCGACTGCAAGAGACGTGGTCGAACCGTACATGCGCGACATCCTGCGCGAAATCGGCCACACGCTGAACGACGTGCCGAACCGCATCATCGTGCAAGGGCACACCGACGCCGCGCAGTACGCAGGCGGCGAGAAGGGCTACAGCAACTGGGAACTGTCCGCGGACCGTGCCAACGCGTCGCGTCGCGAGCTGATCGGCGGCGGCATGGACGAAGCGAAGGTGATGCGCGTGCTCGGCCTCGCGTCGACGCAGAATCTGAACAAGGCGGACCCGATGGACCCGGAAAACCGCCGCATCAGCATCATCGTGCTGAACAGGAAGTCGGAGGAGGCGCTTAACCATGACGACTCCACCACGACCACCTTGTCGGACGACGCAGCCGGCTCCAAGCCGCTGCTGCAAAGACTTGGGCAGCCGGCGACGGTTGCACCGAAGGTGCCGGCGGCAGCGCCGGCAGCCCAGTAACAGACAGCGATCGGCTGACTGGTCTACGCGCCGAAGTGGCGTGGACGGCCAGCCGCTCCATAGCGTAAGTGCAGCGAGGTTTTCATGATCCGGAACATCCTGGCAATCGACGATTCGGCATCGATGCGGCAAATCCTCGCCGCAACGCTGACGACGGCCGGCTACGAAGTGACGCTCGCGGCGGACGGCAACGAAGGGCTCGAAAACGCGCTCGCCATGTCGTTCGACCTCGTGCTGACGGACCAGCACATGCCGGGCAAGACTGGCCTCGATCTGATTACCGAACTGCGCGGCAACCCGGCCTACCAGGCGACGCCCATCCTCGTCCTCACGACGGAATCAGGCGAGCCGTTCAAGGCGGCGGCGCGGGCCGCGGGGGCGACTGGCTGGATCGAAAAGCCGCTCGACCCGGACATGCTGACCGAACTGGTGGCGGCGTTAGCCGAACCGGACCAGGCATGAGCGCCCGATAAGCGCGACCTTTACACAAGTTATAGAAGCTTTCGACGCGGCGGCACAGCAGCCCAAGCCTAGACAGGAACTCTCGCGGTGACCCAGGCATGACACTCGACATCACTCAGTTCTACCAGACGTTCTTCGACGAAGCGGACGAACTGCTCGCGCAGATGGAGCAGTTGCTGCTCAATCTGGATATCGCCAACCCGGACCCTGAAGACCTCGCGGCGATTTTCCGCGCGGCGCATTCGATCAAGGGTGGCGCGGCGACGTTCGGTTTTACCGCGCTGACGGAAACGACCCACATTCTTGAATCGCTGCTCGACCGCGCGCGCAATAACGAACTCGTGCTGCGCAAGGACATGATCGACACGTTCCTCGAAACCAAGGACGTGTTGTCGGGCCAGCTCGCCGATTACCGCGCGAGCGCCGAGCCGGATGCGGTGACCGCGAAGGCGATCTGCGCGAAGCTCGAACAGTTGCATCATGAAAGCCGCTTCGGCGCCGAGCCGGCCACAGCGCCGGCGGCCGCCGCACCGGTGGCAGCCGCAGCACCAGTAGAAGCACAACAAACAGCAGTACAAGGCAGCACCCCGCCGGAGCACGTCGTCGAACAGGCGGTGCAGGCGGCGGGTGAATGGATTGACGGCGAACCGGCACAGACCGGGCAAGCCGAGGGTGCCGGTGAAGGAGCCGGCCCTCATCTGGAAATTACGCTACGGGGCGTAGGTGAGAAGGACCAGGAACTGCTGGCCGAAGAGCTCGGCAACCTGGGCAACATCGTCGGGCAGGTCAAGAGCGGCGGCAATCTGACGCTGTGGCTCCAGACCGATGTGACCTCCGACGACATCATCGCTGTGTGCTGTTTCGTGATCGACGAAAGTCAGATCACGATCGGCCGCGGCACCGCACCGGCGGACGAGACGCAGCAAGGCGAACCTGGAACGCCAGACGCTGCCGATTCGACCGCGGTGCAGGCAGCACAAACGGCAGAGGCAGTACAGGCGGAGCAGGCAGCATCGTCGGCACACGTGGCCCACACCGCTGCCCCCGCCCAGGCTGTCGCCACGCACGGACTGGTCGACGCCTCGGCGTCGCAAGCGAATACCCCGGCGCCCGCTGCGGCTGCACCCGCAGCGGCGAGCAGCGCACCGGCGGCAAGCGTCGCAACAAGTGGGGCAACAAGCGCGACGGCGAACAACGCACCGGCCGATCAGGATCGCAAGGCGCGTCCGGCTGCAGCAGCAGGCGGCGCGGAAGGCAGCTCGATTCGCGTCGGGGTCGAGAAGGTCGATCAACTGATCAACCTGGTCGGCGAACTGGTGATTACGCAGGCGATGTTGGCCGAGACCACCAGCACGTTCGATCCGGCTTTGCACGATCGGCTCTTCAACGGCATGGCGCAGCTCGAGCGCAACGCGCGTGATCTGCAGGAAGCGGTGATGTCGATCCGCATGATGCCGATGGATTACGTGTTCAGCCGCTTCCCGCGTCTGGTGCGCGATCTGGCCGCGAAACTCGGTAAGGAAGTGGAGCTCGTCACCTTCGGTCAGGCGACCGAACTCGACAAGAGCCTCATCGAACGGATCATCGATCCGTTGACCCACCTCGTGCGCAACAGTCTCGACCACGGTATCGAAACCGTGGCAGCGCGGCGCGCGGCGGGCAAGGATGCGACCGGTCAGCTGGTGTTATCGGCCGCGCATCACGGCGGCAACATCGTCATCGAAGTGAGCGACGACGGCGCCGGTTTGCGCCGCGACAAGATTCTCGCGAAGGCCGCGAAGCAGGGCATGCAGGTCAGCGAAACGATGTCCGACGAAGAAGTCTGGAACCTGATTTTCCTGCCGGGCTTCTCGACGGCGGAGCAGGTCACCGACGTCTCGGGCCGCGGCGTCGGCATGGACGTGGTGAAGCGGAACATCCAGTCGATGGGTGGTCACGTGGAAATCACCTCGCATGCAGGCAAGGGCAGCACCACGCGAATCGTCCTGCCGCTCACGCTGGCGATTCTCGACGGCATGTCGGTCAAGGTCGGCAACGAGATTTTCATTCTGCCGCTGAACTTCGTGATGGAGTCGCTGCAACCGCGTGCCGAAGACATTTACACGGTGGCCAATGGCGAACGCGTGGTGCGCGTGCGCGGGGAATATCTGCCGCTCGTCGCGTTGCACGAAATATTCAACGTCGAAGACGCCAAGAAGGAACCGACGCAGGGCATCGTCACCATCATGCAAACCGAAGGGCGCCGCTTTGCGATGCTGATCGACGAGCTGGTGGGACAGCAGCAGGTGGTCGTGAAGAATCTGGAAACAAATTACCGCAAGGTGCACGGCATTTCCGCCGCAACCATTCTCGGCGACGGCAGTGTCGCGCTGATCGTGGACGTGGCGGCGCTGAATCGCGAAACGCGCCATGCACATGGCGCGATGAGTCTCGCATGACGTCCGTAATGGCATCCGTGAGGCCCGCAGTTTTCGCAACACTCACTCAATTTATTTCATCCCAACCGTTTGGGGGCTAACGTGGCAGAAGTCCAATCCATCAATTCGAGCGTTTCGAACGCAAGCGTCGCAAACGCGAACGGTACGAATGGCCGCCGCGACGCGCAGCAGGCAGACGCCGGCGGTCAGGAATTCCTCGTCTTTACGCTCGGCGCCGAAGAGTACGGCATCGACATTCTCAAAGTGCAGGAAATCCGCGGCTACGACAACGTGACGCGTATCGCCAATGCGCCTGAGTTCATCAAAGGCGTGATCAATCTGCGCGGCATCATCGTGCCGATCGTGGACATGCGTATCAAGTTCCATCTGGGCCGCGTCGAGTACGACCACCAGACCGTCGTGATCATCCTGAACGTCGCGCATCGCGTGGTCGGGATGGTGGTGGACGGCGTGTCGGACGTGCTGACGCTCGCGGCCGACCAGATCATGCCGGCGCCGGAATTCGGCGCGACGCTGACGACCGAGTACCTCACGGGTCTGGGCACCGTCGACGGCCGCATGCTGATTCTGATGGACATCGAGAAGCTGATGACCAGCCGCGAAATGGCGCTGATCGAAACGCTTAGCGCCTGAACGTCAACGCGCGTCAATGCGTGTCGACACGTGTCGATACGCGCAGTACGAAAGATAGATCGAACAGGGAGCACGAGATGCTGAGCAGGTGGTCGATTCGCACATCGTTGACGATGGTGGGGATCATTCTGGTGGCGCTGACCGTTGTGGTCGGCGCGCTTGGTCTAACCGCGCTGAATGGAGCGAGCCAGTCGCTCGACCGTATTGCGCGCGGCGATCTGGTGGCCATTCACGCGCTTGACGATGCTTCGTCGTACCTGTTGCGTTCGCGTCTCGCGGTGGACCGCTTCAACACGCTGTCGGCCGAGGGCAATGCGGACGAAGCGAAGAAAGCGATCGACCGCGCGCAGGAACTGCTGACCAAGGGCAATCAGAACTGGCAGATTTATCTCGACGCGCCGAAGAACGGCATCGATCAGGCGCTCCTCGACGACGTGGTCGCCAAGCGTACGGCGGTGATGCATGACGGCGTCGATCCGGAGTTCGCAGCGCTGAACGCGAACGACATGGCTGCTTATCACGCGATTGCCGATACGAAGATCAGCCCGATGTTCATCGCCTACGACGGCGCTGCATCGGCGGTCATCAAGGCATTGCAGCAAGGCGCGGTGGATCAGCAGGCGAGCGCGCAATCGAACATCTCGCTGATGACCACGTTGATCATCGGTATTACCGCAATCGCGCTGCTGCTGGTGGTGGGCATTCGCTTCGCGCTGCGCGGCCTGATCGTGCAGCCGCTGAACGACGCGACGGCGTGCTTCGAACGGATCGCCTCGGGCGATCTGTCCGAGACAATCGAAGTATTCAGCCGCAACGAAATCGGCCGCCTCTTCGCCGGCATCAAGCGGATGCAGGACAGCATGTCGACGATGGTGAAGGCAGTGCACAGCAGTACCGAGTCGATCGACACCGGCGCGCGTGAAATCGCCATGGGCAACACCGATCTGTCGCAACGCACCGAACAGCAGGCCGCGTCGCTTCAGGAAACCGCGTCGAGCATGGAGCAGTTGACCGGCACCGTGCGCCAGAACGCCGAGAACGCGCGCCAGGCGAGCCAGTTGGCTGTCAATGCGTCCGATATCGCGACGCGCGGCGGCGACGTGGTGAGCCAGGTCGTCACGACGATGCAAGGTATCGCGACCAGTTCGAACAAGGTCGTCGACATTATCGGCGTGATCGAAGGCATCGCATTCCAGACCAACATTCTCGCGCTGAACGCGGCGGTGGAAGCCGCGCGGGCAGGCGAACAGGGCCGTGGCTTTGCGGTGGTCGCAGGCGAAGTGCGCAGCCTCGCGCAGCGCAGCGCCAGCGCCGCGAAGGAAATCAAGGAACTGATCGGCGACTCGGTCGACAAGGTGCAAAGCGGCTCGGCGCTGGTCGGCCGCGCGGGCACCACGATGGAAGAGATCGTGCAGGCGGTGCGCCGCGTGACCGACATCATGGGCGAAATCAGCGCCGCTTCCGAAGAGCAGTCGAGCGGCATCGAACAGGTGAATCGCGCGGTCGTGCAGATGGACGAAGTGACGCAGCAGAACGCCGCGCTGGTCGAACAGGCAGCGGCAGCGGCAGCGTCGCTCGAAGAGCAGACGCGTCAGTTGCAAGCGGTGGTGAATGGATGGAAAGTGGCCGGGGGCCAGACGCGTGGCACTGCGGCCGCAGCCCTTCCGCACAATGCGGCACGCCCGAACGGCGGCAAGAGCGGCGGCCAGCACGTGCAGCCCGCCAAGGCGGCGCCGCAAACGCCCGCACACGCGGCAGCGCAACCCGCAACACATACCGCAGCACATACCGCAACACGTGCAGCATCAGCTTCGGCCACTCATGGTGCCGACACCGCGCGTGTCGAACCGGCTCTCAAACCGAAAACGGCCCGCGCCGCTTCCGAATCCGCAGTACGTCCGGCCGCAGCAGGCGCAGCGACGGCAGGATCGGACGCGGACTGGGAAACGTTCTAGGAAGCGGCACAAGGACATGCGGTCATTCGACATCTCGCTCCTTGAGGAGCGAATCATCGAAGCACGCTTACAAGGCGTGTCGCGGGCCGACCGCGTGTTAGCAGAACTCGCGGGCAGGCGCGACCCCGCGAACACAATCCCTTTCGCCAGGAGCATTCCTTTGGGCGAAAAGTCGGATGGCTCGTATTGCAGGCAGGGACTCTCATGATGGCAACGCGCGCACAGCAACGTCCGCTACCGGCACGTCCGCAAGCAGGTCCGCAACCGGCACGTCCCGAGCGGACGGAACCGGCCAGATCCGGCGAGCAAGGACGGGATTTCGAATTCACGTCGGCGGATTTCGCTCGCATTCGCGATCTGATTCATCGCGGTGCGGGTATTTCGCTGTCGGATCACAAGCGCGACATGGCGTATAGCCGTCTGGCGCGCCGGCTGCGCGCCCGTGGCCTCGAGACCTTCAAACAGTACCTCGATCTGCTCGAGGCGGGAAACGATCCGGCCGAGTGGGAAGCGTTCACCAATGCGCTGACCACCAACCTGACCGCGTTCTTCCGCGAAGCACATCACTTTCCGATTCTTGCCGACTTCGTGCCGCGCCGCGCGCAGCCGGTGTCGGTGTGGTGCTCGGCGGCTTCGACCGGTGAGGAGCCATATTCGATCGCGATGACGCTGATCGAAGCGCTCGGCGACAGCGGCGCGCGTCAGGCCACCGTGTTCGCCACCGACATCGACACGCAGGTGCTCGCGAAAGCCGAAGCCGGCATGTATCAGTTTGACCAGGTGAAGCATCTGTCGCCCGAGCGGCTCAAGCGCTTCTTCCTGAAAGGCACCGGCGCGCATGCCGGGTTGGTCAAGGTGCGCCCGGAAGTGCGCGCGATGGTGCGCTTCGAACAACTGAATCTGACCGACCGCGATTACCAGTTGCGCTCGCAGTTCGACGCGATCTTCTGCCGCAACGTGATGATCTATTTCGACAAGCCGACTCAAGCGCAGGTGCTCGCGCGCTTCGAGCCGCTGATGAAATCGGGTGGCTTGCTGTTTGCCGGGCACTCGGAAAACTTCACCTATGTGACGCAGGCGTTCAAGCTGCGTAGCCAGACTGTCTACGAACTGACGCGCGACACGGGCGCCGCACGCACGCCGGCGCGTGCCACGAGCCATGCCGGCAGCGCCACGACGAGCGGGGTGACAGCATGAGCAGCGCCTTGCCGATTGCCACCAATCTGTACTTCGACAACCACTTCAAACGCCCAGGCGTGAAGCTGTTGCCGAACGAGTTTTACACGACCGACGAAGACATGGTGCTGGTCACCGTGCTCGGTTCGTGTGTCGCGGCCTGCATCCAGGATCGCACGGCGGGCATTGGCGGCATGAACCATTTCATGCTGCCCGACGACGGCGCGGACGCCGGCCAACCCGCGTCGGATTCAATGCGCTACGGCGCATACGCGATGGAAGTGCTGATCAACGAACTGATCAAGGCGGGCGGCCGGCGCGAGCGCTTCGAAGCCAAGGTATTCGGCGGCGGCGCGGTGCTGGCCGGCATGACGACGATGAACATCGGCGACCGCAATTCCGAATTCGTGCGCCGGTATCTGGCGCTCGAAAAGATCCGCATCGTCGCGGAAGACTTGCAGGGCTCGCATCCGCGCAAGGTCGCTTTCATGCCGCGCACCGGTCAGGTGATGGTGAAGAAGCTGCGCCTGCAGCAGGAAGCGGGCGTGGCCGAGCGCGAGCAGGCGCTCATGCGGCAGAGCGCCGAAGCGCGCGCCGAGCGGCTCGCGGCGGCGCGCAAGCGGGTCGAGTTGTTTTCGACGCCGGCAGCAACACGGCCGAAGATCGAACTGTTCGGCTCGAACGCAGGTGGCGCCACAGGCACAGCGAAGCCGCGCATCGAACTGTTCGGCGTAAGCCCGCGCCCGATTAATTCAAACAACGCCAGAACTACAGAGGAGGCGTGAGCGCTATGCAAAAAATCAAAGTACTGTGCGTCGACGATTCGGCGCTGATCCGCAGCCTGATGACGGAAATCATCAACGGCCAGCCGGACATGACCGTCGTGGCGACCGCGCCCGACCCGCTGGTCGCGCGCGATCTCATCAAGCAGCACAATCCGGACGTGCTGACGCTCGACGTCGAAATGCCGCGCATGGACGGCCTCGACTTCCTCGAGAAGCTGATGCGTCTGCGGCCGATGCCGGTCGTGATGGTGTCGTCGCTGACCGAGCGCGGCAATGAAATCACGCTGCGCGCGCTGGAACTGGGCGCAGTCGACTTCGTCACCAAGCCGAAGGTCGGCATTCGCGACGGCATGCTCGACTACTCGGAAAAGCTCGCCGACAAGATTCGCGCCGCAGCCCGCGCACGAGTACGCCAGGCCGCGCCGGTACATCACGCGGCTGCCCATGCCGCGCATGCGGCCGCCGCTGCCGCGCCGCTCTTCAACAACCCGCTGCTCAGTACCGAGAAGCTGATCATCGTCGGCGCATCGACGGGTGGCACCGAAGCCATCCGCGAAGTGCTGGTACCGCTGCCGCCGGATGCGCCCGCCGTGCTGATCGCACAGCATATGCCGCCGGGTTTCACAAAATCTTTTGCGCAACGCCTTAATGGTTTGTGCCGGATTACCGTTAAAGAGGCAGAGCACGGCGAACGCGTGCTGCCGGGACATGCGTATATCGCGCCCGGCCACGCTCACCTGTTGCTGGCCCGCAGCGGCGCGAACTATATCGCGCATCTGTCGGACGAGCCGCCGGTGAACCGGCACCGCCCGTCGGTGGATGTGCTGTTCCGTTCGGCCGCGCAGCACGCGGGCAAGAATGCGGTCGGCGTGATCCTGACCGGCATGGGGCGCGACGGCGCCGCCGGGCTGCTGGACATGAAAAAAGCGGGGGCATACACCCTCGCGCAGGACGAAGCGAGCTGTATCGTGTTCGGCATGCCGCGCGAAGCCATTGCGCTCGGCGCGGCGGACGAAATTGCATCGCTGCCGGAAATGAGCCGTCGCGTGATGGCGCGTCTGTCGTCGATGGGTGAACGCGTACAGCGGGTATGATGCGCGCCGGTTGGATTGAACTGGCGGTCATGCGCCGCATCATGGATCAAGCAAAGGGAATGAAATGGATAAGGCAATGAAGATTCTGATAGTTGACGACTTTCCGACGATGCGCCGGATCGTTCGCAACCTGCTCAAAGAGCTCGGCTACTCCAACGTCGACGAGGCGGAAGATGGTCAGGCCGGCCTCTCGCGTTTGCGCGGCGGTACGTATGACTTCGTGATCTCCGACTGGAACATGCCGAATCTCGACGGTCTGGCCATGCTCAAGGAAATCCGTGCCGACGCCCACCTGACGCATCTGCCGGTGCTGATGGTGACGGCCGAGTCGAAGAAGGAAAACATCATCGCGGCGGCTCAGGCCGGCGCGAGCGGTTATGTCGTCAAGCCGTTCACGGCCGCGACGCTCGACGAGAAGCTCAACAAGATTCTCGAGAAGATGGCTAAAGCCGGGAGCTGATGTGAATCTGCCGACCAACGCGCAAAGCGCGGATGCGGTGAACGAGACCGGCGACTTCGCGTCCGACCGTATCCTCGCCCGTATCGGACAACTGACACGCACGCTGCGCGACTCGATGCGCGAGCTTGGGCTCGACAAGCATGTCGAGCGTGCGGCGGAAGCCGTACCCGATGCTCGCGATCGCCTGAAGTACATCGCGACCATGACCGAGCAGGCAGCCGAGCGCGTGCTGTCCTCGATCGACGTCGCCAAGCCGATCCAGACGCAATTGCAGCAGGACGCAGGCGAGCTCGACGCGCGCTGGGAGCAGTGGTATGCGGCTCCGATCGAGCGCGAAGAAGTGCGCGCGTTGATGAACGACACGCGGACCTTTTTGCGCGGCGTGCCCGAGGCGACGAGCGCGACCAACGCGCAGCTGATGGAGATCATGCTCGCGCAGGACTTCCAGGATCTGACCGGCCAGGTCATCAAGAAGATTACGGATGTCGTGTACCTGATCGAGCAGCAGCTGCTCGGCGTGCTGGTCGAGAACATCGCGCTCGAGCGGCGCGAGCAGTTCGCGGCGAATGCGGCAGCGCTGGCAGCCGAGCCGTCGTCCACCGGCAGCCCCGAACATCTGCTGAACGGTCCGCAGATCAATCCGGAAGGCAAGGCGGATGTGATGCAGGATCAGTCGCAAGTCGACGATCTGCTGGCGAGCCTCGGCTTCTGAGCTGCTGCTCGCCCGCAAGGGCGCGAGGCCGAACTGGCGTGTGCAGCAAGCCGCGTTCCCGCGTGCGCTTGCTGTTTGCCGACGCAAACCACAGGCATACTACGAGCTCAAGCAGCGGCACGGTGTGCCGGTGAGAAACAGTCACCGGTCGGTGGCACGGTGAGGCATCCCTTCAGAGTGCGACCGCAGCGATGCCGTATGATCTGCATAGATGCGGCCGGTTCGCGCGACGTGCGAGCCGAGCAGCGGCAGCTCGGGAGGAGCCTTGTCATGTGGAGTCGTGTACGTCGCGCCGGATTCGTTATGGCGCTAGCATTACCCTGTTCGCTGCCAACCGTGCAGTCCGCGTATGCGGCACTGGGCGGCGCCCCAATGACACCCCCTACGGATGCATCGGTTTCTTCCCGCACCGTGCAAGCCGGCACCAGTTCGGCAACGGCGGCTCAAAGCGTGATGCGTTCCGCATCCAGCGCCGCCTCTTCCACCTCAGCTCCCGCGTCCTACACCGTGCGTGAAACTACGCTCGGCAACGGCACGGCGGTGCATGAATACCTCGCCGCGGATGGTTCGGTCTTCGGTATCGCCTGGCGTGGTCCGCAAATGCCAGATCTCAACGATCTGCTGGGCAGCTATTTCCCGCAGTACGTCGCCGGCGTAAAAGCCGCCCGCGCGGCGCGCGGAGGTGCTCGTGGCCCCGTTGCGGTCGACCAGAGCAGCCTCGTGGTCCGCTCCGGCGGTCACATGGGCGCGTTCAACGGTCAGGCCTGGTTGCCGCCGGCGTTGCCCGCCGGCGTCAGCGGTTCCGACATCAAGTAAGGCCGAGGACGAACGATGCGAACCATGCAAAGTCATATTGCTGGGAAGTTCAGGGGCTGGATGCAGGCCGTCGTGGCCGTGGCGCTGGTGTCGGTGGTGGCCGCCTGCGGCGGTGGCGGCAGCAGTTCCAGTAACAATTCGTCGACCACGCTGAACGGCGGCTCGCTGCCGGCCAGCCCGACCCAGCAACCGATCGACCCGAATGCGGCGGCCAACAAGGCCAATACCGTGCCGATCACGGTCGGGCGCGGGGTGAACGGCGTCATCAATATTCCGACGGTTAGTGTGACCGTTTGCCCGCCGGGTACGACAACTAATTGTCAGGTTATCAACAACATCCAGGTCGATACCGGTTCGTTTGGGCTGCGTCTGGTCAGCTCGGTGGTGAATACCGCGTCGCTGCCGATCAGTACTTTGACCAGCGGCGCGCAACTCGGGGAATGCGCAACTTTCGCCGACGGCTACACGTGGGGCACCGTGCGCACCGCGACCGTACAGATCGGCGGCGAGACGACGAGCAGAGCCATCCCGATACAGATCATCGGCGATCCGGCCGCGGGTACAGTGCCGGCGAAGGGCTGCGGTAGCGGCTCGGCTGAAAACACGGTTAGCGATCTCGGCGCCAACGGTATTCTCGGCATCGGCACGGCGCTCACCGATTGCGGCACAACCTGCTCGACCGCGTCAACCGCAAACACCTACAGCAATTACTTCACGTGTTCGGGCGGCACGTGTAACCGCGCCACGGTGCCTCTCAACCAGCAGGTCGCCAATCCGGTCGCCAACTTCGCGACCGACAATAACGGCGTGATCGTGCAGATGCCGCCGGTGCCCGATACCGGCGCGACATCGGCCACCGGCACGCTGGTATTCGGCATCGGCACGCAGTCGAACAATGTGCCGCCGCCCACCATGCAGACCTTCACCACCAAAGGCAACGGTGACCTGAACAACAGCGTCTATAACGGCACGACCGTGCAGGCGTTCTTCGATTCGGGGTCGAACGCGTACTTCTTCGCCGACAGCTCGCTCGCGCAGTGCCCCAGCAATTACGCCGGGTTCTATTGCCCGTCGTCCGCGCAAACCCGGTCGATCACGCTGGGCGGCGAGAGCAGCACGAGAGCGAGCGTCAGCATCGGCATCCTGAGCGCGTCGACGCTGTTCGGCAACAGCAGCAACTATGCGTTCAACGATCTCGCCGGGCAGATCGGCAGCAGCAGCTTCGATCTCGGTTTGCCGTTCTTTTATGGCCGTCACATGTACTACGGCTTCGATAACGGCAGTCAGGCGCCTTACGTCGGCTTTTGAGGTGATGACTGAAGGGTGACAAGCGGGTGGGCACCCGCGCGAAGCCGCGTGGGTGCCCGGTTGCCTGTAGCCGGCGTCCCAGCAACCATGCTTAGCCCGCCGGCCCTGGTGAGCCGCCCGTAGCCGGCTGTCGGTAAACAGCAGCCCTTGGCCTTTCAATCCGTAGCCGACGCCCATCGCTGGGGCGGCCGCACCGGCAAGCCGCGCCGCTTGCCGGCTGTTCCATCCCTCGAAATACCCCCCTTTCTCCGCCCTTATCCGCCGATCGTCGCTTGCGTCGACCGGGAATAATCGCTCTCACTGGAAAGAGGCGCCGTGCCTCAGCCGACTGGAGAGCGTTTGTGGCAGAGGATAGCGACCTCGAAAAAACCGAATCAGCCACTCCCCGGCGCCTGCAAAAGGCGCGCGAGGAAGGGCAGATCGTGCGTTCGCGGGAGTTGTCGACGTTTGCGCTGCTGGCAGCGGGATTCTTCGGTGTATGGGGCATGTCCAGCAGCATCGGCGAGCATTTGCAGGGCATGCTGCGGACGGCTTTCACGTTCGACCATGCCACGGCGTTCGAAACCCGCCGCATGATGATCGGCGCGGGCGCCGCGAGCCGCGAAGGCCTGTATGCGCTACTGCCGGTTCTGGCCTTCACCGGCGCCGCCGCTCTGCTCGCGCCGATGGCGCTGGGCGGCTGGCAGCTGTCGTCGAAAGGACTCGAGCCCAAGTTCAACCGGCTCAATCCGATCGAAGGACTCGGCAAGATCTTCTCGATCAACGGACCGATCCAGCTCGGCATGTCGCTCGCGAAGACGCTCGTGGTGGGCATCATCGGCGGCACGGCGATCTGGAATCGCCGCGAGGAAATTCTTGCGCTGGCCACTCAGCCGGTGCAACTGGCGCTTGCCAACACCGTGCATCTGGTCGCGGTGTGCTGCGGCATGACAGTGGCGGGCATGTTCGTCGTGGCCGCGCTCGATGTGCCGTATCAACTCTGGCAGTTCCACAAGAAACTGCGCATGACGAAGGAAGAAGTGAAGCGCGAACATCGCGAAAGCGAAGGCGATCCGCACGTCAAAGGCCGGATTCGCCAGCAACAGCGCGCCATTGCGCGCCGTCGCATGATGACCCACGTGCCGAAGGCCGATGTAGTGGTGACCAACCCGACGCACTTCGCGGTCGCGCTGCAGTACACCGACGGCGAGATGCGCGCACCGAAGGTGGTCGCCAAGGGCGTGAACCTGGTGGCCGCGCGGATTCGCGAGATCGCCGCCGAAAACAACGTGCCGCTGCTGGAAGCGCCGCCGCTCGCGCGTGCGCTGTATCACAACGTCGAACTGAACCGCGAGATTCCGGGGCCGCTCTATGGCGCGGTCGCCGAAGTGCTCGCGTGGGTGTATCAGTTGCGGCGTTTCAATACCGAAGGCGGCGTCGCGCCGGTCGCACCGACCGACTTCGACGTGCCGGCGGACCTCGACCACGGCGGCATATCGGACGACGAGGCCGAGCAGGAAGCCGCCGACACGCTTAACCCCGCTAACGACGACACTTCAGGAGCCTCCGCATGAACGCTCGCGCCGGATTCCTGTCCCGACGGCCGGATGCCTTGAGCGGCACCAATTTGCGCGCCCTCGCCGGGCCGGTGCTGATCTGCATGATCCTCGGCATGATGATTCTGCCGTTGCCGCCGTTTCTGCTGGATCTGCTGTTCACCTTCAACATCGCGCTTTCCGTGATGGTGCTGCTCGTCAGCATGTACACGATGAAGCCGCTCGACTTCGCCGCTTTCCCAAGCGTGCTGCTGTTCTCGACCTTGCTGCGTCTGTCGCTGAACGTGGCGTCCACGCGGGTTGTGCTGCTCGAAGGCCACACCGGCCCGGACGCGGCCGGTCAGGTGATCGAATCGTTCGGCCACTTCCTCGTGGGCGGCAACTTCGCGGTCGGTATCGTCGTCTTTATCATCCTGATGGTCATCAACTTCATGGTGATCACCAAGGGCGCGGGGCGGATCGCGGAAGTGTCCGCGCGCTTCACGCTCGACGCGATGCCCGGCAAGCAGATGGCGATCGACGCCGACCTGAACGCGGGCCTCATCAATGAAGAGCAGGCCCGCAAGCGCCGCCTGGAGGTCTCCCAGGAAGCCGAGTTCTACGGCTCGATGGACGGCGCGAGCAAGTTCGTGCGCGGCGATGCGATCGCCGGTTTGCTGATCATGGTGATCAACATCATCGGCGGGCTGATCGTCGGGATGGTTCAGCACAACATGGACTTCGCGTCCGCGGGCAAGAACTACACGCTGCTGACCATCGGTGACGGCCTTGTCGCGCAGATTCCGTCGCTCGTGATTTCGACGGCGGCCGGTGTGATCGTCTCGCGCGTCGCGACCAACGAAGACATCGGCACGCAACTGACCGGCCAGCTCTTCACGAATCCGCGCGTGCTGGTGATCACAGGCTGCATTCTGGTGTTGATGGGCCTGATTCCGGGCATGCCGCATTTCGCGTTTCTGATTCTCGGCGGTGGCTTGATCCAGCTTGGTCGCACGATGAAAAAGCGCAGCGAGGATCGCAAGAACAGCGCGACGCTCGTCGACGTCGCACCGGCCGCGATGGCCCCGGTGGAAAACACCGAAGCCAGCTGGGACGACGTGACGATGATCGACACGCTCGGTCTCGAAGTGGGCTACCGGCTGATTCCGCTCGTCGACAAGAACTCGGATGGCGAACTGCTCAAGCGGATCAAGAGCATCCGCAAGAAGTTCGCGCAGGAAATCGGCTTTCTGCCGCCGGTGATCCATATCCGCGACAACCTCGAATTGCGGCCGAATGGCTATCGAATTGCGCTCAAGGGCGTCGAAGTGGGCGTCGGCGAAGCGTATCCGGGG
>NZ_DASRSY010000054.1:0-3947 GCF_035656215.1 Paraburkholderia sp.
AGTGGGTCGAATTGGCGGGGCATCCAGTAGCCCAGCAGCAGTTGCTGCAAGATTAGGGCGAGGACAAACGCAAGCATCCCGGCCGTATACCAGGGATAGGCCCGCAGCGCACTGAAATAGCCGGGCGTGCGCCGGTTGGCGATGGCGGCGCCGAGCGCCAGAGCAACGAGCAAAAAGAAACAGTAGCCAGTGCCGCCGCGCCACACGAGGTTCACAGCGGGGGCGAGAAATAGCAGGGCTGTGCTTAACCAGATCAGGCTGGGAGCAAAAATCATAGGCCGAAATTTCGTGTGAACATTACCGGTCCGGCCTGCCGATGCGATGGCCGGAGGTTCAGTGCACTTCTTTCAAGATAGGAGGGCGACCGCGATTATAACCGTGTGACAGTTCGATTGAGCCAATCGGGTGTCCGCGCAGCGCGGCGGCGGAGAATAGGCTCAGGGGGGGCGTGCGGCGCGGAGTCACGACAGATCGGTCGGGAACCACGCGGATCTCCCTAGACGCCGCCAGTGACCAGCGGCAGCACCGTCAAATCCGGGTGTGTGCCGTCTACAATACTGCGCCCCACATGCACCCCTTCGTAGAGCGCTTCATCCTTGCCGGCGAAGCTCTCTTCGCCGTCCGCGTGAAACGGCACCGCATGCCCGGGAATGGCCGGATCGGCGCCCGGATGGCAGACGTAACCGACATATGTGTAACGGTTATCAGGCACGGCTGACGGGTGTGCGTCGTCGGGGGGGTTCTTGGGAAACGGCGCCACGTGAATTTCGAAACCCTCGTATTCCACCATCTGCCAGGGTGCGGTTTCATCGGCCATGGCCGCCTCCGTCTATGTCGCGCGCGTCTTAAAAAGTCTAGGTGATTTGAGCGTAAAGCGCGCCCCAGGACTGATGCGGCTAAACCACTATGGCTTGATCGCGCCGAGTTGTTTGAGCAACGTCAGATTGTCTTCGAGGTGCCAGTTTTCGACGATGCGGCCGTCCTTCACGGCGCCGGCGAGGCCGGCTGCTAGCCGCACGTGACCAGCAAGTCTCGAAAAGAAGGTTGGGGGCATGACACGCTCCATAGAAGTTGACGTTGATGACGCGCATTCTCTGGCTAACAGCTACGATTTGATAATCGGTCTGTCGCTTTAAGCGATTTTCGGGTTTTATTTGAAAATGCTTCCGGCGGTGCGACCGCTTCGGCGAAGTGCGCGCGGGTACGCGGCTGGCCGTGCCATCTTCGCCGTGTCATATAGAATGACGCGCTTTGCCCGTACAGGACCCTGCCCATGTGGTTCAAAAACCTTCAGTTGCACCGTCTTCCCGCTCCGTGGTCCATCACCCCTGAACAGTTGGAGAAATGGCTCGCGCCGCACGCGTTCGCGCCCGGCAACAGCGTCGAGATGCAAAGCCATGGTTGGGCGTCCCCACGCGACAACGACTCGCTGGTGTATTCGCTCAACGGTCAGATGCTGCTCGTGTTTCGCGCCGAAAAGAAACTGTTGCCGGCTTCGGTCGTCACGCAAGTGACCAAGGCACGCGCGCTCGAACTCGAAGAGCAGCAGGGCTTCAAACCCGGCCGCAAGCAGATGCGCGAACTCAAGGAACAGGTGACCGACGAACTGCTGCCGCGTGCCTTCAGCATCCGCCGCGACACGCGCGTGTGGATCGACACCAAAAACGGCTGGCTCGTAATCGATGCGGGCTCGCAAGCGGTCGCCGACGAAGTGCGCGGTCTGCTGGTGAAGTCGATCGATCAATTGCCGCTCGGCAC
The DNA here is from genome assembly GCF_035656215.1 of Paraburkholderia sp. GTDB lineage: Bacteria > Pseudomonadota > Gammaproteobacteria > Burkholderiales > Burkholderiaceae > Paraburkholderia. The sequence continues at coordinate 1,759 of NZ_DASRSY010000054.1, forward strand.
CGTGCGCGTCACGCAATCGCCGGTTGCGGCGATGACCGAATGGCTGCTTTCCGGTGAAGGTCCTGCGGGCTTCACGCTCGACCAGGACACCGAGTTGCGCTCGCCGACGGAAGGCAACGCGACGGTGCGCTATGTCGGACATACTTTGGACGCCGAAGATATGCGCCGTCATATCGAAGCCGGCAAGCAATGCATGCGGCTCGCGATGACGTGGAACGATCGCGTGTCGTTCGTGCTGACGCCCTCGTTGACGATCAAGCGCATCGCGCCGCTCGATGTCCTCAAGGAAGCGAGCGACCCCACCGCGCACAACGACGACGAGCGCTTCGATTCCGACGTCACGCTGATGACCGCCGAACTCGACCGCATGCTGTGCGATCTGCTCGACGTGTTGGGTGGAGAGCATGGCGAGGCGATGCCGCAGGCCGCTGCTGCCTGATTCTTGCCTCATCCGCTGTAGTCTGGCGCGTTTGCGAAGCAGCATTGCATCAAAGCGCTGCTTCTCGCGCACCGCGCGCGGGGCGCGGGGGCACACACCGCCGCCGCTCCGCCATATCGTCGCACGACCGCACCGTGACACGGCCGCGCAGCCACACCGCCACACACCCACATCGCCACACCAGACCGCTCTCCTCCGGCACCCTAAATATGGTTAAGATTACGACCAGAAAGGCATATCAATCACGGAGGACTCGCGATGGTTCGGCTGGTCATGATCCTGCTGGGTGTCGATTACCTGCGCACGCGCTGGCGCTCGTTGCAGTTGATCGGCTGGGTGAGCCTGATTCTGGGCGTGGTGGTGTTCATCGACGCACTCGATAGCGCACTCTATTTTCCAATCACACCGTTTGCGTTATTGCTGCTGCTCGAAGGGCTCGCCACATTGGCCGTCGCGTGGACAGGCATGGGCGGGCAGCGCACGCTGCGCTATGTGAAGGGCCTCGCATTCTGTTTTGCGGCGGCGCTGATTCTCGCCGGTCATCATCACGGTAACTTCGTTCTGTCGATGATCTTCGGCACGCTCTTTCTGGCTGACGGTCTGCTGCAGATCGTCTCCGCGAAGGTCGTCCGCTATCGCACCTGGCGGCTCGCGATGATCGGGGGGAGCGTTGAAATCGCGCTGGCGGTTTTCTTCTATCAGCCTTACCCGACGCACTATGTGGGCACCGTGCCGTACTGTCTCGGCCTCGGCCTGATGTTCGGCGGCTGGAACATGATTTTGCTGAGTATGCGCGTGCGGCGTCTCGCGTCGAATCCCGCGGTTGCTTCGGACGATGCAACCGCTGATGCCGCCAACTCCGCTGCGAGTGCCGCTGCTCCCGGCCGGTTGGGCGCGGTGGAATGGGACGGGCCGCCCGCCGCCGATGAAGACGCGTTGACCGTCCACGTGTGGACACCGGTCGGTTCGTCCAAGGGCGAGGCGCGACGGCAGTTGATCGTCGATCGTTATATCGCGGCGGTGGATCGTAACGGCGTGATATCAACCGGCCATGCCGCGCTCGAGTCGCCTGAGGGTGTCTACATCAGCTTGTATCCGGGCGTCGAGATCGATCGTTCGCCCGACGATTTCGCGCGGCTCCTGCGTGCGACACGCGAGAACGACGTGCCCGGTGTGTTCCAGCCCGATTACACGACCGAATCGAAAGCGTGGTGTCCGTCGACGGTTCAGGTGCGCATACGCAATTACGATCCGGCGCGCCTGCGCCGCTTCTGGGACACCTATCGTCAGGAGACGACCTACAACCTGACGCACCGCAATTGTTCGAGCAGCGTATCGCACGCGTTGGAAGCGGCGATCGAAGGTGCATCGGCGCGCGTGTGGGGCAGCCTCGGCGGCTGGCGGCCGTTTTTGCGGGTGATTACGACGCCGGAGTTGTGGGTGGCCGCGCAGCTTCGCAAACGCGCCGCGACGATGGCGTGGACGCCGGGTCTCACGCTCGACTATGCGCGCGCGCTCAGTATGCTCGCTGACCCGCGACCCTCTGGCTGGGTCAAGATGGCGCGCTTCGCCGTGCGCAGAATGGTGCGTTCGCGGCAGCAATGGCGCGCAGAAGAGCGTGGCGCGCCGGCCACTCATGAGGCCGGGCAAGGTCGGGCTACGGGTGCGGTGCGCGAATGACGGGTACTCGACGCGCGACTGAGGCCTGTGGCCAGCGCGAGAGATTCGCGCCCTGACCGCAACGGCGGAG
>NZ_DASRSY010000055.1:0-6499 GCF_035656215.1 Paraburkholderia sp.
AACGGTACGGTCGCAACGAACGGTGGAGCAGCCTCGGCGATTAGCAGTGACGACATCGACAAATGGCTGGACAACTACCAGGCAGGTATTGACCCCGTAGGGCCGCCACCAGGCGTCCTTGGCTGGTTGCGCTCGAACATGTCTGATGTACCACCGGCTATAAGCGCGGTGTGCGTGGATTGCGGGTTCATTCAGGCGCGTCTTGCATGGTCACTGTTCCTTCACGACCTTTATTTCAGCGCACAGACGGGCAAGCCCATCGCGGACAATCCGGTCGAAATTCAGGTTGCGGCACAGAATCAGTTACCGTTTCCGGTGTTGACTCCTGACCTGTCGAAACGGACGATGCTCTATGCAAAGCTGTTCGCAAGCGATACAAACAGTTCATCAGGATTCGTCAAATGCAAGGACACCGGAGATTGCGCGCAGGTGAGAACCATGTGTCGAGAAAAGTGCGATGCTGTATTACCGACAGGTGTAGACGTCGGATTCAAGTACTGGAATTGTGTGAACAATTGCGCAGAATTGCATGGGTGCCCTCGGATTTAACACTGGATGAAAAACGTGAGGAGTCGAAGAAATGATCGAAAATAAGGAAACGGCCACGGAAGTGATTGCGCGACTTTACGACGCAAACAAGTCCATCAATGATGCGATCAGGATTGTGCAAGCGAACTGCTCGCCAGAGGTTTTTTCCACTTTCCGGCGCGGAATGGCAGACGTCATCTACGAACTCTTTGAGAACGCGATTGTTCCCATTTGCAGACAACACCCGGACTTGATACCCGAAGGGGAAACTCTCGACTGAATCTAATGCTAGTTGCTTTAGCGATGTTCGCGAGCAATCTCGCCTTCTTCATGTGCGCCCATGCTGGGCGCACAAAACAAAGCCTCCCGAAAAGGGAGGCCTCGTTTGTAATCGGTTCAACGCCAACACCGAAGCACTGCGCTGAAAGCCAGACTAAACACCCCGAACGCTAAGGCATTTAAGCCAGCATCGAGCGCAGCATCCACGCGGTCTTTTCATGCGTTTGCATGCGTTGCGTCAGCAGGTCGGCGGTCGGCTCGTCGTTGGCGGCTTCCGTCGACGGGAAAATCGCACGCGCGGTACGCACCACGGCTTCCTGACCTTCCACCAGTTGGCGGATCATTTCTTCCGCAGCCGGCACGCCGTCCGCTTCCGGAATCGACGACAGCTTAGCGAATTCCTTATAGCTGCCCGGCGCATGCACGCCCAGCGCGCGGATGCGTTCAGCGATCGAATCGACCGCGAGCGCCAGCTCGTTGTACTGCGTTTCGAACATCAGATGCAGCGTGTTGAACATCGGACCCGTCACGTTCCAGTGGAAGTTGTGGGTCTTCAGGTACAGCGTGTAGGTGTCGGCGAGCAGACGCGACAGGCCTTCTGCAATCTTCTTGCGGTCCTTGTCGCTAATCCCGATATTGACGTGTTGTACGGCTTCTTTCTTGGCCATGATGACTCCTTTGAAGAGTGATACGAACCGGTCGGCAAAGTGACGTTGTGCAGCTAGCAAACCCAGCACAACGAACGTCCGCCAGTTTATCTTAGAAAGCAGCTGCGTTCGTGTGACGCGTGGTCGCTTGCCGCACCCATGGCCTTGCGCTCGATCAGGCGCCGAGCGCGTGTTGCAGGGCCTGCGCGACGATCACGGCCAATCCGCTTGTGACGATTGCGAATCCCACCGCCTTGCGCAGCATCAAAGCTTGCTGCTGTTGCTGCACGCGACGCGTGGCCGCCGAGCCGCCAATGGTGGACATCATCATCTGGATCATGATCCTGAGCTCCCGATTCGTAACAATACCGGCGGGGCGCCGATGCGCCCCGCCCTGCTGCGTTGCTTCAACAGCTTACGTTTGTTGCTTGCTTCCTGCCGCTTACTTCTTGCCGCCTTCAGCGAGGTCGGCAATCGCGGCAATCACGCCTTCCGCATAGGCCGGATCGGCGCGGCGGAAATGCTCGATCTGGCGCGCGACGATCTCTTGCGGCACACCATTGATATGGCGCGCGATGTTGCCGAACAGACGCTGACGTTGCGCCTCATCGAACAGTGCGAACAACATTCCCGGCTGCGTGTAGTAATCCTCGTCCACACGATGGTCGTAACGATCGACCGCACCCGCTGCGAGCGGCGGCTCCGCCGCATTGGTGTCCTGCGCGAAGTCACCCAGGCGGTTCGGCTCGTAGTTCAGATTGCCGCCGAGGTTGCCGTCCGTGCGCATCGCACCGTCGCGATGAAACGAATACGGGCTCGCCACGCGCGACGCATTCACCGGAATCTGATGGTGATTGATACCGAGGCGGTAGCGCTGCGTGTCGCCATACGAGAACAAACGGCCTTGCAACAGACGGTCCGGCGAGAAGCCGATACCCGGCACCACATTGGCCGGCGTGAACGCTGCCTGCTCCACGTCCGCGAAGTAGTTCGCCGCGTTGCGGTTCAACTCGATCGTGCCGACGTCGATCAGCGGATAGTCCTTCTGCGACCACACCTTCGTGATGTCGAAGGGGTTGAAGCGATAGTTCGCGGCTTCCGCTTCCGGCATCACCTGAATGGCGAAACGCCATGTCGGGAAATTGCCTGCGTCGATGTTGCCAATCAGATCGCGCTGCGCGCTTTCACGGTCCTGCGCCACGACCTGCGCCGCTTCGGCGTCGGTAAAGTTCTCAATGCCTTGCATCGACTTGAAGTGGAACTTCACCCAGAACCGCTCGTTGTTCGCGTTGATGAACGAGTACGTGTGCGAACCGAAGCCGTGCATCTGCCGGAAATTCTGCGGAATGCCGCGATCGCTCATCAGGATGGTGACCTGATGCAACGACTCCGGATGACGCGACCAGAAATCCCATGCCGCGACATTGCTGCGCATGTTGGTGTACGGATCGCGCTTTTGCGTGTGGATGAAGTCCGGGAACTTCAGCGGATCGCGGATGAAGAACACTGGCGTGTTGTTGCCGACCACGTCCCAGTTGCCTTCTTCCGTGTAGAACTTGATCGAGAAACCGCGCACGTCGCGTTCCGCGTCGGCGGCGCCGCGTTCGCCCGCCACCGTCGAAAAACGCATGAAGAGCGGCGTGTCCTTGCCGACCTGGGCGAACACCTTCGCCTTCGTGAAACGCGAGATGTCGTGCGTGACCTTCAGCGTGCCGAATGCGCCCGAACCTTTGGCGTGAACGCGGCGTTCCGGAATCACTTCGCGGTCGAAATGAGCGAGTTTCTCGAGCAGCCAGACGTCTTGCAGAACGACCGGACCGCGCGCGCCGGCGGTCATCGAATTCTGGTTGTCGGCGATGGGTGCGCCGGCTGCATTGGTGAGCTTTTGTTCGGACATGCGTGACTCCTGCGTGGCTTTTATCGGAAACAGAGTGTGGGGAGAGGCGCGGCGTACTGATGCCGATGACTTAAGCGGACAGAGCCCGATCGACCAGCAAGGACAAGGCAACCGTTCGCATGCTGCTCACCGAGGCGGCGAAGGCACCGGTAAATACGCGGGGGGATTGGGCGGCGACGGCTTGGACTTGCTGCGAGTTCGATTGCGTCATGATTTCCTCCGGGTCTTATGGGATCGGGCGATCCATGGAGGAAACTATATCAACCCTATTGAATTTACGTGGTTGATTAATTTTATCTATTCGATAGGGATTGCAACTATCGGCGCCTGGGCGGCCGCCGGACCGGCCGCCGACGGTACGCGGCGGGCCGGCTTAGAACGCGGGAAGCACGCTTAATTGACGGCGACGGGCAGATCGAGCTTTTTGACGCCCGTCAGATCGCAGGCGTTGATGGCGTCGCAGATGGCTTCGATAGCGGGCATCCGCGTGAAACTCTTGCGCCAGGCGAGCACGACGCGGCGATCCGGCACCGGCTCGTCAAAAGCGACGTAACTGAGCAGCCCCGCGTCGATACCGCCCGCATGGGGCTTGACCTCGTGCACCGACATGCGCGGCAGCACGGTAATCCCGACGCCGCTCGCCACCATATGACGAATGGTTTCCAGCGACGAGCCTTCGAACGTCTTCTGGATGCCGTCCGCGTTCTGCGAGAAGCGCATCAGTTCAGGGCACACGCCCAGCACGTGGTCGCGGAAGCAGTGGCCGCTGCCGAGCAGCAGCATGGTTTCCTGCTTGAGATCCTCGGCGTCGATCTTCTCGCGGTTTTCCCACGCGTGACCTGACGGCAGTGCGACGACAAACGGTTCGTCATAGAGCGCGCGTTGCATCAGGCCTGTTTCCGGGAACGGCAGCGCCATGATGGCGACGTCGATTTCACCCTGCTTGAGCAGTTCGATCAGCTTGATCGTGTAATTTTCCTGCAGCATCAGCGGCATCTGCGGGACGCGCTTGATCATCTGCTTGACGAGCGTAGGCAACAGATACGGCCCGATCGTGTAGATGACGCCGAGGCGCAACGGCCCGACCAGCGGGTCTTTGCCCTGTTTCGCGATCTCTTTGATAGCGAGCGTTTGTTCGAGGACGCGCTGAGCTTGCGTGACGATCTGTTCGCCGATCGGCGTGACGCTGACTTCGCTGGTGCCGCGCTCGAAAATCTGGACATTGAGCTCGTCTTCAAGCTTTTTGATTGCCACCGACAGAGTCGGCTGGCTGACGAAACACGCTTCGGCGGCCCGGCCGAAGTGCCGCTCGCGGGCAACCGCGACGATGTATTTCAATTCGGTGAGCGTCATTGGGGGACCAATCAGTGCGATGAGTTCGATAGGTTCTAGTTATACACCTATAGGGTCGGTTCGCCAACCTTTTGGTCTTTTACCGCCGCCAAAGGCACGACCCTAGGCCTTCAGATATTGCTCTCGAGCCCCGAGCCAGCGCGCCAGATGCTGCATCACCACCTCGGGGTATTGCTCGAGCAAAGCCGCGGCGGCCTCTCTGGCCGGCTCGATTAGCCACTGATCATTCTCGAGATCGGCGAACCTCAACATGGCCGCGCCCGACTGCCTCGCGCCCAGAAACTCGCCTGGACCACGAATCTCAAGGTCGCGCCGTGCAATTTCGAATCCGTCCGTTGTTTCCCGCATGGTCTGCAAGCGTGCCCGGGCCGTCATCGACAGCGGCCCGGTATAGAGCAGCACGCAAACCGAAGCCGCGCTCCCGCGCCCCACCCGCCCGCGCAACTGATGCAACTGCGCGAGGCCGAACCGCTCGGCGTGCTCGATCACCATCAGCGACGCATTCGGCACATCGACACCCACTTCGATCACCGTCGTCGCCACCAGCAACTGCACCTCGTTGCGCGTGAACGCATCCATTACGGCGCCCTTCTCCGCCGGCGCGAGACGCCCGTGCACCAGACCGACATTCAATTCGGGCAGCGCGGCCACCAGCGTCTCGTAGGTCTCCACCGCGGTCTGCAACTGCAAGGTCTCGCTTTCCTCGATCAGCGGACACACCCAATACACCTGCCGTCCCGTCAGCGCGGCCTCACGCACACGGCCGATCACCTCCTCGCGCCGTGCGTCGGAGACGAGCTTGGTCAAAATCGGCGTGCGCCCCGGCGGCAGTTCGTCGATCGTCGAGACGTCGAGGTCGGCGTAATAGGTCATCGCCAGCGTGCGCGGAATCGGCGTCGCGGACATCATCAATTGATGCGGCTGGAAATCGCGCGCGCCGGCGGCGGCCTTGCGCGCCTTGGCGCGCAAGGCGAGGCGCTGCGCCACGCCGAAGCGATGCTGTTCGTCCACGATCACCAACCCCAGCCGCGCGAACTCAACCGCGTCCTGAATGATGGCGTGCGTGCCGATCACGAGTTGTGCTGTGCCGAGCGCAGCCGCTTCGATCGCGGCACGCTTTTCCTTCGTCTTCAGACTGCCGGCCAGCCACGCGACGCTCACGCCCAGCGGCTCCAGCCAGCCGCGCAATTTACGCGCGTGCTGTTCGGCGAGGATTTCGGTCGGCGCCATCAGCGCAGCCTGGTAGCCGGCGTCGATCGCTTGCGCGGCGGCCAGCGCGGCCACGATCGTCTTGCCGCTGCCAACATCACCCTGCAGCAACCGTTGCATCGGATGAGGCTGCGTCAGATCGAGCGCGATCTCGCCGCCCACGCGTTCCTGCGCCGCCGTCAGCGAAAACGGCAACGCCTTTAACAAACGCGCCACGAGCGCCGCTTCATCGCCCAGCTTCCGGCGCGGCATGGCCGGCGCCGCACGCGTGCGGCGCTCGTCGTGGGCGCGCTTCAACGACATCTGCTGCGCCAGCAATTCCTCGAATTTGATCCGCACCCACGCCGGATGCGTGCCGTCGATCAACGCGGTTTCATCGGATTGCACGCCCGGATGATGCAGCGTGCGCACCGCCTCCATCAGCGCGGGCACGCCGAGCGGCTGCAAAAAAGCGTGCGCAATCGGCTCGGGCAGCAGCTCCGGCAACGACGTGCGCGACAACGCGTTATCAATCGATTTGCGCAGGTACGTCTGGGTCACGCCCGCGGTGCTCGGATACACCGGCGTCAGCGCCTGCGGCAGTGGC
>NZ_DASRSY010000056.1:0-7777 GCF_035656215.1 Paraburkholderia sp.
GAGGTCGTCCACGGTCACGAAGCCGTCGCGTTGCACCCACTCCAGCAGTTCCTGTTGCCGGGCATTGAGAGTCAGGCGGGGGTCTCGGGTCATGTGTCTCGGGTCGTGGGTTTTTATCGGCGCTGCCCGTCAGCGGCGCGATAAGCTGAGCCGGAAAACGGGTAATGCGTGAACGAGGGTGAGCGTATTGTAAGACCATCGCACGTCCTGTCCGCTAACTCGTGCGTCATCGTTCGGTTCGGGGACGACCGTGCGGCGACTCATTCAGATCATTTGCGCATTTATTCATTTGATAAATGAATTTGTTTTTTGTGCCGGATCGCGCTGCAATCCAAGGTTCCGCGTTTTACCCCGTTTTTACCCGTTTCCCATGGTTTCCGGCGTTCGAGAACGCGCCGGGCCGCGCTTTCGAGAGTGTTCGACATGACTGGCTTCAACTGGCAAAACCCCTACCCGACGCCGCGTCTGCCTGTATTCGCGCGCAACATTGTTTCGACTTCGCACCCGCTCGCCGCGCAAGCCGGCCTACGGATGCTGTGGAAAGGCGGCAATGCCGTCGACGCGGCGATCGCGGCGGCCGCTGCCATTACGGTGGTCGAGCCGGTGTCATGCGGCCTTGGCGGCGACGCCTTCGCGCTGGTGTGGGACGGCAAGAAGCTGCATGGTCTGAACGCTTCCGGCGTGTCGCCAGCGGCGTGGAACGTCGATTACTTCAAGCGCAAATACGGTGAGGAAAACGACCTCGCGAAGCAGCCCAAGCGTGGCTGGGACGCCGTGACCGTGCCGGGTGTGATCGCCGGCTGGGAGGCGCTGCATCAGAAATTCGGTTCGCTGCCGTTCGCCGATCTGATGGAGCCGGCGATCGAAATCGCCGAGCGAGGTCATGCGGTGGCGAGCATCGTCGCTTACAAGTGGGCGGCCGCCGTGCCGGAATTGAAGGACCTGCCGGGCTTCGCGCAAACCTTCATGCCGCGCGGCCGCGCGCCGGAAGTCAGCGAGCTGGTGCGCTTTCCCGGCCACGCGAAGACACTGCGCAAGCTTGCTGAACAAGGCCCGCGTGCATACTACGAAGGCGATATCGCCGAGCAGATCGCGGCGTTTGCGCGTAAAGGCGGCGGCGCGTTGACGCTCGACGATTTGCGCAACTACAAAGCGGACTGGGTCGAGCCGATCGGCAAGGATTATCGCGGCTATACCGTGCATGAAATTCCGCCGAACGGGCAGGGCATCGCCGCGCTGATCGCGTTGGGCATCCTCGAAAAATTCGACGTGAAAGAACTCGCCGTCGACAACGTCGAGTCGCAGCATTTGCAGATCGAAGCGATGAAGCTGGCGTTCGCCGACGTCTATCGCTACGTCGCTGATCCACGGTCGATGGAAGTGACACCCGAGCAGATGCTCGACGACGCGTACCTCACGTCGCGCGCGAAGCTGATCGACCACAAGCGCGCCACGCAATTCGACTTCGGCATGCCGAAGGCCGGCGGCACGATCTACATGTCGGTCGCGGACGAGCGCGGCATGATGATCAGCTTCATCCAGTCGAATTACATGGGCTTCGGCTCGGGCATCGTGGTGCCGGACAGCGGCATCGCGATGCAGAACCGCGGCTGCGGCTTCTCGATGGACCCGAAGTCGCCGAACGTGGTGGAGGGTGGCAAGCGGCCGTTCCACACCATCATCCCGTCGTTCCTGACGCAGCAGGTGGACGGCAAGCAGGAAGCGGTGATGAGCTTCGGCGTGATGGGCGGCGATATGCAGCCGCAAGGCCATCTGCAATCGATCGTGCGGATGCTCGACTACGGTCAGCAACCGCAGGCCGCCTGCGATGCGCCGCGCTGGAAGGTCAACCGCGACTTCACGATCGACATCGAATCGACGCTCGATCCGCAGACCGCCGCGGCGCTGCAGAAGCTGGGCCACACGATCAAGTCGGTCGACGATCCGTACATGGACTTCGGCTCCGGCCAGTACATCTGGAAGCTCGACCGGAACGATCCGGACCGCGGCTACGTGGCGGCGAGCGACAGCCGTCGCGACGGGCTGGCAGCCGGCTTCTGAATGAGCCAAACAAACGGAGTGCGGTGTCGCGCACGCGCCTCGTGCGTACTCAGCGCGTCCAGCGCAACCAGAACTAGCATCAGGCAGGGCAGGAGACATCATGAATACCCCCGCGTCGCGATCCGCGACGGCATCCCCGCATTCCACGTCCGCTCCGCTTTCCAAAGCGATGGTGCGACGTATCGTGTTTTCGTCGTCGGTCGGCAATGCGTTGGAGTGGTTCGACTTTCTGGTCTACGGCTACTTCGCGACCATCATCGCGAAGCAGTTCTTCCCGATGCAGGACGAATGGCTATCGACGCTGCTCGCGATCGCCACCTTCGGCATCTCCTTCCTGATGCGGCCGCTTGGGGCTGTCGTACTGGGCGTCTATGGCGATCGCAAGGGTCGTAAGGCGGCGCTCACCCTCGCCATCGCGCTGATGATGGTCGGCACCTTTACGATGGCGGTGATGCCGCCGTATGCGTCGATCGGTATCGCCGCGCCCGTGTTGATCCTGCTTGCGCGGCTCGTGCAAGGCTTCGCGGTCGGTGGTGAGTTCGGCAGCGCGACGGCCTTCATGGTCGAACACAGCGCGTCGCGGCGTGGCTATTACGCGAGTTGGCAGTTCGCGAGCCAGGGCCTGGCTGCGATCACCGCGGCGGCCTTCGGTTCGCTCCTGACCGCGTGGATGCCGCCCGAGCAACTCAATAGTTGGGGCTGGCGCCTGCCGTTCATCTTCGGTCTGCTCGTCGGGCCGGTGGGCTATTACATCCGTTCGCATCTTGACGAGACGCCGGAATTTCTCGCGTTGCGTGAAGCGCGTGAGGCGGCAGGCAAGCGTCATGAGACGCCTGAAAAGGATGCGTCGTTCAGCAACCAGTGGGTGAATCTGCTGCTGGCCGTGGGTATCGTTGCGCAGTCGACGGTCGGCGTGTACGTGTTGCAACTCTACATGCCGATGTACGCGGTCAAGCAGTTGCACATGCCGGCAGCGGCGTCATTCGGCGTGGTGGTGCTCAACGGTGGCTTGCAGTTCATTCTGTCGCCGGTGATGGGCGCGTTGTCTGACCGTATCGGCCGGATTCGCATCATGCTGACGACGTCGATTCTGATGGGTACGCTGATCTACCCGATGTTCGCGTGGTTGCAGACCCATCCGACGATCGGCTGGCTGCTGGTGTTGCAAGGCACAGCCGGCGTTTTCAAGGCGGCTTACTCCGGACCGATGCCCGCGCTGATGTCCGAGATCTTCCCGACGCAAGTGCGGTCGACCGGTCTTTCAATCGGTTACAGCATCGGCGTGACGATTTTCGGCGGCTTTGCGCCGACGATTGTGGAGACCTTCATTCATTTGACCGGCGACAAACTCGCGCCAAGTTACTACGTCCTGATTGCCGCGGTGCTTTCGGGGTTGTCGCTCATCGTGGTCGCGTGGCGTATGCGGCGCGTCCGTCATCTCGAAGGCGTTCAGCCCGCATGACGGCATTGCCGGCGGGCGTTGTGCTCCGCAGCGAGCGTTGCCGCGCTTAACGTGCACAGTCTGTTCAAGCCAAAGCCAGCTCGTCGAGCTGGTTTTTTTGTGCCTTGCGTGTTCGCTTGTAATCAACCGAAGGATTCGACTACCGTGAAATTGGAACTGTGGCGGTCCGGCATGGTCTGTGCTGGGTTATCTGCAGAGTTGCCAAACACCGGCTAAGATGCAAGATACGAGGGGTTAACTCTAATTCAAGGCGCTGTATCTGACACGGCGAACCGCCCTTGCGATAGTGGGCGGTTTCGAGCGCTCCACGAGTCGATACAGCTTTCGGAGCAAGGACACAATGCACACTGAGCTGAACCATGTGATGCCCTGGCGGATCGAGAATATCGACCTCACCCGCATAGATCGCCAGAAGGCAGTGGCTAACGAAGACCTGCTGCTTCTGTTGTGCGCCGCTTCGTTTATCGAAAGCGGCACCGATCTTTACACCAGCAATCTGAGCACTTTCTTCGACGGTGACCCGGAAGTCTCGGCCTGGCTCAACCAGGAATGGGAGCCGGAAGAGATGCAGCACGGCCGGGCTCTCAAGACGTATATCGCGTACGTCTGGCCCGAGTTCGATTGGGACACCGCGTTCCGCAATTTCATGGAAGAGTATTCGCTGACCTGCTCGTTCGAAGACTTCGAAAAGACCCGTGCGCTTGAGATGGTGGCCCGCTGTGTGGTGGAAACGGGCACGGCAACGCTGTATCGCGCGATCGGCGAATGTTCGGATGAGCCGGTGCTCAAGCAGATCACCGACAACATCCGCACCGACGAAGTCCGTCACTACAAGCACTTTTTCAAGTTCTTCAAGAAGTACAACAAGATCGAAGGCAACGGCCGTCTTGCGGTTCTCGGCGCGCTGATGCGCCGCGTGATGGAAATCAAGAACGAAGACTCGGAGATCGCGTTGAGGCATGTCTTCGCGATTCGCTATCCGGAGCGCGTGCACGATTCGGCTTACAACCGCGAGCGCGCGGCACGTATCAATGCGCTGGTGCGGCGCAATCTGTCGGCGGACATGTGCGTAAAGATGCTGCTCAAGCCACTCGATTTGCCGGCCAAGATTCAGCCGGGCGTGCATTACCCGCTCGCCAAGATCACGCAGCACGTGTTCTTCCGCTGAGGTTTTTCTGCTGAGTCCACGGCGGATAGAGACGAAGATGAATGGCCCGCTTGCGCGGGCCATTCGCTTTTCGAGGCATGATTGATCCTGGCAACCTTGGCAACCTGTTTCAGACTGGATCGACACGATGAGCGATTCCCCTACACCCGAACGTCCACTCGAACAGAACGTGTTCGACGAATGGCCTGACGCTGTCCGCACGTTGTTCGACGGTTCGTCGCTGGCGAGCAAGACGGGTTTCACCGCATCGCTGCTCACCGTCGATGCGAACGGCCATGTGCGCACCTCGCTGCTCGGCGTCGGCGAGTTGTATGCGCCTGATTCGCGCTCGCTCTGCATCGCATTGTGGCCGCAGGCTCGGGCGGCGCGCGTGATCGCGCAAAGCGGCCGGGCCGCGCTGACGTTCGTCTGCGACGAGGCGTTCTATCAGGTGCAGTTGCGTTTAACGCCGCTAGCGGGCGTGAGAGGCGATGACAGCGGCCTTGTGTACCTGATTGGCTCGATCGACACAGGGGAGGCGCAGAGCGTGCGTTATGCGCGCCTGACGAGCGGCATTACGTTTGAACTGGCAGGGGAAGGAGAGACGGTGCTCGATCGATGGGAACGGCAGATCGAGCACCTGAAACAAGCCGCCGCTGCGGCTAGCCGTTAGTCTGGGACTGCGGCTAGCGAGCAGGCAGTTGCTTAATGCTTAACGGCCGCGCTGACCGCTGCGCGTCGGCTGGCCGCCACGCGGCGCGTCGTTGCGCGACTTCGTGCCGCCCAGCAAGGCACCCGGATTGCCGCCTTGCGGCTTGGCGGCCTGCGGCTTGCGCGGTGCATGTTGCGCGGCGCTGCCTTCGTGTGCGGCTGCACGCGGTTGGCCGTCCTGACGCTGGCCGTCGCGGCGCGCTTGGCCGCCGTTGCCGGCAGGCTTCGCACCTTGCGGCTTCGGCTGCTGCTGACCATTCGCGGGACGCTGACCCGAACGTTGCGCCGGCTTGGCCGCTGCTGCGCCGTCGCGGCGGCCGCCTTCACGCTGACCGCTCTCGTGCCGGGCGTCGCTACGCTTCGGCGCGCCTTGACCCTGGCGCGGCGAACGTCCACCGCCACCGCCGCCACCTTGGCCACGGCGCAGAATCGGCTCTGGCTTCGCAGTCGGATCCGGCTCAAAACCGGCGATCACTTCCTGCGGCACCTGACGCTTGATCAGCTTCTCGATGTCCTTCAGCAGTTGCAGTTCGTCGACGCACACCAGCGAAATCGCTTCGCCCGATGCACCTGCCCGACCCGTGCGGCCGATGCGGTGCACGTAATCTTCCGGCACGTTCGGCAGATCGTAGTTGACCACGTGCGGCAACTGATCGATATCGATGCCGCGTGCGGCGATGTCGGTTGCGACCAGCACTTGCAGCGTGGCGTCCTTGAACTCGGCGAGCGCGCGCGTACGGGCCGATTGGCTCTTGTTGCCGTGAATCGCCAGTGCGCTGATGCCGTCTTTCGTCAACTGTTCGGCAAGGCGGTTCGCGCCGTGCTTCGTGCGCGTGAACACCAGCACCTGGAACCAGTTGTGTTGCTTGATGAGATGCGTGAGCAGCTCGCGCTTCTTGTCGCGGTCGACCGGGTGAATCTTTTGTGCGACGAGTTCAGCCGTCGTGTTACGGCGGGCGACTTCGATCAGCGCCGGCGAGTCGAGCAGATTGTCGGCGAGTGTCTTGATCTCGTCGGAGAAAGTGGCCGAGAACAGCAGGTTCTGACGCTTCGGCGGCAACTTTGCGAGCACGCGCTTGATGTCGTGGATGAAGCCCATGTCGAGCATGCGGTCAGCTTCGTCCAGCACGAGAATCTCGAGATGCGACAGATCGATCGTCTTCTGCTGCATGTGGTCGAGCAAACGGCCCGGCGTTGCGACGACGATGTCCACGCCGCTGCGCAACGCGCCGATTTGCGGATTGATGCCGACGCCGCCGAACATCACGGTCGACTTCAGCTTCAGGTACTTGCCGTAAGCGCGCACGCTTTCTTCGACCTGTGCAGCGAGCTCACGCGTCGGCGTGAGGATCAGCGCGCGCACGACGCGCTTGCCCGAGGCCGTGGTGGCGGCGGGCATGGTGTTCAGACGCTGCAGGATCGGCAGCGTGAAGCCGGCGGTCTTGCCGGTGCCGGTCTGCGCGCCGGCCAGCAGGTCGCCGCCGTTGAGCACGGCAGGGATCGCTTGCGTCTGGATCGGAGTCGGAGTGGTGTAGCCGAGTTCGAGTACAGCGCGGACCAGCGGTTCGGACAAGCCGAGGGAATCAAAAGACATAAATGTTCTTTGCAATGCAGTTTCGCGAACGGCACCAGACGGCACCAAATGGGCACAAGCTGGTACAAGCGCGGCATGAACACGCCCGCATGGCGCGTTCGAGGCCAAAGCCCGGTTCCGGTCGCAGAGAAATCGGCGGCACGCGGGAAACGCGTGCCGAATGCTTCAACGCGCTATGCAGACACGTTGACTGGCCTTTAGTTGCATTTCGCCGCCGTGGGATGTCACGCGACGTAGCGCGCGACACTGACGAATTGACACAGACTGCCCGCCAGTACGAACAGGTGCCAGATACCATGTCCGTGCCGGATGCGCTCGTCGTTGATGAAGAAGTAGATGCCGGCGCTGTAGATGATCCCGCCGGCCACGAGCCAGGCGGTACCCGCTGCCGGTAAGGCTTGAACCAGCGGGCGGACGGCAACGAGCGCGAGCCATCCCATCAAGACATACAGCACCATCGAAACGCTGCGGGTGCGTCGCCCGAGCGTCAGTTCCTGCACGATGCCGAGAGCGGCAAGCCCCCAGCTTACGCCGAAAAGCGACCAGCCCCACGGTCCGCGCAACGTAACAAGTGTGAACGGGGTGTAACTGCCGGCGATCAGCAGGTAGATCGCCGAATGATCGCATTTTTGCAGAACGGCTTTCACGCGCGGGTTGCGCACGCTGTGGTAAAGCGTTGAGATAGCATACAGCACGAACAACATTGCACCGTACACACTGAAACTCACCACTTTGTACGCGTCACCGTCGAGCGCGCCCATTGTCACGAGCGCAGCAAGACCCACCACCGACAGTACGGCGC
>NZ_DASRSY010000057.1:0-11738 GCF_035656215.1 Paraburkholderia sp.
CCGTTCGTTGCGACCGTACCGTTGCGAGACACCACGCCTCCGTCAGGCGAATAGCCGTAGTCTACGTTTAGCAGGCGGCCGAGTCGGCCGTTCGTATTCGTTGGCTCTTCGTTGTATTTGAACTGACTAACTCGTCCTCGCACGTCGTAAGCAATGCGTGCCGTGCGGTAGTTTCCGGTTTGCAACGTCACACGGTGCGCCGCATCGCGATCCTGATTCCCAAAGAGCCACTTCGAGACGATATTCTGCGCAGTGTTGAGATTGCCGGTTTCGTCGTAGAAGTAGACCCAATCCGAAGCCTTAACGTTGTTGACGTAAGTGATCGCCTCGGCCAACCGATTGAACTGGTCGTATCGAGCACCAACAGTTCGCTGCTGCTGTCCGTCCCAGGTGGCATCGAAACCTGCTTCACCCGTCAGGTCATTTGTGATGCGTTCGCTATACCCCGTGACGTTGCCATCGGCGTCATAGACGAATGACATCAACTTTCCCGGCATGGCGACGGACGCAGGATGAAGGCTCGTTGCATCGGCGTACTGCACCGAAGTGACCGAGATGACGGAAGAGGTCCGCACGGTCGCTTTCACCGGACGACCAGTTTCGTCGTAGCTGTAGACGGCATTGCGTCCCGGCGCAGTCGTCGTCAAGAGACTGCCCGATGCGTCCCACGTCACTCCGCCCAATAGGGAACCGCTGCTGCCGGTTGGGCGAACCTTGTCACCTATGGTCGAGAAGGAAAGCGTTCTTGCACCATTGCTATCCGTGACAGTGGTCGTCCCCGATCCATAGGTGAGTTGTACGTTTTTTGTCGTGTCGGGATGGCTGACAGCAGTCGCTCGACCTTGTGCGTCATATGTCCACGTTGCGATTCGCGAGCCGGTCTCGTCAATAACGCCGGTCAGCGCATTCTTGAAACGAGAGTCGCCGTACGCGTATTGCCGTACGTTTCCATCGGGCCAGGTGACAGAATCGAGATTGCTGTTTGCGTCGTACCGGTACTGCGTGAAGTGGCCCGCAGGGTCGACTAGTCGCGCGATACGTCCTTTGTCGTCATATTCGAGGCGAAGGGTGAGGTCGTAGACCACCCTGGTGTCGGGACCATGCTGCGTGATCGCAGCAAGCCGTCCCGATCCGTCATAGGTCAACGCTCTGACAAACCCGGTCTTGGTTGCCTCCGATAGCAGAATGCCTTGCGAAGAGTACGTTTCGGTGTTTTCTGTTACCAAGTCAGTGAGTGTCCAGCCCACTCCATTCTGCGTAAGCGTGAGACCGCTAAAGCTCTTCGTTCGCCATGTTCCGTTCGTTAATATAAACGTTAACGGCTCTCCGTTTTCACGATATGCGATGACGTTGCCAGAACTGCCTGCAGTCCCGGTGACATTCAACTGCCGTTGCCAATTGTGAAACCACATTGGGCCGACAGCACTCGCACTTTTCAGGAACACGGTAGATCGGTATGTGCGTGTGAACGTGACCGGCAGTTCATCGCCACTGACGAAATCGTTTTCTGTCAATGTCACAGCGCCGCTAGACGGGTACACCGGGTCCGCCACCGGGCAGGAGTCGTCAGGCAGGACAGGATCGGGTCCCTTGCAGTACCGGGCGATCATTTCCTGCGCATTTGCAGTGCAGAAATACGTACCCATGCCGGTTGATGTCCGGCTCGCAGCAATCGAAGCGCAGTCTTTATTGCCGGGAATGGCCCCTGCTCTCGCGTACAGCGGAAAACAGATGTCGTCGCCACTGTCGGCGTTCGCACCGAACGCCACCAGTAGCAGCATGAATGCAGCCAGTAGACGGGCCAGGTAGCCTGCTGGCCCGCAAGACGGTTTGTTTATTCTCATACATCTCCCTTTTGTAATGCGTCGTTAGAAATGCGTAATAAGGCGACACTGCATCGGGGAGTTGGGAGTCAAAATAGGACAATTCGGAAAAAGGCCGTCGCGCGACACATCTTCACAGACCGGCTGAAATTGACAGCTTCAAAGCAGGAGCGGCACTAATCTGCACGCCAACAACGCCCGCCATGCGGGGCATCCTGCGAGGTACAAACCATGGAAGGTACGATTTACAGCGAAGGGGAACACGCGGTACACGTCATCGTTGACCGCGACACAACGATTCGCAAATCGAAGCAAGGGCCGTCGTCGAACTCGGGATCGGCGACGACGATCAACGTGCTGCGTCTGTGGCTGGCCACGCGATAAATGCGCGGCCGGTTAGCCTCCCAGTGTTTAGGGCCTGAAATCCGCCCCACGCTTGCACACGTCGGACGGGTCGAATCCGAAACGTTCGCGCAGGCTTCCCAGCGTGTCTCCTGTCAGATCTTCGGTCGTCCGATTTGCGGCACTGGATTTAGACCCGGCTTTGGTTCAGGACCCGGTTGCGGTTGCGGCCTCGGTTTCGGCGCCCAGCAGGCCAGTCTCACCCGCCCGAAGACTGCCTGTCGCCCACATCCCGTAAAATAGCGGCACCGCCTGCACTTCACCGAATCCGCCCATGTTCGCCCGACTTCCTCTGTATCTGCGCCTCGTGCGCATGGACAAGCCGATCGGCAGCCTGCTGCTGCTGTGGCCGACGCTCAACGCGCTGTGGATTGCGTCCGACGGTCATCCTTCGTGGCCACTGCTGGTGATCTTCACGGTCGGCACGGTGCTGATGCGCTCGGCGGGCTGCGCGATCAACGATTACGCGGATCGCGACTTCGATCGCTACGTGAAGCGCACGGAAAACCGGCCGATCACGTCGGGCAAAATCAAGGCATGGGAAGCGGTGGCGCTGGCGGCCGGTTTATCGCTGCTGGCCTTTCTGCTCATCTTGCCGCTGAATACGCTGACCAAGGAGCTATCGGTGGCGGCGCTGTTCGTCGCGGGGTCGTATCCGTTCACGAAGCGTTTCTTTGCGATTCCGCAGGCTTACCTTGGCATCGCGTTCGGCTTCGGCATTCCGATGGCGTTCGCCGCGATTCAGGATCACGTGCCGATGCTCGCCTGGGTCATGCTGCTGGCCAACGTGTTCTGGTCGGTGGCGTACGACACCGAATACGCAATGGTCGATCGCGACGACGACATCAAAATCGGCATCCGCACCTCGGCATTGACCTTCGGCCGCTTCGACGTGGCGGCGATCATGCTCTGCTACGCGGCGACGCTGGGGATTTACGCCGGCATCGGCGTGATGCTCGGTTTCGGCGTGTTGTATTGGCTCGGATGGGCGGCAGCGGCGGGCTGCGCGATCTATCACTACACGCTCATCCGAAACCGCGAGCGGATGGCGTGCTTCGCGGCATTCCGTCATAACAACTGGTTGGGCGGCGCGTTGTTTGTCGGCATTGCTGCGCATTACGCGGCGGCTTCGTTTTAATTCTTCCGCGCCTGTTTTGTGCGGTAGTTTGGCCGCAACACTTCCACGTTTCTTCTGCAGTTCTCTTGCGCTGCGGACGCCGCCTCGGTTCGATTCGAGGCGGTATGTCTTTCGGCGTCATTCCGCTCCTAACTGCTGAGCGCGGCTTTCAGACCGCGAGACCGCGCTTACAGCTTGCCGAACTCGTCGCCCATTTCCTTGGCGCGCGCATCGGCGGCGAGCGCGCCACGCACGATCGCGTCCTTGATCCCGCTTGCATCGAACGACGCCAATGCAGCTGCCGTGGTGCCGCCCTTCGACGTCACACGTTCACGCAACAGGCCCGGCGGCTCGTCCGAGTTCGCGGCCAACTGCGCCGCGCCGGTGAAGGTCGCGACTGCCAGCGCGCGGCCTTGCGCTTCATCCATGCCGAGTTGACGCGCGGCTTCCTGCAACGCCTCGATGAAATAAAACACGTAAGCGGGACCGCTGCCCGAGATCGCGGTGACGGCGTCGATCTTCGCTTCGTCGTCGAACCAGACGGTTTGGCCGACTGCGCCCAACACTTGCGACGCGAGCGCGCGGCCTGTTTCGTCGACGCTGCCAGTTGCCACGAGGCCCGTCACGCCCATGCCGATCAGCGCCGGCGTATTCGGCATCACGCGTACGATGCGCGCGTGGCCGTTCAGCCAGCGCGACATGTCATCCATGCGAATGCCCGCGACGATGCTGATTGCCAGTTGCGAGGCCTTCAGATGCGGCGCGAGTGCCTCGGCGACGCTCTTCAGGATCTGCGGCTTCACGGCCAGCACGACGGCGTCGTACGACGCAAGCGCGGCGGCCGCGGCCGCGTCGGTCTTGACGCCGAATTGCTGCTCGTTGCGCTTGCGCGCGTCTTCGTTGGGATCAATCGCGTACAGGTCCGCGGGCGCGACGCCGCGCTTGATGAGGCCGCCGATCAACGCGGCGGCCATGTTGCCACCGCCAATAAAAGCAATTTTCATGATGTTCCGAAAGATGTCCCGTGAGGCGTCTGGAAAGGGAAGAAAGGCCCGATACGGTCAGTTAGAGTAATCTCGCGCGCCGAAAATCGCGGTGCCGACGCGCACCATCGTTGCGCCTTCCAGCACGGCGGCCTCGAGGTCGCTCGACATGCCCATGGAGAGCGTATCGAGTTCAAGGCCGTCGTTACGCAGCCGCTCGAACAGTTCGCGTAATTGCCGATGCGGCACACGCTGCTCTTCGATATTGCCGGCCGGTTCCGGAATCGCCATCAGACCGCGCAGATTCAGCTTCGGCAACGCGGCGATTTCCTGCGCGACTTCCACAGCCTCGGGAATGCTCACGCCGCTTTTCGACGCTTCACCGCTAATGTTGACCTGCAGGCAGACGTTCAACGGCGGCAGGTTGTCCGGGCGCTGCTCCGACAGTCGCTGCGCGATCTTCAAGCGGTCGACCGAATGCACCCAGTCGAAGCTTTCGGCGACCGGCCGCGTCTTGTTCGATTGCAATGGTCCAATGAAATGCCATTCGAGCGACGCGCGCAGATTCGCCAGCGCTTCGATTTTGGTGATGGCTTCCTGCACGTAGTTCTCACCGAACGCGCGCTGGCCGGCTGCATAGGCGGCGCGCACGTCTTCGGCGGGAAACGTCTTCGAGACTGCGAGCAGGGCGATCGAACGCGCGTCGCGTCCGGCTACGTGCGCGGCGAGGGCGATGCGCTGCTGCACCGCTTCGAGGTTGTGGATCAGATCGGGCATGGGGCGGAACCGGAAATCGAGCGAAAGACAATGTATGAATTATACGGACGCTGCTTCATACCGTTGCGGTCCTGATCGGCAATGTCGCCAACCGGGTCACGAACTTCGTTGCGCAACCGGGTTGCGGCCTGCGGCAGGGGGGCGAAGGCGGCCACCGTGACACGCGGGAAGCCACGTGCCGCGCTTGCCTCAAGATCGATCGCCTCAGGCGGACAGCATATGTTCCACCAGTTCGATCCAATGCGCGACCGGCGTCGACGTGCCGCTTTGCAAATGCGCAATGCAGCCGACGTTCGCCGATACGATTACCTGTGGCTCCTGCGCCTGCAGCCGCTCGAGCTTCTGATCGCGCAGCGCGTACGAGAGCTTCGGCTGCGTGAGCGAATACGTGCCGGCCGAACCGCAGCAGAGGTGATTGTCCGTGGGCAGGCGCACTTCGACGCCGAGTGCCGTCAGCAGATGTTCGACGTTGCCGCGCACCTGCTGACCATGCTGCAACGTGCACGGCGGATGAAACGCTACCGTATGGATCGCGCGGCGGCGCGTCACGGCGACGAGCGCCTCTTCGAACTCCGGCAGGATTTCCGCGACGTCGCGCGTCAGCTCGGTCACGCGGCGTGCCTTCTCCGCATACGCGGGATCGTTGCGCAGTAAATGTGCGTATTCCTTGACTGTCGCGCCGCAGCCGGACGCGTTCATCACGATCGCTTCCACACCTTGTTCGATATACGGCCACCACGCGTCGATGTTGGCGCGCAGGTCGTCGAGCGCTTCGTCGTTGTAGCCCAGGTGCAGACGGATCGCACCGCAACAGCCTGCTTCGGGCGCGATCAAGGTTTCCACGCCGAGTGCGTCGAGCACTCGTGCCGTCGCGACGTTGACGTTCGGCATCATCGACGGTTGCACACAGCCCGCGAGCATCAGCATCTTGCGCGGATGTTTCGCGGTCGGCCATTCGAGCGGACGCTGCCGCGCGGGCACCTTGTCGCGCAATTTTCTGGGCAGGAGCGGGCGGAAGTGCTGACCGAGGCGCATGACTGGCGTGAACAGCGCGCTGTTCGGCACGAAGCTCGCGAGCAGTCGGCGCACCATCCGCTGACGGAGCGGGCGCGTGACTTTTTCCTCGGTGATCTTGCGGCCGATCTCGACCAGCCGGCCGTATTGCACGCCGGATGGGCAGGTCGTCTCGCAACTGCGGCAAGTGAGGCAGCGGTCCAGATGCACCTGGGTACTGCGCGTGACCTCGGCGCCTTCCACCATCTGCTTGATCAGATAGATGCGACCGCGCGGGCCGTCGAGTTCGTCACCCAGTATCTGATACGTCGGACAGGTCGCCGTGCAGAAGCCGCAATGCACGCAATTGCGCAGGATGGCGTCGGCTTCGTCGCCATCGGGCGTGTTACGAATGAAGTCCGCGAGGTTGGTTTGCATCGCGTCGCTCAGAAGTCGGGGTAGAGGCGGCCGCGATTGAAGATGCGGGCCGGGTCGAAGGCGGTTTTCAGGCCGCGATGGATTTTCATCAGCGGTGCGGGTAGTGGTGTGAACACCCCGGCGCTGCGGTCGTAGCCGTGGCAGGTACGGAAAATGGTGGCGTGGCCGCCGGCCTGTTTGGCGCTGATACGCACGGTTTGCGCGTCGGTGTCGGTGATCCACCAGCGCTGGCCGCCGCCCCATTCCATCAATTGCGCGCCGGGCAATTGCAGCGGTTCGGTGATCGACGGCAGCGCGAGGCGCCACAGCGCTGCCTTCGGCGGGATGGCCGAAAAGAACGAGTCGGTCTGTTCGCGCAGGCCGGCCCAGAAGCGCTCAGCCTCCACGGCATCGACGACTTCGCCGCCGAGCGCGGTGCGCGCCGTTTTGACCGCGGCTTCCGCGCCGGCCATGCGCACGGCCAGCGTGCCGTGACGCCATGCGCTTGCCGTGATCGGCAGCGGACGGCCGCCCCATTCGTTGAGCTTGCGGACCGCGTCGGTACCGTTCATATCGAATTTGAGCGTGGCTTCGGCCTGCGGCAGCGGCAGTACTTTGACCGACAGTTCGAGGATCAGCCCGAGGGTGCCCAGCGAGCCCGCCATCAAACGGGAGACGTCATAACCGGCGACGTTCTTCACCACCTGGCCGCCGAAATGCAGCGTCTGGCCCTGGCCGTTCATGATGACCGCGCCGAGCACGAAGTCGCGCGCCGCACCGGCGGACGGGCGGCGCGGACCGGCGATGCCCGCCGCGATGCAGCCGCCGAAGGTCGCCTGCGGCCCGAAGTGCGGAGGCTCGAAGGCGAGCATCTGATCGTGTTCGGCCAGCGCGGCCTCGATCTCCAGCAGGGGCGTGCCTGCGCGCGCCGTAATGACCAGTTCGGCCGGATCGTAGGCGATGATGCCGCGATAAGCGCGCGTGTCGAGGATGTCACCTTCCAGCGTCTGACCGTACCAGTCTTTGGTGCCGCCGCCACGGATGCGCAATGTGCGCCCTTCGGCGCTGGCTGAACGCACGCGTTCAGACCAAACGGCGACGATGTCGTCCTCTTCCATGGTGTCCTGCTTCGCTGTGTTTCGATTGATTGTACCGGGCGGCGGCGCGCTGGCAACCCGGAGCGGACCCGCATCGGGTAATCAGGGTGGGAGCTGGGAAGAAGCGCCGGTGCGGGCTATGCGGGATGCGTGCATAGCCCGCAGACGCCTTAGAACCGCGGCAGGTCAGGATGCGGCAGCAAGCCGCCACGCACATGCATCTTGCCGTATTCGGCGCAGCGGGCGCGGGTGGGAATGCCCTTGTCGGGATTGAGTAAGCCCGGCGCGTCGAAGGCGCGTTTGACCGCATGAAATGCGTCGCGCTCCTCAGGCGAAAACTGCACGCACATCGAATTGATTTTCTCGATGCCCACGCCGTGCTCGCCGGTCACCGTGCCGCCCAGTTCGACGCACGTTTCGAGAATGTCGCAACCGAAGGCTTCGGCCCGGTGCCACTCATCCATATCGTTGCCGTTGAACAGAATCAGCGGGTGCATATTGCCGTCGCCGGCGTGGAATACGTTGATGCAACGCAGGCCGTACTTCTTCTCCATCACTTCGATGCGCGCCAGCAGCGGTCCGATACTGCGGCGCGGCACGGTGCCGTCCATGCAGTAGTAATCGGGTGAAATGCGGCCTGCCGCCGGAAACGCATTCTTGCGCCCGGACCAGAAGCGCAGCCGTTCGTTTTCCGAACGTGAGATCTGGATGCGCGTTGCGCCCTGTTCGCGCAGCACCGCGGTCATGCGCACGATTTCGTCGGCCACTTCTTCCGGCGTGCCGTCCGATTCGCACAGCAGGATTGCCGCCGCGTCGAGGTCGTAGCCGGCTTTGACGAACTCTTCGACGGCGCGCGTAGCCGGTTTGTCCATCATCTCCAGGCCCGCCGGAATGATGCCCGCCGCAATGATGCCGGCGACTGCGTTGCCGCCTTTCACGACGTCGTCGAAACTGGCCATGATGACCTGCGCCGTTTGCGGTTTCGGGATCAGCTTGACGGTGACCTCGGTGACGATCGCGAACATGCCTTCGCTGCCGATCAGCACCGCGAGCAGATCGAGCCCGGGCGCATCCGGCCCGAGTGACCCGAATTCGACGATTTCGCCTTCCATTGTCACGGCGCGCACACGCAGCACGTTATGCACGGTGAGGCCGTACTTGAGACAGTGCACGCCGCCCGAATTCTCGGAGACATTGCCGCCGATCGTGCAGGCAATCTGCGACGACGGATCGGGCGCGTAGTAAAGGCCATACGGCGCGGCGGCTTCGGAAATCGACAGATTGCGCACACCCGGTTGCACCGTGGCGGTCCGGGCGTACGAATCGACTTCGACGATCTTGCGAAAGCGCGCGAGCGACACCACCACGCCGTGACGAATCGGCATCGCCCCGCCGGACAAACCGGTGCCCGCGCCGCGCGGCACGATCGGCACGTCGAGCCGGTGACAGATCTGCACGATGCGCTGCACCTGCGATTCTGTCTCGGGCAATGCGACCGCGAGCGGCAGACGCCGATAGGCAGCGAGGCCGTCGCACTCGTAGGCGACAGTGTCTTCTTCGCGATACAGCAGACAGTGGGTCGGCAGCACGGCCATCAGCGCCTGCACGACTTCGCGCTGGCGCTGGGCGAGAACTTCGGCCGTCAGTTCGACGGGTGCGTTCATATGACGTGTCTCCTCGTGTCTTTCACCCTGCATGCCCGGTCAAGCCGGGTTATGCGGCAGCAGGCGTTGCCGCAGCCGTAACCCGGCCTTGATGATGTCTCAAGCTGCCCAGGAAAAGATCTTGCCCGGGTTCATCAGATTGCGCGGATCGAGCGCATGCTTGATGGAGCGCATCGTGTCGACGGCGACTTCACCGTGTTCTTCGAGCAGGAAGTTCATCTTGTGGAGACCGACGCCGTGCTCGCCCGTACAGGTGCCGTCCATGCGCAGCGCGCGCTGTACGATGCGGTGGTTCAGGCGCTCCGCTTCGGCGAGCTCTTCCGGCTTGTTCGGATCGATCAGGATCGCGACGTGGAAGTTGCCGTCGCCGACATGACCGACGATCGGGCACGGTAGCGGCGACGCTTTCAGATCCTGCTCGGTTTCCACCACGCATTCCGCGAGACGCGAGATCGGCACGCAGACATCGGTCGTGACGGCGCGGCAGCCGGGCTTCAGTTGCAGCATTGCGAAATAGGCGTTGTGACGCGCGTTCCACAGGCGGCTGCGGTCTTCCGGCCGGGTCGCCCATTCGAAGCCTTCACCGGCATTCTGCGCGGTGAGCTCCTGCACCAGCTCGGCTTGCTCTTTCACACCGGCTTCGGTGCCGTGGAATTCGAAGAAGAGCGTGGGCGCTTCACGCAGCGTCAGATTCGAATGGCGGTTGATCGAGCGGATCGCGAGCGAGTCGACGAACTCGACGCGCGCAACCGGCACCCCCATCTGAATCGTTTCGATGACCGCGCGCACCGCATCGCCCATCGATGGGAACGTGCAGACTGCGGCCGAGACCGCCTCCGGCTGCGGATACAGCCGCACGGTGATTTCGGTAATCACGCCGAGCGTGCCTTCCGAGCCGACGAATAGACGTGTGAGGTCGTAACCCGCCGACGACTTGCGCGCGCGCGTGCCGGTTTTGATCACGCGGCCGTCGGCGAGGACCACCGTCAGCCCGAGTACGTTTTCGCGCATCGTGCCGTAGCGGACGGCATTGGTGCCTGAGGCACGCGTAGCCGACATGCCGCCGATACTCGCGTCGGCACCCGGGTCGATCGGGAAAAACAGGCCGGTGTCGCGCAGCGCTTCGTTCAACTGCTTGCGCGAGATACCGGGTTCGACCGTGACGGTCAGGTCTTCGGCGTTGATCGACAACACGCGGTTCATTTCCGACAGATCGATCGACACACCGCCTTGCACCGCCAGCAGATGTCCTTCGAGTGAGGAACCGTTGCCGTAGGGGATGATCGGCACGTTGTACTGGCCGCACAGCTTGACGATGGTTTGCACGTCTTCCGTATTGCGCGCGAATACGACGGCGTCGGGCAGTTGGGGATCGAACGGCGATTCGTCGCGGCCATGATGGGCACGCACGGCTTCTGCCGTGGACACGCGTTCGCCGAAAGCGGCTTTGAGTGCAGTCAGCAACTCGGGGGGAAACGGCCGGCGCAGCGGGGCCGGCGGCACGGGATGATTCACGCATGTCTCCTGATATTGGGGCGGAGCTGTTCTACAGCTTGTGCTTCATTTTACGCCGATCACCCGCGGACCGGCGTCGGAGGCGGCTGCCCGCTTTTATAATGGCGGCGACCCCACGATGCGCGCAATATGGATAAACGCGGTGGCCAAACCGGTGGCTTAGTTGCCGGATTCGCTGGATGGATTCACCGGCGCCGCGCTGGCGCATCGTTACTGAATGAATGGATCGGAGACATCATGGGCAACCGCTTGAGCAAGATCGCCACCCGTACGGGCGACGATGGCACCACAGGTCTCGGCGATGGCCGCCGCGTGCGCAAAGACAGCACGCGCATTGCCGCAATCGGCGACGTCGACGAACTCAATTCGAATCTCGGCGTGTTGCTGTGCGAAATGCTGCCCGACAACGTGCGGGCGGCGCTGGTTGCGATTCAGCATGACCTGTTCGATCTTGGCGGCGAACTCTGCATCCCCGGCCATACGATGATTACCGACAGGCATCTCGGCCAACTCGACGACTGGCTGGCCGATTACAACGCGACCCTGCCGCCATTGAAGGAATTCATTCTTCCGGGCGGCTCGCGCGCGGCCGCGCTTGCGCATGTGTGCCGCACGGTGTGCCGGCGGGCGGAACGGTCGATTGTCGCCCTCGGTGAAGGCGAGGCGATCAATGAGGCGCCGCGCCAGTATGTGAACCGGTTGTCCGACCTGCTGTTTGTGCTCGCGCGCGTGCTCAATCGCTCGGACGGCGGCAGCGACGTGTTATGGCAGCACGATCGTAGCGCCGGCTAACGCCGCGCTTTAGTCCCCGGTTTAGGCAGTATGACTTTCCGTGAGTCAGCGGCTGGCCCGCCGTGAGGAACCAGACGCGGATTAGCATTACTGCCAGAGCCGCACGATGTGCACACGGCACATCCCGGCGATTTCCCGCGCGGAGGCCAGCATGAACC
>NZ_DASRSY010000058.1:0-8992 GCF_035656215.1 Paraburkholderia sp.
CGTACCACTCGACCGACGTAATCGCGCCATGCAATTGCCCTTCGCCGAGCGGCACGATACGCAGCGCTTCGGGACGCAGACAGGCGACCCGCTCACGCTCGTTGTAACGCACGTCGTCCATGCTGAATGCGACCTGCGGCGGCAACAGATTGGCCGCGCCCAGATAGCGCGCGACGAAACCGTCGTTCGGCGTGTCGTACAACTGTTGCGGCGTGCCGAGTTGCGCGATGCTGCCTTCACGCATCAACAGCGTGCGGTCGGACAGCACCAGCGCGTCGTCCTGATCGTGCGTCACGCAGACGATCGTCAGATTCGGCAGACGCTCATGCAGCGCCTTCAATTCGGAACGCACCGAGGCGCGCAGATTGGCGTCGAGTGCGGAAAGCGGTTCGTCGAGCAACAGCACATCGGGCTCGATCACGAGCGCGCGCGCCAGCGCCACGCGCTGCTGCATGCCGCCCGATAATTGCGCCGGCATGTGATGCCCGGCATCGCCCAGTTGCACGAGCTTCAACGCATCGGCAACACGTCGCGCGACATCCTTCGACGGCATTCGGCGCGCGCGCAACCCGAAAGCCACGTTATCGAACACCGACAGATGCGGGAACAGCGCATAGCTCTGAAATAGCAAGCCGAGATTGCGCTTATGCGGCGGCACATGCGTCAGGTCATGACCGGCAACGGTCAAGGTGCCCGACAGTCCGTCCGCTTCAATGAACCCGGCGATGAAACGCAACAACGTCGTCTTGCCGCAACCGCTGCGACCGAGCACGGTGAGCAATTCGCCGCGCTGAATGGTCAGCGACAGATCGTCCAGGACGGTGCGCGTTCCGAAGCGCACCGTCAGATGGTCGATCTGCACGCCGCCCGGCGTGTCCGAACGCGCGGCGTCGAGCGCGTCCGGTGAGGCGCCGAGCGCGCCGGGGTGAGCAAAACTGGCCGTATTCACCGGGTTCATCCTCCAACTAGATTAATGCTGATACGGCGCCGGGCATGAATGCAGGGGGCGCCGTCTGACTCAATGGCGAACTGTCCGGCTTACTTCGGTTTCACGACTTCGAGCTGCTTGCCCGACGAACCGATTACGTCGCTCTTCCAGCGTGCCGTCCAGTCAGCCTTCTTAGCCATCACTTGCGTCCAGTCCACCGGGATCAGCGTCACGCCGGCGATCGCTTTCTTGACTGCTTCGCCGTTCTTGCCGGCGAGCGGCACGTCGGTGCGGCCCGGGATACCGAAGATGTCCGGCACCTTGGCTTGCACGTCGGTCGACATCAGGTAGTCGATCAGCTTCTTGCCTTCTGCCTGGTTCGGGCCGTTCTTGATCAGGCCGATCGCGTATGGCAGCTGGAAGGTGGTCGGCTTACCGCCGGCGCTGGCTGCTAGGAAGATCGGCTTGAGCGACAGACCGCCATTGGCCGCATCGTCCAGATCCATTTGCAGATCGCCGTTGGCGAAGGCGATTTCGTTGCGCGAGAGCAGCACGTCGAGGTAGCCGGTGCCCTTGGTGTGGAACTTGGCGCTCTCTTCGAGCTTCTTCAGGTAGTCGAACGCCTTGTCTTCACCCATCAGCGACGTGGTCAGGATGATCACGGCCATACCGTCGCCAGCCGTGGCCGGGTTCGAGTAGGCAACCTTGCCGGTGTAGTCCGGGTGCAGCAGGTCGGCGAACGTCTTCGGCTGGTTCTTCGTAACATCCGGGTTGATCGCGAACGAGAAGTAATTGTTCACGAAGGTCGCCCATGCACCGTTCGATGCCTTGGCGATGGCCGGCACATTCTTGTAGTTGGCGCTCTGATAAGCCTGCAGCAGGCCAGCCTGGTCGGCTTGCTGGATGAACGGCGGCAACGTGACGATCACGTCGGCCTTCGGCTGATCCTTCTCGATGGTGGCGCGATTCACCACTTCGCCGCTACCCGCCGTGACGATGTTGACCTTCACACCTTCCTTCTTTTCGAAGGCCGGCAGCACATCCTTATAGAGGTTTTCGAGGCCGTCGGCGGTGTACAGCACCACTGCGTCAGCCGCATGGGCCTGCATCGCCGTGCCGCCGAACGCTGCTGCGGCGATCAACGCCGGCAACAGTTTGCGGGCGAGGCCAGCCGTGGCGTGAAGGGAATTCGTCTTTGTCATGTCGCTCTCTCCGAAAGGCAAAAAACCAGACGGTCGGGATAACCCGATACCTGTTGTGATTGAACGGCGGTAGCGCCGTGCCGCTTGCGTGTTGCCCGCAGCCAGCTGTCGTGCAGTTTCATACGGATTGCAGATTGCCGACAACTTTGCCGCTTCTTCTCCAGCCTGACTTACAGCTTACCTACGCGTCGCGCTGCCTGCCATGCCTGAACGGGCACGGCAAGAATCACAGGTTTCCATGACAACGCCATGACTATTCTGGCGATTTCCAAAAAATGACACAATTCGCCAATAATATCCAAATCAATCTTTTCGTCACCCTGGCCGGGCGGCGAACATTCATCTGATGACGGAGGCAATGTGAACCTTGGAAACGACCCAATCCTGTTGACCCCAGGCCCGCTCTCCACCTCGCCGCAAACCCGCGAGGCGATGCTGCGCGACTGGGGTTCGTGGGACGCCGCGTTCAACCGCATGACCCATAGCGTGTGCGCCGACCTCGTGAAAATCGTACACGGCGAAAATGACTATGTATGCGTGCCGCTTCAAGGCAGCGGCACGTTCGCGGTCGAAGCGGCGCTCGGCACGCTGGTGCCGCGTCAAGGCTGTGTGCTGGTTCCGAACAACGGCGCATATTGTGCCCGTCTGATCAGGATATTGCAGCGAATGGGCATCGCTTATGTCGAACTGGCGCTGCGCGACGACGAACCGGTCAGCGCCGCCGCCATTGAAGACGCCTTCAATCACGACTCGCGTATCAGCCACGTCGCGCAAGTCCATCTGGAAACGAGCGCCGGTCTGCTCAATCCGCTCGACGATATCGCCGCGGTGTGTCAGCGGCACGGCAAGAGCCTGATCGTCGACGCAATGAGTTCGTTCGGCGCGCTGCCGATCGATTTACGGCGCGGCGGCATCGACGCGCTGATCTCGGCGAGCGGTAAATGTCTCGAAGGCGTGCCAGGAATGGGATTCGTGATTGTGCGGCGCAGCGTGCTGGAGCAGAGCGAAGGACGCTCGCCGTCGCTCGCGCTGGATCTGCACGATCAATATGTCTACATGCAAAAGACGACGCAGTGGCGCTTCACGCCGCCGACTCACGTGCTCGCGGCTTTGCGCCAGGCGCTCGATCAGTTCATCGCGGAAGGGGGACAAGCGGCGCGCGGCGCCCGCTACAGGCAGAACTGCGCGGCGTTGGTAAACGGCATGAAAGCGCTCGGTTTCGAGCCGTTTCTGAAGCCAGAGGTGCAGGCGCCGGTGATCGTCACGTTCCACGCGCC
This sequence comes from Paraburkholderia sp., assembly GCF_035656215.1. Taxonomy (GTDB): domain Bacteria; phylum Pseudomonadota; class Gammaproteobacteria; order Burkholderiales; family Burkholderiaceae; genus Paraburkholderia. The sequence goes on from NZ_DASRSY010000058.1 coordinate 3,408, forward strand.
GCGCGACCCCGCGTGGAATTTCGCTAACTTTTATGCTGCGGTGCGCGAGGCCGGCTACGTACTCTATCCGGGCAAGCTCACACAGGTGGAAACGTTCCGTGTGGGTTGCATCGGCGCGATCGATGCGAACGAACTGCACAACGCTGTGGCGGCGATAGGCCGCACGCTGAAACAGCTTGGGATTCGTGTGAAGTGATAAAGGCGCCGCGGAGCACCCGTGGCGCACGAGGTGCTCCAGGCACTCGCTCATGCGCATCGGCCCTCAGCCGCCCGGGTATCCCGATACCCGGGCGATCAGGCACTCAGGCACTCAGGCACTCAGGCACTCAGGCGATCAGGCGATCAGGCGATCAGGATTTCCGGCCCATGCGCCGTGATCGCCTTGCCGAGCGCCTTCTCCGGCGCCAGTTCGGTGACCAGATAACGTACCGACTCGATGCCGTTGATGCGCACCGGCGTCACGCGCCCGAACTTTGAGTGGTCAGCGACGACCACTACCATGTCGGCGGCGGCGATCATACGGCTGCGCACTTCTGCCGCCATGCGGCTGTAGTCGGTCAGATAGCCGTCCGGCGAAATACCGCCCGCGCCGATGAAGGCGAAGTCCGCGTGGTACTGCGTCAGTTGATGGACCGTGTCGAGGCCGAAGGTGGCGTCTTCGATGTCCGACAGTTCGCCGCCGAGCAGCGTCACACAGTTATCGTTGCGGCGGCCGAGCAGCAGCGCGATACGCCAGTCGTTCGTATAGACCGACAGGCGGTGCCGGTCGAGCAGCGCCCGGGCCACCGCTTGCGTGGTGCTGCCCGAATCGATGACCAGCGAGGCGCCGTCCGGCACAAACTCGGCCGCGCGTTCGCCGATCGCACGCTTGGCACCGGTGTTGGCGGCTTCGCGCGTATCGAGGTCGGGCTCGCGCCGGTCGCTGGACAGCGCGCCGCCGTGGGTCGTGACTAGCAGGCCCCGCCCGGCCAGCGCATTCAGATCACGACGGATCGTCTCGCGCGACACATTCAGTTCGCGCACCAGTTCAGCAACCGAGAGCGCGCCGGTTTTGGCGACTTGCGCCAGGATGTATTGGTGACGTTGTTCTGCGAGCATCTGTTGAGGGCCGGAAGCCGGCACGCTTGAGTTTCACCACGGTGGAAGGCCGGCGTATTGTATTACGCGTGGCGCGGGGATGCTCCTCCTCGCGCGCTTACCTGCTAACCTGAATACCCTTGGCCGCGCGCCGACGCCTGTCGATGCCGCGTAGTCCGTCAACCGAACTGCCGATGCCGCCACTGTTTCGCCGTTTACTGCTGCTGTTCCACGCGTTGCGCTATGGCTCGCGCCTGATCTGGCTGGCCGCCCCGCCCGATCACAAACTGCACTGGATGATCGAGCTGCTCGGCCGCGTGCAGGCTTCCGGGCGCAGCGGCGAGAGCCTGCACGGAGTGCTGCCCGCGCTCGGGCCGCTCGCGAGCCGCTTCGCGCAGACCCTGGTGGAACGGCCCGAACTCGCGACCGGCACTCTGCACGATGCCATCGACGCGATCGACCACCTCGAAGCTCCGCTGCCGCCGCAGGAATCCGAACAGGCTTTGGCACGCGCATTCGGCCGGCCGCTCGCCACGATCTTCAATGCGGTCGATCTGGTGCCGGTGCGCGGCGGCTTCGCCGAACAGACGCACTTCGCGCGGCTCATCGTGCCGGTCAACGGCCATAGCGAGGTCGCCATCAAGCTGGTACGCGCGGATCAACTGCAACAGATCGGCGACGAACTCGCGCTTCTACGCTGGGTCGCGCGCTGGCTGGAGAAGCTTTCCAGCTCTGCCCGCCGCCTGCAACTGCGTACGCTCGCGCAGACCTTCACCGACGACGTCCTGCGCCGCTTCGATCTACGCGCCGAGGCCGCCAATCTGAGCCAGACCGGCCATCATTTCGACGGCGACCGGCGCATCGTCGTGCCGGACGTGATCTGGGACCTCTGCACCAACCACACGCTGACAATGCAACGCGTCAGCACCTTGGCCGCAAGCGACCTGCCCGGCCTGCATGCGCATCACATCAAGCTCGCGCCGCTCGCCGCGCATATCGTCGAGGTGGTGACTGAACAGGCATTCGAGCACGGCTTCTTTCACGCAACGCTCGATGCGCGCCGGGTGCGCGTGAGCGTCGAACCGGACACGCTGGGGCGCCTCGTGCTGGCGGAGTTTTCGATCATGTCGAGTCTGTCGACCGGCGAGCGCGAATTTTTCGTGCACGGCGCGACAGCGCTGTTCGACCAGGACTACGGCCGGCTTGCCGAACTGCATCGCAATGCCGGGCATGTGCCACACGACACGCGAACGGAAATGCTCGAAGCCGAGTTGCGCACACGCGCCGAAGCGCACTTCGCGGCCGAGCCGGAAGACCGGTCGGCGGGTTCACTATTCCATCATCTGCTGCACGCGGTGCATCCGTTCGACGGCGCCGTGCCCGGCCGGCTCGCCACGGCGCAGCGCTCGTTTCAGCAGGCGGAAATGCTGGCGCGCGCGCTGCATCCGGGTGTCGATACATGGAATGTCACGCGCAAAGTGCTGGCGGGCATTGCGCGGCGTGACATGGATCACCGCGGCTGGATCAAACGCATCTCGCACGAATTGCCACATTTGGCGCACATGCTGCCGCGCGTGCCGCAACTGGCCGTGCGCTATCTGCAGCAGGAGCACGATCGCGTCCGCACGCCGCAGCAGAATGCACAGCTGATACTGGATATCAGCCGTGAATATCGGCGTACGCGTGTGCTGCTGTGGGCATGCGCGCTATGCGGCGGGGTGCTCGGCGCGGGGACGGTATTGTTGATGTGGTGATGCCCGAAGAGGCTGCGGACGCTTCGGAACTCTATTAAGACCTGCCATTGAGCCCGTACTCGCGATTGCAGCTTCGAACAAGACGCGCTTCGAGTGTCCCGGCAAGATGGCGGCTTTTCACGCCACCCCGTCTCGTCTCAGATGCTCGCTTCCTCAATCGCCGCCGTATTCGTCGTGCTGTGGTCGACCGGTTTTGTGGTCGCCCGGGCGATCACGCCCTATGCCGATCCCAATCTGTTCCTGCTCGCGCGCTTTGGCGGCACCGCGCTGATATTTGCGCTTGCCGCGTTCGCCGCACGCGCCGCGTGGCCGACCGGCCGCGATCTTGGCAAACACCTGCTGGCGGGCGCGCTGCTGCAAGGTGTCTATCTCGGCGCGGGCTACTGGGCCGTTGCCCAAGGCTTGAGCGCCGGTGTGATGGCCCTGCTCGGCGCACTGCAGCCGCTCGCAACCGCCGCCGTCGCGGCGCCGCTATTCGGTGAACGGCTTTCGCGGCGTGGCTGGGCCGGCATGGCGCTCGGGCTCGCGGGCGTCGTACTGGTCCTCGAACCGAAACTCACCGCGGCAGCACCGCCCACCCCACATGGCAACGCGCCGCCGTGGCTGGTCGTGCTCATCTCGATCCTCGCGATCGGTGCGATCACCGCGGGCACGCTGTTTCAGAAGACTTCGCTGGCGAAGGCCGATATCCGCAGCGCAAGTGCGGTGCAGAATTTCGGCGCGGCCGTCGTTGCATCGATTCTTGCGCTGGCGCTCGGCGAGCATCGCTGGATTGCTTCGGCCACTTTGTGGGGGTCGCTTGCGTGGGGCATCGTGATGCTGTCGGGGATCAGCGTCACCTTACTGGTGTGGATGGTCAGGCGCGGCGATGCTGCACGCGCTACGGCGCTCATGTTTCTCGCGCCGCCGCTCGCCGCGCTCGAAGGGTATTTCGGCTTCGGCGAAACGCTGCTGCCGGTGCAGATCGCTGGATTTGCGGTGGCGCTGGTGGGCGTGCTGCTGGCGCGGTCGTGAGGGTTTGATCGGCGCACGCCGGTCTGGGTCGGTCGATGCGCGTTCGTCACACGTGCTGGGCGGCATGGTCGCCCGCACGTTATCAACTCGATATCTGCTCAACACCCTCGCCTGCCGGTCAACTCGCGCATCAATCCGCCGTGTCGGCGCCCGCCGGCACTTTGGCGCGCGCCTTGCTGCCCGGGGCCGGTGACCAGGCCGGGCGGCTCTTGCGCTCCGAATCGACCACCACGATGTAACGCCCCGCCCACGGGATCACCTGGCGATCGCTTTTCAACACCCACAGCGATTTACCGGACTCGACGAGCGCGGCATATTCGGCGTCGAGAATGCCGTAATGGTCGATAAATGCATTGAGCGAAGCGGGAATCCGCACGCAGCCCTTTGAATGGCGAATACCGAGTAGCGGCTCGAGCCGGTCCGGGTCGGTGGCGTGCATCTGGAAACGCATCTGCGACATGCCGCCCTTGCCCCAACCCCGCTCGCCCTGAGCCCAGCCGAGGTCGAAGATCCGCATGTCGCGCTTGCCGTAGCCGCGGATACGGTTCTCGTTCAGCGTGCCTTCAGAGCGGAAATCCATATTGGACGGCGTATGTTCGAACACGCCGAGCGGCGTGATGAAGTGGTCGTACTCGCCGGGCCGGCCGGTTGAAACCGGCGACGCACCGATCATCTGCCAGCTATCGGCCGGGGTCGCCCGGAAATAGATGAGCAGCGCTTGCACGTTGGCGTTCCGGTCGACCACCACGACATACTCGCCCGACAGGTTGCCGAGCATGTGCTCACTGAGCACCGTTTGCAGGCGGCCGGCATAGGCGTGCTGCTCCGCCGCCGGCACTTTCAACCGACGCGTCACGTCTTGCGCGAACACGTCTCGCAACAGGAGCGCGCGGCGCGGGTCGACTACGCCGGCCGCGTCGGGCGCGGCAACGGTCGACGCGTTGACAGCCAACGCCGGGCGCTTCGCCGCTACAGATGCCGATGTCGATGCCCGGACGGGCGTAGTGCCCGAAGCCGGGGCCGTGCCCCATGCCGCTATAGCGACGCTACATGACACCGCACAAAAAACGGCTCCCAACGCACGCTTTAGATAGCGTACTGAAAGAACTGCGCGCGCGGAACACGGCGCATAGAGTAAATCCGACATACCCACCACTTCGCGTTGACGATCTACCGATGCGGAAGGATTGCGGTCCGGTGCAGGCTGGCCAGGCCGATTGGGGTAGTTCATCGCGTATTTGAGCAAACCTGATTATTATTGACTGCTCGCCGGCTCATGCGGCGCTCGGAACGAGGATGTTACTAAGCACATTGGTATCTGTCGATGAAGAATCGGCCAATTCACCCGCATCGCCGCATTGACAGTCAATATTCAACTATCTGCGCCGCGGTTTAAAAGCCGCGCAAAGTGAATTTAAAGCCAATATCCGCGATAAAACCGCGAGACTGATTCGTCATATCATGCCCGCAGAACCGGCTCCGTTCATGGGCCTGCCGCTCGTGCAATCCGCGCCAGCGTTCATGATCGACACCCGCGCCACCGCACACGGAGAAAAGAGGAACATGACGCAACAAGACCCAGCCGCCCGCCAGGCAAGCATCGCAGCGGAAATGCACGTCACCGCCGAGTTCGACGCCACACGGGAAATCGAGCGCCGGGTCGCTTTTCTGGCGAACTATCTGCGCAGCAACGGCCTGAAAACCTATGTGCTCGGCATTAGCGGCGGAGTGGATTCAACA
>NZ_DASRSY010000059.1:0-23454 GCF_035656215.1 Paraburkholderia sp.
CTTGGCGCGGGTACGTTCGAGTTCCTGTACGAAAACGGCGAGTTCTATTTCATCGAAATGAACACGCGCGTGCAGGTCGAGCATCCGGTGACCGAGTTGATCACGGGCGTCGATATCGTGCAGGAACAGATCCGTATCGCGGCCGGCGAGAAGCTCGCGTTCCGTCAGCGCGACATCGTCTTCAAGGGTCACGCGATTGAATGCCGGATCAATGCGGAAGATCCGTTCAAGTTCACTCCGTCGCCGGGACGCCTGACGTCGTGGCATATGCCGGGCGGCCCCGGCATCCGCGTCGACTCGCATGCCTACAATGGTTATTTCGTACCGCCGAACTATGATTCGATGATCGGCAAGCTGATCGCTTACGGCGCAACGCGCGAGCAGGCGATCAAGCGGATGCGCATCGCACTGTCGGAAATGGTCGTCGAAGGTATTCAGACCAACATCCCGCTGCACCGCGAATTGATGCTGGACGCGAAGTTCGTTGAAGGCGGCACCAGCATTCATTACCTCGAAAACCGGTTGGCCGCGAAGCAGCAGGCCGCGCCGGAAGAAGCGTAAGCCATGAGCTACCGGGAACTGATCGCCGAACTGGCACGCGAGCACGCGGAGGAGTTCTCCGACGCGCTGCTCGAGCTGGGCGCGCTGTCCGTATCGGTTGAAGATGCGGATGCCGACACGCCCGACGAGCAGCCGCTGTTCGGCGAGCCCGGTCTCACGCCAGATCGCACGGCGTGGCAGCGTTCGCGCGTGATCGCGCTGCTCGCGCCGGAACACGAGCCGGCGGTGCTGCTCACCGCGGCGGCCAACGAACTGGGCCTCGATCCCGCACCTTCATTCACCGTGCGTGAAGTCGAAGAGCAGGATTGGGTGCGTCTCACGCAATCGCAATTCGATCCGATTTCAATCGGCGAGCGCATCTGGGTCGTGCCCTCGTGGCACGATGCACCGGACCCGGACGCCCTCGTGCTGGAACTCGATCCTGGCCTCGCATTCGGAACCGGCAGCCACCCCACTACCCGTCTGTGCATGGAATGGCTGGAGCAATCGGTGAAGGCTGGGCAATCCGTGCTCGACTACGGCTGCGGCTCGGGCATTCTCGCGATTCTCGCGAAGAAGTGCGGCGCCAACCCGGTGTACGGCATCGATATCGACCCGCAAGCGGTCGAATCGGCGCGCCACAACAGCGAACGCAACCGGGCTGAAGTCACTTACGGTTTGCCTGACGAATGCCCGACCGGCGAGTTCGATATCGTGGTCGCCAATATCCTGTCCAATCCGCTCAAGCTGATGGCGTCGATGCTGTCGTCGAAGGTCAAGCCAGGTGGCCGGATCGCGCTGTCAGGCATCCTGGCGCGCCAGGCGGACGAAGTGGCGCAGGTCTACGCACAATGGATCGACATCGGCGTATGGCGCGAACACGAAGGTTGGGTATGTCTAACGGGAACGCGCCGCGAAAGCCATTAGAATAAGGCGTATTGTCCAACCAACGGCCTTTCGGCTTACCGGCTCAATATGCTCCTGGCGACGCGTTGCCCCTTCTGTGAAACCGTCTTCCGCCTGCAATCGGCGCAGCTCGCGCTGCGCCGTGGCCTCGTGCGTTGCGGGCATTGCCATGAAGTATTCGACGCATCCAGCAGCCTGTTCGAACTGAACGAAGGCGACGACTTCTCCTCCGCCAAGCCGGTTGCCGCGGCTGCGGCGATCGAGGCTTTGTCTGGCGTACGTCCCAAGGACCCCGATTTCAGCGCTGAAGCCTGGGATCCGTGGGCACCGGCGGCTGACGCTGTGATCGACAACCGTCTGCTTCACAACGCCAGCAATCTGCCGCTTACGCCGGTTTCCACCGGCTTAGGCGTCGCGGTCACGCCGCGGCATGCAACCGAGCCGGAACTGCCGCCAAGCGCCTTCACCACGCCGACTCCTCCCGACGACGAACCCATTCTCGCGGACGCGCCACTCGAACCCTTCGCCTACGAGCCCGACGCGCCGGTGGACGTCCCGCGCGAGCCTTTCGCTCGCCCGGCTAATCCGCCGGCGGAAGCCGCGCCACGGGTCTGGCACAAGACCGAGCGCGTCTCCGAACATCTTGCTCACGCAGACGAACCGGTCCTGAACGAGTCGGCCGCCTTGCATGGCATTCCTGACAATGAACCGCATTTCGGCGCGGCCGGCTTAGGTGCGGCCGGCTTAGGTGCGGCCGGCTTAGGTGCGGCGGCCGGCTTGGGTGCGGCCGCGGCGGGCGGTCTGGGCGCAGGCAGCAGCGGCGGCTCAGGCATGGCCGGCCCAGGTGGCCCGGGCGCAGCTTCATTTGGATCGAGCGGCGAACCTTTCACAGTCCAACCCGTGCATGACGACGTCGATCCCTTCCCGGTAGTACGCGAGACGCGCCCGGCCGCACCTCGCCGCCTCGGCTGGATCATCGCGGGCTCGGTAGTCGCGGCGCTGCTGGTTATCGCCCTGCTCGCGCAGCTCGCCTGGTGGCAACGCGAAACCGTGCAGGTCTACTTCCCGCGTTCACAGACGCTCTATGCGAAGGCCTGCGCGCAGCTCGGCTGCCAGATCACGCCGCCACACGACATCGACGGTTTGCAGGTCGAGCCGTCCGATCTGCGGCAGATCGACGGCCCGCACAAGCTCGAACTGAAGATGCCGCTGCGCAACCGCTTCAATGTTGCGCTGGCCTACCCGGCCATCGAACTCACACTGCTCGACGACCAGAACAATGTCGCCGTGCGGCGCGTACTGTGGCCGCAAGACTATGTCCCACCCGGCACGCCAATCGCGGCCGGCCTGCCGGCGCATACGACCCAGACCATGATCGTCCACCTCGACACGGGCAATGCGGTCGCTTCCAATTTCCGCGTACAGATTTTTTATCCGTAACGCATCCTTGCGCGCCCGGCATTGACCGGGCGTGTTCACCGTCATTACTGACGAATTTTCGGAGCACAACAACATGAGTCAAGTTACGCTGGGTGGCAACCCGATCGAAGTAGCCGGCACGTTCCCGACCGTGGGCCAGAATGCCCCCGCCTTCTCGCTGGTGGGCAAGGATCTGAAGCCGTTGTCGCTGGCTGACTTTGCCGGCAAGCGCAAGGTGCTGAACATCGTCCCGAGCCTTGACACGCCGACTTGCGCCACCTCGACCCGCAAGTTCAACGAAGCCGCAGCCAAGCTGAGCAACACGGCTGTGATCGTCGTGTCGGGCGACCTGCCGTTCGCCGCATCGCGCTTCTGCACGACAGAAGGCATCGAGAACGTCGTGACGGCGTCCACGTTCCGCGGCCATGAGTTCGCGCAAGCCTACGGCGTCGACGTGACGAGCGGCCCGCTGACGGGTCTGACGGCACGCGCCGTGGTGGTCGTCGATGAAAACGACAAGGTCGTGCACGCTGAGCTGGTCGGCGAAATCAAGAACGAGCCGAACTACGACGCAGCACTCGCCGCGCTGAAGTAAAACCTTCGCGCACGAATCCCGGCGCCGCGCTTCATGCGCGGCGCTGTCACATCGTCGCGCCCATTCTCATTATCGATTTTTACAGGAACGCTCGCCTTGGCTACGCTGATTTGCGGTTCGCTCGCCTACGACAACATCATGACCTTCGAAGGCCGCTTTCGGGATCACATCCTGCCGGAGCAGGTCCACATCCTGAACGTGAGCTTTCTCGTGCCGACGATGCGCCGGGAATTCGGCGGCTGCGCGGGCAACATCGCCTACTCGCTGCATCTGCTCGGTGGTGACGCGCGCATCATGGGAACGCTCGGCGCGATCGACGCACAGCTCTACATGGACCGCTTCAAGCAGCTCGGCCTGTCGACGGAAAACGTACTCCTGGTGCCGGACACCCACTCGGCGCAAGCGATGATCACCACCGATCTGGAAAATAACCAGATCACCGCGTTCCACCCTGGCGCGATGATGCAGTCGCATCTGAATCGCGCCGATGAAGCGAAAGGCATCACGCTCGGCATCGTCGGGCCTGATGGCTTCGACGGCATGGTCCAGCATTCCGAGCACCTGGCAGCGGCCGGCGTGCCGTTTATCTTCGATCCGGGCCAAGGTTTGCCGCTGTTCGACGGTGAGTCTCTGCGCCGTATGATTGAACTTGCTACTTACGTAGCTGTCAACGATTACGAAGCCAAACTGGTGAGCAACAAAACGGGTTGGTCGATCGAAGAAATTGCCGGCAAGGTCGAGGCGCTGGTTATCACGCTCGGCGAGCAAGGCGCGAAGATCCATCAGGCCGGGGGCATCGAAGATATTCCGGCGGTCAAGGCACAGCAGGTGCTCGATCCTACAGGTTGCGGCGACGCGTTCCGCGGCGGCTTGCTGTACGGCATCGAGAACAAGCTTGGCTGGGCGACCACGGGGCGTCTGGCAAGCCTGATGGGCGCGCTGAAGATCGAACACCTAGGCCCGCAAAACTACGCGCCCAGCCGGGCGGAGATCAACGAACGGTTCAAGCAGGCGTTCGGATACGACCTGCAGTAATACCGCAAGCTATTGGAGTTAGGGAATGAGAACAACGAGTCGCCTGGTAGTGGCCGCCTTGATTGCCGGTTCACTGGCCATGTCGGGGTGTGCGTATAACAGCAGTTCTGCAGATGTCTACACGGCGTCGCAGGCACAGCGCGAAGAGACGGTCCGCATGGGCACGGTCGACAGCGTTCGGGCCGTGAAGATCAGTTCGAACAACGGCCAGCCGAGCGGCCTGGGTGCGATCGGTGGCGGCGCGTTGGGTGCGGTGGCCGGCAGCGCGATCGGCGGCGGCCGCGGCTCGATCGTGACGGGCATCATCGGTGGTCTGGCGGGCGCGGTGGCAGGCAATGCGGTCGAGAACGGCGTCGCGGTGCACGACGGCCTCGAGATCACCGTGCGACTCGATAACGGCGACATGCGCGCGATCACGCAAAGCGCCACCGGCGAAATCTTCCGCGCCGGCGACCGCGTCCGTCTGCTCTCGAGCGGTGGCGTCACGCGCGTCACGCACTAAACTTTTCCCCTCTCGCACGGCAACGCTTAGCGCGCCGCCGCGGCGACTTCAGACGCATGCCCTCCCCTGTCGACCGGAGTTAGCGCTTTAGCTGTCGACCAGAGTTCACGCTTTAGCGCGCTACTCTGGTCCCATGCAAAGCACTTCCTCCGGTCCCATGCAACATGGTGGCGGTGCATGCGTTTTTTTTCGCCTGTACATTTTGAGCCGACGCGTTTTCATGCATTGGCGAGCGCCGGGCAAAAAAAATCCCGTCGCCAGAAACCCGGCAACGGGACCCTGACCGAGTAGCGCTCGGTAATGCTACTTAAGCGCTACTCGATCATCGACACATGCTACGGCGTGTCGAAGTACTTCCACCGCTCATCCGCCAGTTACGGACGGCTGCCCGTCGGGAACGGCCAAGCCGCTGCCGGGTTCAGCGCGGTTTTCACCGACGCCGCCGGTGCGCTCGAGACAGAAGTCGCAGCGGGTGCAGGCGCAGCCTTCTTGGCGACAGCCTTCTTCGCAGGGGCAGCCTTCTTGGCAGGAGCAGCGGCCTTCTTCGCGGCAGCCTTCTTGGCAGGCGCAGCCTTTTTAGCGGCAGCCTTTTTCGCAGGCGCAGCTTTCTTGGCAGCAGCCTTCTTAGCAGGCGCAGCTTTCTTGGCAGCAGCCTTCTTAGCCGGCGCCTTCTTTGCTGCGGCCTTCTTCGCCGGTGCCTTCTTTGCTGCAACCTTCTTCACTGCGGCCTTCTTAGCCGGCGCCTTCTTCGCTGCAACCTTCTTCGCTGCAACCTTCTTCACAGCGACTTTCTTGGCTGCAACCTTCTTGGCCGGAGCAGCTTTCTTCGCTGCAACTTTCTTCGCCGGTGCCTTCTTTGCTGCAACCTTCTTTGCTGCAACCTTCTTCACTGCGACTTTCTTTGCAGCGACTTTCTTCGCCGGAGCGGCCTTCTTAGCCGGTGCCTTCTTGGCTACGACCTTCTTCGCTGCGGGTTTCTTAGCTGCGGCTTTCTTTGCAGTTGCCATCATTTTCTCCTTCAGGTTTTCAGATGAGAGTCAGTTCAAACTACACCCTTCGTCAAAACCCGCTTCCCGCGGACGCTTCTCAGGGCGCGCGCTACGAAGCGGGCTATTCATCGGCGTACGCAGGTGCTGCGCGCTTACGCTAATGAATGCGGTAAGGCGCGCCGTGCCCTTGGGCACCGCGCGCCAGATCTGGTCGGCGCTGGATATCAACGCCGGCAATTGCTTGATCGGGCCGCTGGCGGCAACGCCAGCGGCTTTTTCCGGGGGGAAGTTTGCCCATCCCACTGAAGGGTTCGCAAAGTGCCAGTCATATTTGTGGGCCGCGAAGGCACGCGACGCACCGGGCACGATTTGCATCAGGCGGTTCTGCTCCTAACTAAATTGCCGCGGACCGAACCGCAGCATCCCCAAAATGAATGCTTCTGCGACACGAACCCGGATCACTCCCAGGTCAGCGCGCCGCCAGTCTGATATTCGATCACTCGCGTCTCGAAGAAGTTGCGTTCCTTCTTCAGGTCGATCATCTCGCTCATCCAAGGAAACGGGTTTTCCTCGTTCGGGTACAGCGGATCGAGACCGATCTGCTGGCAACGACGGTTGCAGATGAAGCGCAGATAGCTCTTGAACATCGACGCATTGAGGCCGAGCACCCCGCGCGGCATCGTATCTTCTGCGTAACGATATTCAAGTTCGACCGCTTGCTGGAAGATTTCGCGGATTTCCGCGCGGAACTCAGCCGTCCAGAGCTGCGGGTTTTCGAGTTTGATCTGGTTGATCAGGTCGATGCCGAAGTTGCAGTGCATCGACTCGTCGCGCAGGATGTATTGGTACTGTTCCGCCGCGCCGGTCATCTTGTTCTGACGGCCCAGCGCCAGGATTTGCGTAAAGCCGACGTAGAAGAACAGGCCTTCCATCACACAGGCGAACACGATCAGCGAGCGCAGCAGGGTCTGGTCTGCCTCGAGCGTGCCGGTCTTGAAGGCCGGGTCGGTCAGCGTATGGATGAACGGAATCAGGAATTCGTCTTTGGCGCGAATCGAGGAAACCTCGTGATACGCGTTGAAGATTTCGCCTTCGTCGAGGCCCAGCGATTCGACGATGTACTGGTAAGCGTGCGTGTGGATCGCCTCTTCGAACGCCTGGCGCAGCAGGAACTGGCGGCATTCGGGCGCCGTGATGTGGCGGTAGGTGCCCAGCACGATGTTGTTGGCGGCAAGGGAATCGGCCGTCACGAAGAAGCCCAGGTTGCGCTTGACGATGCGGCGCTCGTCTTCGGTCAGCCCGTTCGGGTCTTTCCAGAGGGCGATATCGCGCGACATGTTCACTTCTTGCGGCATCCAGTGGTTAGCGCAACCAGCCAGATACTTTTCCCAAGCCCACTTGTATTTGAACGGCACCAACTGATTGACGTCGGTCTGGCCGTTGATGATGCGCTTGTCGGCGACATTGACACGCGACTCGGAAACGGCAGCCGTTCCGGTAGCGTGAGAGACGGAAGCAACGGGAGCGACAGCGATGTCGTTCGCGAAGACGTCTTGAGCCGAGGGAGCGTGAGGAGCGGAACGCGTTCCGACTTGCGAACCGACAGCCGATCCCGCCGCGTTGCGCAACACATTCTGTTGCGTAGCGCTCGAGGGAGTTACGGCAGTGATCTCGTCATCCCAGTTGAGCATAAATGTCACCATCAATTTAGAACGGTTTGTACCATCTTTTCACGAGCGATAAAAGAGTTCGCTGATGAAAAATCCTGTTTTCGATTCGCGTTGCTACGTTCATACAACACTTTGTTCAACAGACTGTGTGTGTCGCCTCATGTGAAGCGTGTTGAACGTGTGTCGTCGAAGTGCTTCGCAAGCTCGAAGAGCAACGTGTCGAAGCGACGTTTCGCTGCTCTATCTATCTGTATTGCGGAGCGTGTTTGCAGCGTCTTGCGATTGCTTCCTGCTGCCTCGTGTCTGCCTGTTCGTCAGTGCTAGCGAGGCGAAGTTCAATGCAATGTCGGGCGATGCATCTGCCGGCTGTGTCGATCGACTCTCGGCCGGAGCGTTTGCTGAGCGCTTCATGTCGAGCGCTTCGTCTGTGTTGCCGACTGCTGACCGCTTCATCTACCGCTTGTTACCGCTTCGCGACTTCAGTTGCTTGCCGTGCTTTGCTGCCTGTCGACGAGCGGCGCAACTTCGATTTCGTTTTGCCGCGCCGCTCATCTACTTCACTTCTGTATCACTTCTATCAGGCTTGCTGATCGCTGCATGCGGGTCTTTACCTACAACCCGTTCAGCAAACAGCGATCCTGCTGCCTGCTTCGTACTCGTCTCGCGCCTGAATCACGGTCGCGAGAGGTTCTTACTGGCAAGCCTCGCACTCGTCGAAACCCGGATCGCCCGGACGCATCATGCACACCGGACCATCCGCTTCCGGCGCTGCTTCGACTGCCACCGCCGGCGCTGCCGCCGCTGCCTGGATGCCGCCCGAAGCTGCACCACCGCTTGCGCCAAACCCGCCTGCCGCGCCACCGCCGACACCACCCGAACCTTCTCCACCACCCGAGCTCACCGCGTTCAGCGCGCCGTGAGCAACCGTCGACTTCTCGACGTGCGTCGCCGCCATCGTGCGGAGGTAGTAGGTCGTCTTCAGACCGCGCACCCATGCAAGTTTGTAGACTTCGTCGAGCTTCTTACCCGACGCGCCGCCCATGTAGATGTTCAGCGACTGCGCCTGGTCGATCCACTTCTGACGACGCGAGGCCGCCTCGACCAGCCACACCGGATCGAGTTCGAACGCGGTGGCATAGATCGCGCGCAAGTCGGCCGGAATCCGGTCGATGCGCGACAGCGTGCCGTCGAAGTACTTCAGGTCGGCGACCATCACTTCGTCCCACAGACCGCGTTCCTTCAGGTCGCGCACCAGGTAGTCGTTGACCACCGTGAATTCGCCCGACAGATTCGACTTCACATAGAGGTTCTGGAACGTCGGTTCGATGCAAGCCGACACGCCGATGATGTTCGAGATGGTCGCCGTCGGTGCGATTGCGACGCAATTCGAGTTGCGCATGCCGTAGGTGGCGATGCGCGAACGCAGTTCGGTCCAGTCCATCGATTCGCTCGAATCGACTTCAACGTAACCACCACGCGCTTCGGCCAGCAGCTTCACCGAGTCTTGCGGGAGGATGCCGCGATCCCACAGCGAGCCGCGGTAGCTGGAGTAACGGCCACGTTCCTGAGCCAGTTCGGTCGACGCGTAGTAAGCGTAGTAGCAAACCGCTTCCATCGACGTATCGGCGAACGCCACTGCCTCTTGCGACGCGTACGGCGTGCGCAGCAGATGCAGGCAGTCCTGGAAGCCCATGATGCCCATGCCGACCGGACGGTGCTTCAGGTTCGAGTTACGTGCCTTGGCAACCGCGTAGTAGTTGATGTCGATCACGTTGTCGAGCATGCGCATCGCCACACTGACGGTGCGCTTCAACTTGTCGTGGTCGAGCACCAGCGTGCCGTCGGCCTGTTCCTTCAGGTGAGCGACGAGGTTCACGGAGCCCAGGTTACAGACGGCGATTTCGGCGTCGCTGGTGTTCAGCGTGATTTCCGTGCACAGGTTCGACGAGTGGACGACGCCGACGTGCTGTTGCGGCGAGCGCACATTGCACGGATCCTTGAACGTGATCCACGGGTGGCCGGTTTCGAACAGCATGCCCAGCATCTTGCGCCACAGTTGCGCCGCCGGGATCTTCTTGAACAGCTTGATCTCGCCGCGTGCGACCTTGTCTTCGTAAGCCGTGTAAGCCGTTTCGAACTCGGCGCCGAACTTGTCGTGCAGATCCGGGCAGGTGGACGGCGAGAACAGCGTCCAGTCGCCGCCTTCGTGAACGCGCTTCATGAACAGGTCGGGAATCCAGTTCGCCGTGTTCATGTCGTGGGTGCGGCGACGGTCGTCGCCGGTGTTCTTACGCAGCTCGAGGAATTCTTCGATGTCCAGGTGCCACGTTTCCAGGTACGCGCACACCGCGCCCTTGCGCTTGCCACCCTGGTTGACCGCCACAGCCGTGTCGTTGACGACCTTCAGGAACGGCACAACGCCTTGCGACTTGCCATTGGTGCCCTTGATGTGCGAACCGAGCGCACGCACGCGCGTCCAGTCGTTACCCAGACCGCCGGCGAATTTCGACAGCAGCGCGTTTTCCTTCAGCGCTTCGTAGATGCCGTCGAGGTCGTCGTCGACCGTGGTCAGGTAGCACGACGACAGTTGCGAGCGACGGGTGCCCGAGTTGAACAACGTGGGCGTGGACGACATGAAGTCGAAGCTCGACAGCACCTTGTAAAACTCGATCGCGCGCGCTTCGCGGTCGATCTCGTTCAGCGACAGACCCATCGCGACACGCATAAAGAATGCCTGCGGCATTTCGATACGCACGCCGTCGTGATGCAGGAAGTAGCGGTCGTACAGCGTTTGCAGGCCGAGGTAGCCGAATTGCAGGTCGCGGCTGTTGTCGAGTGCGGCGCCGAGGCGCTTCAGATCGAACTGCAGCAGCTTGTCGTCGAGCAGTTCGGCTTGCACGCCGCGCTTGATGAATTGCGGGAAGTACTCGGCATAGCGGTCGGCCATTTCCGTTTGCGTGACTTCCTCTTCGAGGATCTCGCGGCGAATCGTGTGCAGCAGGATGCGGGCGGTGACCTGGCTGTATGCCGGGTCCTTTTCGATCATTGTGCGGGCAGCCAGAATCGCCGAGTCGTAGACTTGGGTCATCGGCACGCCGTCGTACAGATTCTTGACCGTTTCCGCGATGATCGGATCGGCGCTCACGGCGTCGCCCAGGTTCGAGCAAGCCAATTCGATGATGCCGCGCAGTGCAGCCATGTCGAGCGGACGCGTCACGCCGTTGTCGGTGACGTTCAGACCCGGTGTGTTGGCGACAATCAGGTCGTCATGACCGCGCGCCTGGGTGCGCTTCTCGCGATACAGCACGTACGCACGCGCGACGTTGTGTTCGCCGCCGCGCATCAGCGCGAGCTCGACCTGATCCTGGATGTCTTCGATATGGAACGTGCCGCCGTTCGGACGGCTGCGCACGAGTGCGCGCACCACGCTCTGCGTCAGTTGCTCGACCAGTTCACGCACACGAGCCGACGCCGCGCCTTGACCACCGTTGACGGCCAGGAATGCCTTCGTCACGGCGATGGCGATTTTCGACGGCTCGAACGACACCACGCTGCCGTTACGACGGATCACCTTGTAGTCGGCATAGGTCACCTGCGGCGCGAGCGCCTGTGCGCCTTGTGCCTGGCCGAAGGCCTGGCCGGTCGGTGAGCCCTCATACCGGGTCGTCACATTGTCGGTGGTTTGCATGTGCAAAGCTCCTGGTCCTGGAAATGGTGCGGAGAAAGCCGCGGATTAAAACGAACGCTGCGCCGCCGCGTGCGCAAGCGATGGTGTGCAGGAAAAAGGCCGGCTGAGCCGGGTGGCGGGATGCGACAGCGATGAAGCCTGGTTCGAATGTGTAACGGTCTTCATCGTGTGTGTCGCGATCACTTGCTGTGCCCTTTTCCTGAATGCTTCTGGGTGCTGCCGGTGCTCTCGACCAGCGGCGCCGCGGGAATTGTTTTTCGCTGCCTGGAATGCTTGCGGCGCCATGCTCGGGAGCGGGGCGCCGCTGACTTATTCACTCGGTTATGCACCCAGTTATTCACACGGTTATGCACAGCACAACACAAGATATAGTGCAAAACCGAATTTCTGGCACCAAGTATAGTGGAGATTCGAGACAGGTCAAATCGATTTATTTGCTTTCGAAGACTTGACATCTGGATCGCACGACGCAAAACCACCTCCCCGGAGAACAAGGCTGCGCCTTGCTCTGCCCGTATCACGCGAAGTCGCGCGAAGGGTCGTTACGGTGCGCTGGAAAACTTGAGATAGGGGAAGTACTGATCCGCTAACGCGGTGTCGCGCTGCAGACGCTGCCACTCGAAATGGGGCCCTGGATCGGTTTTGCGGCCGGGGGCAATGTCCGAGTGACCGGCAAGCGCTTCGACCGGATAGCGAGCCTTGAGCGCCGTCACAAGTGCACCGAGCGTGCGGTATTGCGCCGCTTCGAAAGCAGTCGTGTCACTGCCCTCCAGCTCGATGCCGATAGAGAAATCGTTGCAGCGCTCGCGCCCGAAAAAATTCGACGGGCCGGCATGCCACGCGCGCTCGTTGCAGGAGACAAATTGCTCCAGCACGCCGTCGCGATGAATCACGAAGTGCGCGGACACCCGTACGCCGCGCAAATGCGTGTCGTAGTACGGGTGGGCGTCGCAGTCGAGTGTGTTCTGGAACAGTTCGGCGATCGCCGTGCCGCCGAACTCATTGGGCGGCAAGCTGATGTTATGGACGACGATCAGCGTCGGCACGGCCCCGTCGGGCCGCGTTTCGAAATTCGGCGATGGCAGTTTGCGTGCGGCGGCGACCCAACCGTCGGCATCGACGGTGAACGCGACACTCATCGAGCGTCGCGGCCCGTGGGATGCGCGCCGTGACGCTGTGCATGTGCGGCGCTGCAGAACGGCTGCCCGGCCACTACCACGGAGTCGCTTTTCGGCGCGTGCACGCCGCACTCGGCACAACGGATCATCGGCTCGGCAAGCTGCGGCTGCGCTTGCGCGGAGGCGGGCCCACGGGCGCCGCCATTCGGACCGCTCTGGCCTTTTGCGCCCGCGGCGCCATTCGCACCGGCGCCGCCGTTGCGTTGCGACGCTTGCGCGTCATGACGACGCAGCGCCTTGACCAGCCATTGGCCAACGATGAACAACAGGATCAGCAGAAAAATTTGTCGCATAGCAGGGCACTCACACTACAGCACGGTGCAACAGCACCTCGAATACAAAACGGCTGCCGACGTACGCCAGCAGCAGCGCGACGAACGACGCCAGCACCCAGCGCAATGCCGCACGGCCGCGCCAGCCGGAAACCTTGCGCGCGGTCAGCAGCGCGCCGAACATCACCCATGAAAGAATCGCGAAAACGGTCTTGTGATCGAGCCGCAACGCGCGGTCGACCAGTTGCTCGCTGAATATGATGCCCGAGAGCAGCGTCAGCGTGAGCAATACGAAGCCGGCGCCAATCAGACGGAACAGCAGCTTTTCCAAAGTCAGCAGCGGCGGCAGCGTGTCGAGCCAGCTCGACAGCCAGCCGTTGCCCGCCGCGGCCGCACTCCGTTGCGACATACCGCCGCGCATTGCGTGAAGACGCCGCTCGACCAGCAGCATCAGAATCGCGTGCAATGCAGCGATCGCGAACAAACCGTATGCGATATTGGCGATCAGGAAGTGCAGCTTGAACATCGGCGCGGCCGAATACGGCAGCACGCGCACGCCGCTGAACGCCAGCGGTAATAGCGAAGCGACGCAGGCGAGCGGCAACACCAGCAAGCGAAGGCCGTCGAGCGGAAAGAAAAAACTTTCGATCCAGTAGATGCCGGCGCCGAGCCAGAACATGGCCGACAGCGCGAACGCGAAGCCGAACACCATCGCGTTCTGGGGAAAGATGGTGGTATGCAGCAGCACGCCGTGCGCGAGCAGCGCGACAAACAGCAGCGCGCGGCCCGACGTGCTCATACCCGAGGCGGCCGAGATGCTCGCAGCGACGGGCACCGCCGGCACGCTCCCGAGCATGGGGCGCAAGGCGGCGTGCCGGTGCGAGCGCCAGCCTGCCACGGCGAGACCGCCGTAGAGGAGCGCAGTGAGGGCATACAGTACAATATCCATATTCGAAGTTTACACTAGGCCCCTGCTCCGCGACGTCTTCCACTTCGCGCCCCGCTCCGGCCGCACTGTTCATCGCTCCCCATGCTCGACAATCTGACTCAACGGATGGCGCGCGTCGTCAAGACGCTGCGCGGCGAAGCCCGGCTCACCGAGGCGAATACCCAGGAAATGCTGCGCGAAGTGCGCCTGGCGCTTCTCGAGGCGGACGTGGCGCTGCCCGTCGTGCGCGAGTTCATCGCCAAGGTGAAGGAAAAGGCGCTTGGCGAGGAGGTCATCAGCAGCCTGTCGCCGGGCCAGGCGCTGGTTGGCGTGGTGCAGCGCGAGCTGACCGCGATCATCGGCGGCGACTATGAAGGCAAGGCGGTCGAACTGAATCTCGCCGTCACGCCGCCGGCCGTCATCCTGATGGCGGGTCTGCAAGGCGCCGGTAAGACGACCACGGTCGGCAAGCTCGCCAAGCTGCTGCGCGAAAAGTACAAAAAGAAGGTTCTGACCGTCTCGTGCGACATTTACCGCCCGGCCGCTATTGCGCAGTTGAAGATGGTGACCGAGCAGGTCGGCGCGGATTTCTTCCCGTCTGAGCCGGATCAGAAACCGGTGGATATCGCACGCGCCGCGGTAGATTGGGCCAAGCGTCACTACCACGACGTGCTGCTGGTCGATACGGCGGGCCGTCTGGGTATCGACGAAGCGATGATGCAGGAAATCACCGCGTTGCACAGCGAACTGAAACCGGCGGAAACGCTTTTCGTCGTCGACGCGATGCTGGGTCAGGACGCGGTCAACACCGCGAAGGCCTTTAGCGACGCCCTGCCGCTCACCGGCGTCGTCCTCACCAAGCTCGACGGCGATTCGCGTGGTGGTGCTGCGCTCTCCGTGCGTCACGTGACGGGCAAGCCGATTAAATTCGTCGGCGTCGCCGAAAAACTCGACGGCCTCGAAATTTTCTACCCGGATCGCATGGCGAACCGGATTCTCGGCATGGGCGACATTCTCGCCCTCGTCGAAGAAGCGCAGCGTGGCGTAGACGTACACGCCGCGCAGAAGCTCGCCGACAAGGTCAAGAAAGGCGGCGACTTCGACCTCAACGATTTCCGTGCGCAGCTGACGCAGATGAAGAGCATGGGCGGCCTGTCGTCGCTGATGGATAAACTGCCCGCGCAGTTCCAGCAGGCTGCGGCCGGCGCCAATATGGGCATGGCCGAATCGCAGATGCGCCGCATGGAAGGCATCATCAATTCGATGACGCCGCTGGAGCGCGCCAAGCCCGAGCTGATCAAGGCCACCCGCAAGCGCCGTATTGCCGCCGGCGCAGGCGTGCAGGTGCAGGAAGTCAACCGCATGCTGAATCAGTACGACCAGATGCGCACGATGATGAAGAAGCTGAAGGGCGGCAATTTGCAGAAGATGATGCGCGGCATGAAGGGCATGATGCCCGGCATGCGCTAAGCTTTAGCAAAAGACGGCGGCGCGCGTGCTTCCCTGCAAGAACAACGGCACGCGCGACTGACTCCGGATTTGTGCGGGTTTTTTCTGTACCGCACGCCGCCGTCGCCCAAGGGGACTTCCTTCGGGGCGTTCTCACCCACACTATGTATACAGTTACCGCCCGTCAGACGTCATGAACCGCGAAGAAGCTCTCCACATTTTTAGCCACTCCGAAGAAATCGTTTCGGCCGACGACGTCAATGCGTCGATCAGCGGCATGGCTGCCGCCATCCGCGATGAGATGAGCGAGGACTTCCCGCTCGTGTTGTCGGTGATGGGCGGCGCGGCGGTGTTCACCGGCATGCTGCTGCCTCACCTCGATT
Source organism: Paraburkholderia sp. (assembly GCF_035656215.1). Lineage (GTDB taxonomy): Bacteria > Pseudomonadota > Gammaproteobacteria > Burkholderiales > Burkholderiaceae > Paraburkholderia. Next base: position 15,555 of record NZ_DASRSY010000059.1, read on the forward strand.
TCCCGCTCGAGTTCGACTACATCCACCTGACCCGCTACCGCAACACGACCAAGGGCGGCAGCGAGATGCAGTGGCGCGTGGCGCCGGCCGAGTCGGTGAAGGATCGCGTCGTGCTGGTGCTCGACGACATCCTCGACGAAGGCGAGACGATGGCCGCGATCCGCGACCGCATCCTTGCGATGGGCGCGAAGCGCTTTCTGAGCGCGGTGCTGTGCGAGAAGATCATTCCGAAGGCGAAGCCGCTGCATCCGGATTACTGTGGCTTTGAAGTGCCGGACCGCTACGTGTTCGGTTGCGGGATGGACGCCAAAGGCTACTGGCGCAACCTGCCGACCATTCGGGCGTTGACCGAGGGCGCTTAGAGTCAGGTTGCTTCACCAGCGCCATTTGTGGCGCGCATCGACGTAAAAAAAGCGGCCTGCGGGCCGCTTTTTTGTTGGTCAGGCTGCTGATAGCAACGCGCCGCTACCGTGTTGAATCTCGCATCAGATCTCACTCAAAGTTGATGCACAAAAGAGCGGATGCCGCCGAGCATCATTTCGACTGAGATCGCCACCAGCACCAATCCCATCAGCCGTTCGAAGGCCATCATGGTGCGCTCGCCAAGCCACGCCTGAATGCGCTCCGCCAGCATCAGCACGATCGCGCAGACGACCATCGTGACGGTCAGTGCACCGATCCATTCGAACATCTTGCCGGGCGCCTGCGACGTCAGCAGCATCACCGTCGCGAGCGCCGATGGGCCCGCCAGCGCCGGAATGGCGAGCGGCACGATGAGCGGCTCGCCGCCTCGCGTGTCGCCACCGAACGGACCGTCCGGATGCGGAAACACCATTCTGAGCGCAATCAGAAACAGCACGATTCCGCCACCGATGCGCAACGACTGGTCGGTTAGGCTCATCATGCGCAGGAAACCGTCGCCGACCACCATGAAGACCAGCAGGATCGCGAAGGCGATCGCCACCTCACGAAGAATGACGATCGTGCGCCGCTTCGGCGACACGCCCCGCAGGCAACTGATAAAGAGAGGAATGTTGCCGAGCGGGTCTGTGATCAGAATCAGCAGGATGGTCGCGGACAGGAAGGTGTACTCCACCGTCCGCTCCGCTTACTGCGCCAACGCGGCGCGAACTTTGCCGATCACGGTTTGCGCGGCGTCTTCCACCGGCAGCAGCGTCGCTTCAGCGTCGCGGCGGCCTTGATACTCGAGCTTGCCGTCCTTGAGACCGCGATCGCCGATCACCAGGCGATGCGGCACGCCGATCAGTTCCCAGTCGGCGAACATCACGCCCGGACGTTCACCACGGTCGTCGAGGATTACGTCGATACCCGCCTCAACTAACTCCGCGTATAGCTTGTCGGCCTGCTCGCGCACGGCATCGCTGCGGTCATAACCCATCGGGCACAGCACGACTTCGAACGGTGCGATCGATTCCGGCCAGATGATGCCCTTGTCGTCGAAATTCTGTTCGATCGCCGCGCCCAGAATGCGCGTGACGCCGATACCGTAGCAGCCCATTTCCATCTGCCGCGGCTTGCCGGTCTCGTCGAGACAGGTCGCGTTCATCGCTTCCGAATACTTTGTGCCGAGCTGGAACACGTGGCCGACTTCGATGCCACGGCAGATGTCGATCACGCCCTTGCCGTCCGGCGAGGGATCGCCCTTCTTCACATTGCGGATATCGGCGATGACCGGCTCCGGCAGATCGCGGCCCCAGTTCACGCCGGTGATGTGGTAATCCACCTCGTTTGCGCCGACCACGAAATCGCTCATGTTCGCGACCGTGCGATCCGCGACGACCTTGACCGGCTTCTTCGTGTTGATCGGACCGAGGTAACCCGGCGGCGTGCCGAAGGTCTCGATGATCTCGGCCTCGATGGCCATGCGGAATTCCGCGAGACCCGGCAGCTTGCCAGCCTTGATCTCGTTCAGATCGTGATCGCCGCGCAACATCAGCAACCAGATGGTCGGCTCAGCGCCTTCGTTTTCGGTGGCGAGGACGATCGACTTGATGGTGCGCTCGAGCGGAATATTCAGCAGCTCGGCTACGGCTTCGCACTTCGCCTTGCCCGGCGTTGCCGTCTTCTTCATTTCTTCGACCGGCGCCGCGCGTTCCTTGTAGAGCGGCAACGCTTCGGCCGCTTCGACGTTCGCGGCGAAATCCGAGGTCGGGCAATAGGCGATCGCATCTTCGCCGGTGTCGGCGATCACGTGGAACTCATGCGAACCGCTGCCGCCGATCGAACCGTTGTCCGCTGCCACGGCACGGAAATTCAGACCGAGGCGCGTGAAGATACGCACGTACGCGTCGTACATCTTGCGATACGACTCGCGCAGGCCTTCCACGTCTTTGTCGAACGAGTACGCGTCTTTCATGATGAACTCGCGGCCGCGCATCACACCGAAACGCGGACGGATCTCGTCGCGGAACTTCGTCTGGATTTGATAGAAGTTCACCGGCAGTTGGCGATAGCTCTTGATCTGGCCGCGCGCGATGTCCGTCACCACTTCTTCGTGGGTCGGTCCGAACACGAAATCGGATTGTTTGCGATCCTTGAAGCGCAGCAGTTCGGGGCCGTATTTTTCCCAACGGCCCGATTCCTGCCACAGCTCCGCCGGTTGCACCGACGGCATCAACAGTTCGATCCCGCCCGCCCGGTTCATTTCTTCGCGCACGATGGCTTCCACCTTGCGGATCGAACGCAGGCCGACCGGCAGGTAGCTATAGATACCGCCGGCGATGCGGCGGATCATGCCGGCGCGCACCATGAGCTTGTGGCTGACGATCTCGGCGTCGGCGGGCGCTTCTTTCAGCGTGCCGATAAAGAAACGGGAAGCTTTCATTCAGATTTTCCAAAAGCGGCGGCTCCGGAGGGACCGCCCGAAAGGTGAAAACGGTGGGGAAACCGACACAGACCCGGCTTGGAGCCGGCACGAACTCGCCCAACACCCGGCCAAAGTCTGGCCAGGCCCCGGCAAACGCCCTGCACATGCCAGGTAAAACCCCGGCAAACCGGTCTGACCGGGGCGCCGAAGCCATCGCGCAAAGCCTTTGCAGCAAGGGATAAGGCACGGAAAGACTGACAGGCTACCGCAAACACGGGCCTTTTGCGGCGAATCGTTCCAATCTGGTGCGATTCGGTGCGTCGGGTCCGTTATCTGTTTATAATCAAAGCAATTTTAAAGGATTCGAAGGTGGTTGTATGCTGGATCGTGAAGGCTTTCGCCCGAACGTCGGCATCATCCTCTTGAACGCGCACAACGAGGTGTTTTGGGGCAAACGGCTCCGTGAACATTCCTGGCAGTTTCCGCAAGGGGGCATCAAGTACGGAGAGACCCCCGTGCAAGCGATGTATCGGGAGTTACACGAAGAAACCGGGCTGCTTCCTGAGCACGTCAAGGTGATTGGTCGCACGCGCGACTGGTTGCGTTACGAGGTGCCTGACAAGTTCATCAAGCGCGAAGTACGCGGTCATTACCGCGGCCAGAAACAAATCTGGTTTTTACTCCGGATGGTTGGACGCGATTGCGACATCTGCTTGCGCGCCACCGACCACCCTGAGTTCGATGCGTGGCGCTGGAACGAGTACTGGGTGCCACTCGACTGTGTGATCGAGTTCAAGCGGGATGTGTATCAGTTGGCGCTGACGGAGCTATCCCGTTTCATGCGCCGGGCTGCGCCGCGTGCGGAAAAACCTGGCGGGCACCATGGGCCGCGTTATCCCCGGATAGCGTCGTCAATGGAAGGTCCACCGGATTCGACAATGATGACGGTCACCACCTCGGTGACCACCCTCAGCATCGAAACGTCGATTCACACGACGATCGTGTCTGATTGCGGTCCGGGTTCCGGGTCGGTAGCCGAGGTTGGCTCTGCGTCGGAACACGAAGACGAATCGGATCGCGAAACCGCCGGCTCGTTGTTCCGTCCTGGCGTACGCAATTAACAACTCTGTGCGGCTGTCCACGCCGCCTCTCTCTGGCGCGGCTCCATGAGCTGCGCCAGTGTTTCGAGGAAACCATATTGAAAGCACTTGCTCTCGTCGTGGCGTGCGTCGCCACTGGCGCCCTGCTGGCTGGTTGCGCCAGCAAACCCTCCAATAAAGACGACAGCGCGTTTGCCTACCTGCTGGACCGGCCGAGCAACTGGGTTGAAAACAAGGTGGATACGTTGCCGCCGCTGCCGCAAGACTCGAATCTTCTTCCTTTCGAGGTCTCCGGCAACACGCCGCTGCAGTTCGCGATCGACAAAAATTCGCTGAGCGTCGGCACCGACGGCGTGGTGCGTTACACCGTTGTCGTAACGAGCTCAAGCGGCGCGCGCAACGTGAACTACGAAGGGATTCGCTGCGACACGTATGAATGGCGCCAGTACGCGGGACTGAACGCCGATCACGACGGCTGGGACCAAACCGTTGCCAACGATTTCAGGCGCATTGAGAATGGCGCGCTGAACGCATACCAGGCAGCGCTGTATCAGGATTACATGTGTGCGAACAAGATGCCTACGGGCACCGCAAAGCAGATTGTTGAGAACATCCGCTACAAGCGCACGCAGACCTCGCTGATTCACTGAGCCAGTTTTCGCGAGCAGATTTCCAATCTGGAAGTCGCGGCGGACGTAAAAAAGCCGTTCCAGCTCACGCTGGAACGGCTTTTTTGTTTGTCGTGCGTATCTTGCCTGGAAATCAGACCAGCACAAGATTGTCGCGGTGAATCACCTCAGGCTCCAGCATATAGCCGAGCACCGATTCAATCTCACCGCTCGGACGCCGCTGGATCAGCTTGGTTTCCGCACTGCTGTAATTCGTCAGGCCACGCGCTACTTCACGCCCTGCCGCGCTCAGGCAAGCGATTACTTCGCCGCGCGCAAACGCGCCCTGCACACCGACGATGCCGATCGGCAGCAAGCTCTTGCCGCCTTCGGTCAGCTTTTCGACGGCGCCGTCGTCGATCACCACGTGGCCGCGTACCTGCAGGTGATCGGCCATCCATTGCTTGCGCGCCGCCATGCGTGCCGTGCGCGCGATCAACTGCGTGCCGATCGCCTCGCCCGAGGCCAACCGCGACAACACATCCGCTTCACGCCCGCTCGCGATCACCGTATTGGCGCCGCTGTGTGCCGCGCGTTTGGCCGCAAGAATCTTGGTCAGCATGCCGCCGCGGCCCAGGCTCGAACCCGCACCACCCGCCATTGCTTCGAGTTCCTGCGCACCGGCATCGGCCTGTTGAACGAGCGTTGCGTTCGGGTCGTTGCGTGGGTCGGCAGTAAAGAGCCCTTGCTGATCGGTGAGGATGACGAGCGCGTCGCCTTCGATCAGATTCGCGACTAATGCTCCCAGCGTGTCGTTGTCGCCGAACTTGATTTCGTCCGTAACGACCGTGTCGTTCTCGTTGATGATCGGCACGACGCCCAGACGCAGCAGCGTCAGCAACGTGGAGCGAGCGTTCAGATAGCGTTCGCGGTCGGCCAGATCGGCGTGGGTCAGCAGAATCTGCGCGGTCTGGATCGAATGCTCGGCAAAGCGGCTTTCGTAGACTTGCGCAAGGCCCATCTGACCGACAGCCGCGGCCGCCTGCAATTCGTCGATCTCGCGTGGACGCTTGGTCCAGCCAAGCCGCTGCATTCCTTCGGCAATGGCGCCCGAACTGACCAGCACCACTTCCTTGCCTTGCGCGCGCAGTGCGGCAATCTGAGCGGCCCAGCGGCCAATTGCAGCATGATCGAGGCCGCGCCCGTCATTCGTGACGAGGCTCGAGCCGACTTTCACTACCAATCGCCGTGAATCTGCGATGACGGAACGCATTGTGCGCGGTCTCCCAAGATGACGCTTGATGCATGCCGGCGCCCCTGAAGGGCGCCGGCGCCCAGGCTTGTTACTCCTGCGGGTCGACGCCGGAGTCGTCCGAAGCAGCGGCCGGCGCTTCCGGTTTCTCGCGGAAACGCACATCAGCGGCGAGATCTTCGGCTTCGGCCGCGCGCTGCGCGTCCGAATGCGCGGCGATGTGGTCATACACCGCGTAACAAAGGCTCTCGCAACCCTGGCCGGTCAGCGCCGAGATTTCGAACACCGGGCCGTCCCAGCCGTAGCCTTCGATGAATGCCGATACGCGCGCTTTGCGCTCGTCTTCGGGCACCATATCGAGCTTGTTAAGCACCAGCCAGCGCGGCTTCTCATAGAGCAGCTCGTCGTACTTGCGCAGTTCGTTGACAATCGCCTTGGCTTCGGCGACCGGATCGACGGCTTCGTCGAACGGTGCCAGGTCGACGATATGCAGCAGCAGACCGGTACGCTGCAGATGACGCAGGAACTGGTGACCGAGGCCGGCGCCTTCTGCAGCGCCTTCGATCAAACCAGGAATGTCGGCAATCACGAAGCTGCGGCTCGGCCCGACACGCACCACGCCGAGATTCGGCGCGAGCGTCGTGAACGGGTAATCCGCGATTTTCGGCCGCGCATTCGACACCGACGAGATGAAGGTCGACTTGCCGGCGTTCGGCATGCCGAGCAGACCGACGTCGGCCAGCACCTTCAATTCGAGGCGCACCATGCGGCGCTCGCCGGGCTTGCCGTCGGTTTTCTGACGCGGCGCGCGGTTCGTGCTGGATTTGAAATGCAGGTTACCGAGACCGCCTGCGCCGCCCTGTGCGATCTGCACGCTCTGGTTGTGCTCGGTCAAATCGGCGATCAGCTCACCGGTTTCCATATCGCTAATGGTCGTGCCGACCGGCATGCGCAGCGTAATGTCGTCGCCGCCCTTGCCGTAGCAGTCCGCGCCCCGGCCGTTTTCGCCGTTGCGTGCCAAATGTTTTTTCGCGTAGCGGTAGTCGATCAGCGTGTTGATGTTGCGGTCTGCGACCGCGATCACGCTACCGCCCCGCCCGCCGTCGCCGCCATCCGGGCCGCCGAACGGAACGAATTTCTCGCGGCGCATCGACGCGCTGCCATCCCCTCCGTCGCCGGCGATGACTTCAATCCTCGCTTCGTCAATGAACTTCATGCGTAACTCCGTCCCGTGGTGTGCTGCTAGATGGTGCTGCTGGGTTGATGCTTTCAGATGTTGCTATTTTGCCGCGGCCGCCGTGCGGTGAGCAATCAGCCAAACGGCTAGCCTTGCCAGCGCATGGCAATCCGATCCACCGAATCGCCAATTTCGCCCAGCAAAAAGATGCTGCAATAAAAAAAGCCCCGCGAACTTCGCGGGGCCTTTTTCCGGTCCTGAAGCCCGTGCCTGATTAAACTCAGACTGCTGCCGGGACGACGTTGACCATGTGCTTCTTCGCTGCGCCCTTCGTCGAGAAATTGACGTGGCCGTCCGTCAGCGCGAACAAGGTGTGATCCTTGCCGATACCGACGTTTTCGCCCGGGTGCATGCGCGTGCCACGTTGGCGAACGATGATGCCGCCAGCGTTGATGGCCTGACCGCCGTAAACCTTGACGCCGAGACGCTTCGATTCAGAGTCGCGGCCGTTGCGGGATGATCCGCCTGCCTTTTTGTGTGCCATTTAATTTGCTCCTTAACCGGTGCGCTTACGCGTTGATCGCGTCGATGCGCAGTTCGGTATAGTTCTGGCGGTGGCCGCCATGCTTCTGGTAGTGCTTCCGGCGACGCATCTTGAAGATGGTCACTTTTGCGTGACGACCTTGCGACACGACGGTAGCCTTGACGGAAGCCCCACTGACCAGCGGCGTACCGAACTTAATCGATTCGCCTTCGCCCACTGCGAGAACCTGGTCGAGCGTGATTTCAGCGTCAATGTCTGCCGGTATCTGTTCTACTTTAAGTTTTTCGCCGACGGCAACTTTATACTGCTTGCCACCGGTTTTTATGACCGCGTACATTGAGAACCTCACTCTGAATTCATTTTTCCGCACACCGTGCGCGAAAACGCGTGAT
>NZ_DASRSY010000060.1:0-18317 GCF_035656215.1 Paraburkholderia sp.
GCCGCCGTCCACCAGCAGCGCGGCGCCCGTTACATAGCGCGCGCGATCGGAAGCAAGGAATACCACACAATCGGCGACGTCCTCCGGACGACCCAATCTTCCCAATGGAATGCGCTTTTCGAAGTAGGCTTTCTTCGCTTCGTCGGCGAGATCTTCCGCGTTCAGGTCGGTCGCGATCGTGCCGGGCATCACCGAATTGCAGCGAATGCCGTATGGCCCCAACGCAACCGCGCATGACTGCATCAGCGAATGCACACCCGCTTTGGTCGGCGTGTAGTGCGTTTGCATGCCGCCGCCTACCAGGGCGCTGATCGAGCTCGTCGCCACGATCGCGCCGCCCGTGCCCTGCGCTTTCATCTGCTGCGCGGCCGCTTGTGTGACATAGAACGCACCGTTCAGATTGACTGCCACGGTCGACTCCAATATGTCGGGCGGCATGTCGAGAAAAGCGTGAAATGGGCAGATGCCGGCATTGCTCGCGAGCACGTCGACTTTGCCGAAGGCTTCGACGGTTTGGCGAACGAGTTCCTGACCCGTTTCGCGCGCGGCTACGTTGCCTTCAATCGCGATCACGCGCCGTCCCAACGCTTCGATTTCGGCGACCACTTCGGCAACGGCCGAACGGCGTCCATAAGATGCGTCGTTATCGCCCCAGTAGTTGATCGCCACATCCGCGCCTTCGGTTGCGCACGCAACCGCTATCGCGCGGCCAATGCCACGCGAGCCGCCGGTGACGATCACAACCTTGTCCTTGAGCAACACGTCATTCTCCTGTTGGCTGGATCAATATGAAGTCTTGTAGATCGAGCTTGGGTTCCACTCACATTCAACGCGGATAAGGCCGCACCAGCGCGCATTCCGGATTGAGCCGCACGCCGAACCCCGGCGTGTCCGGCACCTTCATCCGTCCATTCACGGGGACCGGTTCGTCGAGTAGCAGCGGCGTAAACATCGGCACCACTTCATCCGCTTTCGGCGCCATCATCAGAAACTCGGCGAATGGCGAGTTGTGCCGCGTGACGACGAAGTGATAGCTATACACCGACGAACCGTGCGGCACCACCATCACATTGTGGGCATCGGCGAGCGCCGATATCTTGATGAGTTCGGTAATGCCACCGCACCATCCCACATCCGGCTGAATCAGATCGCAGCACTGCATCTCCAGCAGCATGCGAAACCCCCAGCGTGTCGCTTCATGCTCGCCGGTCGACACCATCATGCCGCGTGGCACGTTGCGGCGCAGTTCGGCGTAACCCCAGTAGTCGTCCGGCGGCAGGCACTCTTCGATCCATTTCAAACCGTATTCGTGCGCCGCCTGCGCGAGTCGCGTTGCATACGGTACGTCGAGGCTCATCCAGCAGTCGTACATCAACCAGAAGTCGTCGCCGACGCGGCTACGCATCTCGGCAAGCTTGTCGAGATTCTTCTTGAGACCTGCCTCGCCTTCAGCAGGACCATGCTGCAACGGCAATTTTCCGCCGATGAAACCCATCTCTTTCGCAAGATCAGGACGCGCGCCCGTTGCGTAGAACACAAGTTCGTCGCGCACCGGGCCACCCAATAGTTGGTACACCGGCTCCTTACGGACTTTCGCGAGCAAATCCCACAACGCGAGATCGACACCCGAGATCGTATTCAACACCACGCCTTTGCGGCCGTAGTACAGCGTCGAGAAATACATCTGATCCCACATCTTCTCGATGTCGGTGACGAGCTGGCCTTCGAGAAAACGTGCGAGATGTTTCTCGACAATGAACGCGCCGATCTCACCGCCGGTCGTCACCGCGAAACCGACCGTGCCGTCGCTAGCTTCGATCTCCACCACCAGCGTGCCGAGCACATTGATACCGAACGACTGGCGGCTCTGGCGATACTCCGGATAACGCGCCATCGGCGTAGAAATGTGATCGTCGATCCAGTGTCCGTCAGGTTGATCGTGATAATCCGCACCGCCACCGCGGACGATGAAGGCACGCACGTGCCGGATAGTAGGCATGGCCATAAAAAGGGCTCCGTTGTTGATGCGTCGAACGTGCATCCGACAATGCGCCTAACGGGCGCGGTGCAGTAAGTGTTGGAAAGACCAGGTTGAATCTGCGCCGTCACGACGCAACAGCGTGCCGATCATGAGCGCTGCCAGCAGACTCGACACACCCAATACGATCAGCCCTGCCGAAGTCGACGAGAAAGTTCGCTCCGCCGCGGTACGCAGGCTCGGCGCAATAAACCCGCCGAGGCCGCCGAGTGAATTGATCAGCGCGATCCCGCCCGCCGCCGCGGCACCCGTGAGATAGCGCGTCGGGAATGTCCAGAACAGCGGTTGCGCGGCGATGAAACCACTGGCCGCGCAGCACAGCGCGATCAAGCCGACCGATGGGTTATGCGCGAGCCCCGAGGCGCCAATACCGAGACCTGCGAGCACCAGCAGCGCGACCGCCCAGCGCCGGTGTCCGCCTGTGCGATCCGCACGACGCGGCACGTACCACGTCACGGCCAGCGCGCACAGCCATGGCAGCGCGGCGACGAGGCCCACGCGCAAGCCGACCGTCGTGCCGAGCAAAGCGGCTACTTGCTGCGGCAAATAGAAGATCACGCCGTAGACGCTCATCTGAATCAGCAGATAGATCGCCGAAAACAGCAACACGCGGCGGTCCACCAGTGCGGCAAGAATGTGACGCGGCCCGTGAGCAGATGCGGCGCGCGCATCGTCATCGAGTGCACTGCGCAAGGTGCTGCGTTCCTGCGCGTCGAGCCAGCGCGCGTCTTCAGGACGGTTGTCGAGATACCAGAAGGCCCATACGCCGACCAATGAGGCCAACGCCCCCTCGATCAGAAACAGCCACTGCCAGCCGGCCAGCCCCATTGCGCCATGCAATTCGAGCAAGGAACCCGACAGCGGACTGCCGAAGATGAACGCCAGCGGCGCACCGAAATAGAACACGCCCACCGCGCGCGCTCGCGCCGCTTGCGGAAACCAGTGGGTCAGGTAATAGATCACGCCGGGGAAGAAACCGGCTTCGGCGACACCCAGCAGAAAACGCAGTGAGTAAAATGCAGTCGGCGTATGGGCGAGACACATCGCCGCCGAGACGAGCCCCCAGGTCACCATGATCCGGCACATCCACGCACGCGCGCCGACCCGATGCAGCAGCAGATTGCTCGGTACCTCGAACAACGCATAGCCGACGAAGAACACGCCCGCGCCGAAGGCAAAAGCCGCGTTAGACAAACCCGTATCGTGTTGCAATGCCTTCTGCGCGAAGCCGATATTGGCGCGATCAAGAAACGCCAGTACATACATCAGCAAGAGAAACGGCAACAGCCGGCGCATGACCTTGCTGTTGATCGCCTCCAGTGATGCGGGCGAATGCGGATTCATGTCGTCTCCTTCGCAGAGATCGCGGGTCGCGCTCTGCGTTTTTTTGCCTTTGTGCACGGCTGCCGCTACTGCTACGGCTTAGTTGAAGCTGTGACGACTCAGTAAGTGGCGCGGCCACCGGACAAGTCGAACACCGAGCCAGTGCTGAACGCGCAATCTTCGGACGAGAGCCAGAGAATCAGCGACGCCGCTTCTTCCGGCATCAGGAACCGGTTCATTGGAATCTTCGAGAGCATGTAGTCGATATGCTCCTGCGACATCGAATCGAAGATTTCCGTTTTGGCCGCTGCGGGCGTGACCGCATTGACGAGGATGTTCTTCGTCGCAAGCTCTTTGCCGAGGGATTTGGTCAAGCCGATGAGCCCGGCTTTCGAAGCGCTGTAGTGCGAGGCATTCGGATTGCCCTCTTTGCCGGCCACGGACGCGATATTGACGATCCGGCCATAACCCTGCTTGAGCATTTGCGGCACGACCGCGCGGCAGGTGAGATACGGTCCGATCAGATTCACGTCGATCACACGGCGCCAGACCTCGGGGTCCAGCTCCCACGTCGTACCGTTGCCGCCGGTGATGCCGGCGCAGTTGATCAGCACGTCGATCGCGCCGTGGGCGGCGACGGTTTGTGCCACCGCCTGAACAACCGAGGCTTCCTGGGTGAGTTCGACCGTGATAGCCGTTACCTTGCCCAGTTCGCTGAGTTCGCGCTCGCTGCGCGCGAGGCGCTCGGCGTCGATATCCCATAGGGCGACCGACGCGCCCGAGTTCAACGCCCGTTGGGCCACCGCGTAACCAATGCCGCGCGCGCCGCCGGTAATGGCGACAACACGCCCCTCCAGATCGATTCGATTCATCGCTTTGCTCCTGTGGCAAGCCCGGGCGGCTTGCCTTTCAGTTGTTGTATTTTCTGCTGTCCGTGCTGCCTCTGCTTTCGTTCAGCAAATATACGAGCGGTGCGATGCGCTAACAATCCGTGTATTGGAGGGGGCGATAACAAAAGTGGATCGGTGGGCGTGGCGCTTGATGGGCCTGCCCGTTATTCAGTACACGCCGGACACGCTATCGATTCCGTAGCCACCACGTGCTCGCGCCGCCCAAAACTCGCGAGCGCCCCGAGCCCCAGCAGCGCCAAACCGCTGCCGAAGAGAAAGTCGGCGGAAATGCCGACATGGTCGACCACCACACCGCCAATGAGCGACCCCAGCGCAATCGCCACCTGAATGACGCTGACAAACAGCGCCGAGCCCGCTTCCGGCGAATCCGGCGTAGCGCGTTGAATCCAGATGCTGAAACACAGCGGCAACGCCCCGAACGAAACACCCCACGCGAGTACGAACGCGGCGACGCCGATTGGCGATTGTTGCAACAACGGCATGGCGAACAGCGCGAACATGAGCAGAGAAATCATCGCGCCCACGGACATCTTCAGGTTACGCGTTACCGTCGACGAAACGGCGAAGTTCGAAACGAACCCAATCATGCCGAAGCCGAGCAGCAGCAACGTAATCGTCGACATCGTGAAATTCGCGTTACGCAGCAGGAACGGCGTGATGTACGTGTAGGAGGAAAAATGCGCGCCGAATACGAGCGCGACCATCAGCATGCTTCTACGCGGATGCGGGCGGCGCAGCAGCGCCACCAGATTGCGCATCCGCAATGCGGCTGTCGACGGCAAGGACGGCACGAAGACGAACTGAGCCACGAGCGCGATCGCAACGAGCACGCCGGTTGCCATAAACGAAACACGCCACGACGCGAAGCTGGCGATAAACGTGCCGAGCGGCACACCGATCACTGTCGCGCAGGTCACGCCGGTCAGAATCGTTGCCATGGCTTTAGCCGAATCCTTCGGCTTCACGAGGCGCCCCGATGCCGCTGTCGCCAACGTCCAGAAACCGCCCAATGCCGCACCGAGCAGCGCACGTCCGAGCAGCATGGACAGAAAATCGGGCGCAAAAGCTGAAATCAGATTCGACGCCAGCAGCAAGGCCGTGAGCAACAGAAATACACGCCGGCGATCCATCCGCCCGGCCACCAGCATCAAACCGGGCGCGGAGATGGCGGCAATTACACCCGGCACAGTGACCATCAAGCCTGCGGTGCCAGGCAGCACGCCCAGATCCGCCGCGATGCGCGGCAGCAATCCAACGGGCAAAAACTCCGTGGTCACGAATGCAAACGCACCGATTGCAACGGCTACAACAGCGAGCCACGAACGCAGAGACGACGAGGCGCCATCGTCCGGCGAGGCAGTGCTCACCGGCAGATTATCTTCCATCAACATAGTATTGTTTGCGAGTAACTAAACAACGGGTGGGATTGGAGCAGTCATACCGGACTAATCAATTCACGGACAGCCGATCACAATTAAAAAAGCAGGCGCTATTTGCCTGCTTATGATTTGCGGCCGGAAAACGAGTCGGTGAAGACCTGAACGGAACACACCTTAACATCGTATTAAATCGCTCGCTGACCACTCCGTAAAAACGCAGTCGGGCGTGTGGGTATTTCGACAAGGATTCCGTGCGCGGATTGGTGAGAGGCGGTGCATGTTGCTCGTCACCGCCTCCTGAACTACCGGTCTGTTATTGACCCAAATAGATCCTGCATTGCGGCCCGGAAGAACACGGCCGCTCCTGTCGACCTCCAGCTTCCGCCGCGCCAGCAGCCACACCGCCATAGGAGACGTTCTGCACCGGTTGGCCAACCGGCATCACGGCCCGCCCAGTTTCGCTAAACGACATGTCGGTTGTGTCTTGCGCTGATTCGTTCGCGTTCTGCTGCATCAGCGCCCGGCCCGACCCAGCGTCGTCCTGCTGACTGTCCAGTGCGCCGGCTGAATTCGGCACCAGAAAGAGAGCGACGCTTGCCAACGCCATCAATAAACGTAGTTTCATGTCCAGACTCCTCGAATCCGGCGCGGCAGTCCTCATCTCCTTCAAAAAGAATTGATCCGCGAAAAAACGTCGTGTCGCCAGATCGAACTGACGGACGGGCGAATACTTATGCGGGACTGCTGCGGCGAGTCACCGAACTAAATGAGTAATTAGTTGCCAAACCTGAAACCGATGTCGGGCGTGCACGCGCGGCTTACCGGAGCCGGTCGCCACCAGGCTGGAAACGCAGATTGTTGCTCCGCAGTTTCGTTATAGGTCGGCCGCTCAGGATTTCAATCCCGGCGGCGCAGACAGTGTTTGTGGGGGCGGCTGCAGGTCGATCAGGGACATGCGGCAACAAAATCAGCCGGGCTGGCGCGTGCTTTACTCGAACAGTGCGCTATGATGCTGGAATAACGCACAAAATCAGCCCCGCGCGAGGCACCGGCGAGAGACGGAGCGTGGGCATGAGACCGGCCATCCGTAATCAGTGCATCTTCATCAGTGCTCTTTCCATAGCAGCCGTAGGGCTTATCCAGCCGTACCTGCCGCGTGGCGGAGCGCCTGAATATTCGCTGATTGGCGCGGCCAGCCGTACAGGCGGCCTCGCCGGGCAAATGCAGTTACGCAATTTATGAGGCATCGTTTTTTAACGCTGCCACCAGGATTTCCTTCGATCAATAACTTTACCGCGGGCGGACCCCATTTACGTGGGCTCAGTGCTTTCGCGGCTTTCCCTCGCAATCTGTAATTGACAGAACGCCGGACGCTTTAGAAGGACGAATATCTTATGGACGAAAGGAAGCGAGATAGCATGATTGCGTATCTCCGCCACCGCATGGAAGAGTTTGGTATCAAACCAGAAGACCTCGCCGCGGTGCTGGCGGCCGAACCGAAGAGGCAAACCGCCGAGCGCTACCGCAGCGCAACGGGAGATAGCTGGGACGGCCAGGGTGAAATGCCCCAATGGCTTAAACAGGCAATTAGCGCAGGTCAATCAATCGACCACTTCGAATTGTCGGCCACGCCGGCACCCGCTCCGCAGCCGAGAAAACAGGTGGATTGGCTAAACGACCCGTTCGCGGGAAGTCCGCTCGCGCGCCCGAACAACCGCTAGGCAGACGGGTTGTTGAACCGCTGGCGCACAGGCACTACCCCGTACTTTTCTGGTGGCAACAACAGGTCTGACACGGTCGTCGACGCGGGCGTGCTCACGCCACTTAGGCTGGCGAAGAGAAGTCGTGCGCCGACGGTTTGCATCCAGACGACTGGGCCCACCGTATATCCGGTCAGAGCAGCGTAATTACGCGTTGCGTCTCGAGGGGACCGGTCATGAAAAGAAAATTGGTTGCAACGGCGTCATCATGGTGGTCGACAAAGTGCTAATGCCGAAGTAACGGGCAGCGACCCTAATGCCTGATGAGTTCGCAAGGAGAAATATCATGCGCAATTCCACGCTTAAAATCATGCTCGCGACCGCCGCTCTTTCAATGGCGTGCGGTGGGGCCTTCGCACAAGGTGGCGGCAACGGCCAGGGTGGCACCGGTGGGGGTAACGCGCACGGCACCCCCACGGCAGGAATGACGTATCACGGCGACCCGGCCACGAGCCCGCAAGCGATGTGGCCCGGGAACCCGTCGAAAATGATGGACTCGAGCAACACCGACATGCACTCGATGTCGCCCAACGACCCGATGACGCCCCCGAAAACCGCAGAGTGAAAACGCACCCCGCGTTTCGCGTCTGGCATGGCTCAGCCGGATGAAACGCCGGGGATGCTCATAACGCGTCGCTCACGCAAGCCCGCGCCTCGACGCTCGCGGCAGCCTCCCACGCCGCCGCGTATTGCGGCAAGTCGATGAATGTGCTGACCTGCCGGACGATCTGCCAGAACACCTTTTCAAACGAACGGCGTCGCACCGGCTCGAGCATTCCATCGGCGAGCGGATCGGCAAAGATCCAGCTACACGAGGGCGGTTCTCCGGGAAAGAGCGGCGCATGATGCCCGGCGACGCACTCGTCCATGGCGACGACAAGATCCATTCGCGGTGCCCATTCGCCCGTGAATTCCAGCCAGCTTTTGGGGCTGAGCACGCCGAGGTCCGAAATACCGGGGCGCAATTGCGCGATCGCGCTGGGATGAACTCGCGTGGCCGGCTCCGGCCCCGCGCTGAATGCGTCGAACCGGTGTCAGGCCAGTTCGCGCAGTAAAGCTTCGGCAATGATGCTGCGTGCTGAATTCTCGCGACAGAGAAACAGCACCTTGTATTTTCTGGTCACGCTCACCCCGTACCGTGTTTTTCTTATCCCTCTGCGCAATTCTGCCAGCCCACTCTTGCGCCCTCGTGACATTACGATGACTTAATTTTTTGCGCTATGAGGATTTGTATCGGGACGGATAACTCACGGGCATTACGTGTTGCTGCTGTGACGAAGTCTAGCCGCGCGAAGTCGAATCTTTCAGTATGCTGTCAACCGCGCGAGCGGTGCGCACGGGCCTCTTCAAAAACGCAGGCCGTTCAGGAATTGAAACCAGAGTCCCCCCAGTACACCGGCCGGATGAGCGTCGCCAGCATTTTCTTCACGCTTGCCTGGATTGCCGCGGTTACCTGGCGCGCCATGATTGGCGGCATCGTCGTTGGCGGCAGGCGCCTGCGCTTTGGCGGAAACTTCAGAGACATCCGCCGCTTTCGCGGCCGCCTCGGCAGCATGCTCCGCCTTCTCGGCCTCGCGTCGCGACGCCTGCAATGCGGAGACACTATCAGCGATCTGAGCGGCCCGCCGCGCGTCGCATCGACGTCCTAGCAGCACGCCGAACAGCACATCGCGATTGTGGCCGTCATCGGCGAAACGCATGGCGAGTGACACCATCTCGGCATAGGCCGCTTCGTCCGCGGCGCGCGCCGCTGCCTCGCGGTCAGCTTGCGCCTTTTGCTGGCGTGCACGCTGCGCCTCCCAGCCACGCATCTGCTCGGTATAGACCGCGTCATACACCTTGCGCTGCGCGGCGTCGGAGAGGATCGCGTACGCGTCCTTGATTTCCTGGAAGGTGGCGCGCGCAACTTCTTCGGCGCCGTTGTTGCGATCCGGATGCCATTTCATCGCGGCCTTGCGGTAGGCGCGCTTGATTTCTTCTTCTGTGGCATGCACGTGCACACCGAGCGTGTCATATAGGGTTGCCATTGCTTGCTCGACCTCGCCGGGAATCGCTTCGCGGACCATCGTAGCATGCGAAAAACGGCTTTATCGTGAAGCGGCGAGCGCTTAAGCCACTGAAAGACCAGACAAAAAAAGGCCCCACCACTGACGTAGCGAGGCCGAGTCCCATGTCAAGGAGATGTCATGGAGGAGACGATTCGATCATAGCCGTGCGTCATCGTGCCCCCAACCAATGGATCGCCATATGCTTATCCGGCGCGGCTTCAACTGCATTGCACAGGGCGGCGTATCGGCTTCGAAACGTCCCTCAGGCAACCCACTGGGCCGCCGGTAACCCCGCACGGTTATATCGTTAGAACAAAAAGTCGCTTCGCCCGGCTCGCAGCGGTCATTAAGATGACACTTCAAAGTCCGGTTCGCCCCGGTTCGTCTGCCCGCAGCCCCGCGCCAGCGTTCCGTGAGCCGCTACCGAAGGAGCATTTCGTTGACCAGTTTCGAACATCATCGCCGGCCGCTTGTCATCGGTATCGGCGGCACGACACGCGCGGCGTCGTCGACCGAGCGCGCGCTCGGCTTTGCGCTGCGTGGCGCGGAAGCCGCTGGAGCGAATACCCGCCTGTTTGGCGGCACCTTCCTGCATAGCCTGCCCCACTACGCGCCGGAAAACCCTCAACGCACCGTCGAACAGCTCGAACTGATCGAAGCCGTGCGCCATGCGGACGCGCTCATCATCGCGACGCCCGGCTATCACGGCGGTGTCTCGGGCCTCGTCAAGAACGCGCTCGACACGCTCGAGGAACTGCGCGCCGATGAGCGGCCGTATCTGGATGGCCGCGCGGTCGGCTGTATCGTCACGGCTTATGGCTGGCAGGCTGCAGGCTCGGTGCTGACCTCGCTACGCTCGATCGTCCATGCGTTGCGCGGCTGGCCCACGCCGTTCGGGGCCGGGATCAACACGCTGGAAACGCGCTTCGACACCGTCGACACCTGCTCCGACGCCAAGGTTGTCGATCAGCTCGCCACGGTTGGCCAGCAGGCCGCGCAATTCGCGCTGGCGTTCAACGCCCATCGCACGCCGACAGCCGCGCCGCTCGGCAATGCAGTCAAGGAAACGCAACCTGCCCGGCTGCTGCACGCGGTTTAAACGCGAACCGTATTGCATCGTGGATCGCGGCTTGCGGTCCACGAATCTTCCTACCGGCCGGTTTCCTCCACGCGGCCGCTCTACCGACTCCAAACCGTGCGCCACATAACAGACCATTCGCCAACAATGGCCGGATAGTGTCTTCACGCTCATCGACTATGGTCCGATCCGGCCGCCTGAAGACCGTTCCAGAACCTCGCTGATTTGCTTACGACGAAAGATTGGTTCACCCGCTGCGCGGCGCGGCCTACGCTTGATCCTGCCCGCTCACTCACCGGTTACCTGACGCACTAGATTGTGTTGCGCCGGCTCCTCAGCACCACACGCGGGCACACTCACCGCCACGACCATGAATTCAAATATCCGCTACAAGGGCTACGAAGTCGCACCGGCTGCGCAACAGTTGCCCAACGGCCTGTTCGCCGCCAACCTGACCATCGAGAAAACCTCTGCAAACCAGGGCCAGGCCTACTCCTTCGACGCACTCGATTACTTCTTCGACGAAGAACATGCGCTCGCCTATGCATTCCGATGGGGACGCATGTGGATCGACAGCCACCAGTAACGACAGCAGGCCCTTCCGATAGCGCCTGAAGAATCCATAGCAGCGGTCGCGCCGGTCAACCGCGCAGAACTGGAAACCCAACCGCCCCACGAGCCGGCAAACGCGGGCCACGTTGCGCCACGCGGCGCCGGTCTTTAAGCGGCTGTGCCAGAATAGGCGTCACTTCAGCTCAAGGGGACGCCGGCGATGACATGGACCGTTGATGAACAGTTGGCGCTGACCGCAACGGAAGCGGTCGCAGCGATCCAGTCCGGGCGCCTCAAAGCCGCCGACTATATGGCCACGCTGCTGGCGCGGGCAGCGGCGCTTTCGACTCTCAATGCGCTCACCACGCTCGACCTCGACGGTGCGCTGGCCGCCGCGCAGCGCATCGATGCGTTGCCGCCCGAAGCAAAAGCGCAGTTACCGCTCGCCGGTTTGCCCATCGTCGTGAAGGACAACATCAACACGGCCGGCTTGCAGACCTCGGCGGGCACGCCCGCTTTGGAGGGCTTCGTACCGAAGACGAACGCACCTTCGGTACAACGGCTTCTGGACGCCGGCGCGATCGTGCTCGGTAAAGCCAACATGCACGAACTGGCGTTCGGCATCACCAGCACGAACCTCGCTCCCCACGCCGGGCCTGTGCGCAACCCATATGACCCTTCGCTGATTCCAGGCGGCTCGTCGGGCGGCACCGCTGTTGCGATCGCCGCGCGCATCGTGCCCGCGGGTCTCGGCACGGACACCGGCGGCTCGACCCGCATTCCGGCTGCGTTGACCGGCATCGCTGGGTTTCGTCCCTCGGTCGGTAACGGCGGCGCCGAGCGGCGCTATCACGACCCGAATGCCGTCGTGCCGATCAGCCATACGCGCGATACCGTGGGTCCGATGGCGCGCACGGTCGCCGATATCGCTTTGCTCGACGGCGTGATTACCGGAACGGGACCTCTACCCACGCTCACGCTGAACGGCTTGCGTATCGGTTTGCCCGCGCCGCTCTGGGAAGGGCTCGAAAGGCAGGTAGAGGACGTCGCGCGCGCCGCCTTGCGCCGGCTCGAAGCAGCGGGCGTCATCTTCGTGCCCGTCGAAATGAGCGAGCTGGAAACCTTGAACGGCCAGGTAGGTGGCCCGATCGCGATCCACGAACCGCGCGAAGACGTGCTCGCGTGGCTCGTCGCCAACGATGCGCCGGTCAAGACGGTGGCTGAAATGGCGGCCCGCATCGCGAGTCCGGACGTGCGCGCGATCTACGACGGCGTGCTCGCCGACGTGCTCGGTTCGCATTACGACGCCGCACTGAAGCTGTGGCGGCCGCGCTTGCAGCAGTATGTGGCCGCGACATTCGCGGATGAGCGTCTCGACGCGCTACTGTTCCCAACCACGCGCCTCACTGCGGTGCCGATCGACGACCTGAACGGCTCGTCGACAGTATCGATCGACGGCGCCGCGTCGATCGATACGATGGACGCGTTCCTGCGCAATACGGATCCGGCCAGTACATCCGGCATTCCGGGCTTGTCGCTGGCAGCGGGGATGAGCGCGAGCGGCTTGCCGGTCGGTCTGGAACTGGATGGACCGCTCGGCGAGGATCGACGGCTGTTGGCGATCGGCGTCGCATTCGAGCAATTGCTCGGCGTGCTGCCGGCGCCGGTGCTTTGACGGCTTCAAGACGACACCAACGATGCTGTTGAAAACTCCGATAAAAAAGTGCCGATCCGCATGCCGATGACCGTGTCAAAACCAGCCCGCCTTCGGCGAGCGATTCTGCGAACCGTCGCCGTATTGGCGGTCGCCTTTACCGCTTCCTCCTGTGTGCGCCTTGCCGCAGTCGATCCGAACGCGCTCTGGAAAATCGTCGATCTGCGTTGCGTGCCGTCGCAACAGGCCACAGGGACGCCGGGCCAATGCACGGTCGTCGACCTCGACAAACGCTATGTGATCCTGAAGGACATCGTCGGCCGCTCGCAGCATCTGCTGATTCCAACCGACCGTGTCACGGGCATAGAAAGCCCATTCGTGCTGGCGCCGAATGCACAGGACTACTGGGACGACGCGTGGGTGTCGCGGCTTTACGTCGAAAAGTCCGTCAAGCGGTCCTTGCCCGACAATCAACTCGGCATCGAGATCAACTCGCAATACCGCCGCTCGCAAAACCAGTTGCATATCCATATCGATTGCATGCACAGCGACGTGAGCGACGCACTCGCGCGTCACGCGAAGGACACGCCTGACGAGTGGCGTTGGGATACGCTCGACGGCCAGCGCTACCGGATCATGCGCGTCACCTCGCTCACTCAGGCGCACAATCCGTTTCGCATCGTCGCGCGTGACAACAGGGATAGAGCGGCGATGGCCATGCAAACCATCCTTGTGACCGGTGCGGGGCCGTCGGCGGAGAAGGACGGCTGGCTCGTCCTGAATAGCAGCCTCGATGCCGACGACGGCAGCGGCACAGCGGAAGGCCTGCTCGATCATGCCTGCCGTGTGGCGGACGCTGGCTGAACGTCCCCACCTTTGCACGATTTTGCAGATGCATTGCTGAACAAAATGGTTCTAGTCGTGTGAATTGGTCCGTAGGATCGGTCTAAACCTGCATTCCGACCGATCCAGCCGATGGCGATTTACCTCGACGACACGCAACGCACAGCACTCGCCCGGCAGGCTGCAAGCTTGACATGGCGCACCCAATGGCCAACGTGGCTGCTGATCGTCACAATCTATGGCGGATGGTTCAGCGTGGCGACACATGCACGCGCGCTCGGCCTGCCATTGACCATCGTACTGCTGGCACTGCTCGGCGCGTGGTACATGTCCCTGCAACACGAACTGCTGCACGGACATCCGACCCGCTCGCCGCTCTTCAACGCACTGCTGGGATGCGCGCCGCTCGCGGTGTGGTTTCCGTATGGCGTCTACCGTGATTCGCATCTTCAGCATCACGACGATCCGCATCTGACGCTGCCCGAGCGCGATCCTGAAAGCTACTTTGTCAGTCAGCATGTATGGCAACGTGCGGGTTTTGCGATTCGCGCGCTGCTGACGTTTCGTAATACGTTCGCCGGCCGCTTGCTTGTCGGGCCGGCTTTTGCCATTGCGGCAACGGGCGTGAATGCGCTCGACAAAATCAAACGCGGCGATTGGCGCGATGTACCAATGTGGCTCGCGCATCTGGCCGCGCTAGCCGCACTGACGGTGTGGCTTCAACGCGCGTGCGGAATCCCTGCGTGGGTCTTTATCGTCGGCGCGGGGTATGGGTCATTGTCGTTGGGCTCGATCCGCTCGTTTCAGGAACATCGGGCGGCACATGCGCACGAGCATCGTACCGTTATCAACGAAGCGGGATGGTTCTGGCGTTTGCTGTTTCTGAACAATAACTATCACGCGGTGCATCACGATCTACCGCACGTGCCGTGGTTCGCACTGAAAGGCGTCTATGAGGAGCGGCGCGCCGCTTACCTCGCACGCAATGGAGATTTCCTGGTGAAGGGCTACAAGGAATGGCTGGCGACTTACGCGCTAACTGCGGTCAGTCACGCCGTGCATCCAGAAAGCGACAATCTGTCCAGCGCTAACCGCCCCCCTGCGATTCAAGCGTTCTCCTGATCACATCAATCAACGCGCGTACCTTTGCCGTCGGATAACGGGTAGGCGGAAACACCGCGTGTATGCCCTTGGGCTTGCCGGACCAATCAGGCAGTAAACGGACCAGCCGATGCGCCGCCACGTCTGCCGAGATCGAAAAATCAGTCAGCAATCCGAAGCCACCACCTGCGAGCGTCGCCGCACGGGCTGCATCGGCCGCATTCACCAGCATCGCGTTTTCGCACCGTACGCTTTGTTTTGCACCTTTCGCACGCTGCAGATCCAGCGTCAACGGATGCGGCAAGACCGACAATGCGATATGCGGCATAGCGGCGAGCGCAGCCGGCGTCTTTGGCTTGCCCCACTTATCGATGAATGCCGGACTAGCAACGATCCACTTGACGAATCCGCCAATCTTCACAGCCCGATAGCCCGAGTCGGCCAGTTGCCCCAGACGGATCGCTACGTCAATGCCTTCCGCGATCAGATCCACATAGTGATCGTTGCAGACCAGTTCGATATCGAGTTCCGGATAGGTATGGCGCATCTCGACGAGCGCCGGCGCCACCACCAAGGATCCATAGTCAATCGGCGCACTCACGCGCAAGGTGCCTCGCAGCGGCGCCGATTCGCCCGACACGGCCGAGAGCGCTTCCTCGGCTGCCTGCAGGATCTTGCAACTTGCTTCGTAGAAGGCGCGCCCGCTTTCGGTCACGCTGAGCCGCCTCGTCGTTCGGACAAGCAGGCCTGCGCCGATCTCGCGCTCGAGCCGCTGCATATGCGTGCTGACCATTGTTTTCGTGAGTCCGAGACGCGCCGCCGCTGCAGTCATGGAACCCGCTTCCACCACTGCAACAAAAATCGCAAGGCGGTTCAGATTGACATCCCGTATATCTGCCATTTGTCGATTGTCCATCTTCGATTGATTATGTTTTCTAGCTTAGCAGGCTTCTGCGCTGCGCCGCGGGACGGTAGGCTCGCCTTATTCCAGCCGACGGGTGTCGGCTTTCACCGATCCAGGAGCTTTCAATGTCTGCCGCAAAACCCGCCCGGCCGATCCGACTTCACACCACCCTGCTCTCAGGGCACGGACACCGCGTCAAGTTGTTCCTGACGTTACTCGATCTGCCGTTTGAAGTGATCGAACTGAACATGCGTGCCGGTGACAATCGCCGCCCCGAATATCTGAAGCTCAACCCGTCCGGTCAGGTGCCGACGATCGAAGATGGTGACACGGTACTGTTCGATTCCAATGCGATCCTTGTCTATCTGGCGAAACGCTATGGCGACCCCTCATGGCTGCCGGAAGACGCGCTTGGCGCCGCCGCGGTGCAACGCTGGCTCTCGCTCGCGGCTGGGCAGATCGCTTACGGGCCGTGCGCCGCGCGGCTGGTGACGGTATTCGGCGCGCCGCTCAATCTTGACACCGCGCAGAAGATTGCCCTCAAGCTGTTCGACGTGCTCGACGCGGAACTTGCCGGCAAACCTTTCGCTGCAGGAGAGCACGTGAGCATTGCCGACATCGCCGCGCATACCTACATCGCCCATGCGCCGGAAGGCGGCGTATCGCTCGAACCGTACCCGAACATCCGGGCATGGCTTCGTCGTGTCGAAGCGCTGCCGCGCTTCATTACGATGCCCGCGACGAAAGCGGGACTGCTCGCCGACTGAGTGAAGACAAAACGCACGCAGCAACAACCCGAGCCCGTCATGTCTCAACACTCTTCCAGCACGCCGCGAGGTTGGGATGCTGCCGACGCGCCCTTTCACGCCGCCGAGCGCATGGCGCAGCGGCGTGCAGGCGTGAGCGAGGAAGCGGAGTCGAGCGGTCGTCGAGGTATTCGCCGCTATATGCCGGATCAGCATCGGCAGTTTTTCTCCGAACAGCCGTTCATGGTGTTCGGTGCTCTCGATGCAAAAGGCCAGCCGTGGGCCACCCTGCGCGCTGCCGCACCCGGGTTTGTGTCGTCCCCTGACGCGCGCACTTTGCGGATCGACGGCGGCGTTTTACCGGGCGATCCGCTGGCCGGCCGCTGGCAGCCCGGCATGATGATCGGTAGCCTGGGTCTGCAAGCGCAGACTCGCCGTCGCAATCGCGTCAACGGTGTCGTGTCGTCGGTAGATGGCGATACGGTCACGCTCGAGGTCATGCAAAGCTTCGGCAACTGCGCAAAGTATATTCAGAGCCGTACGCCGACATTCGTTGCGCGCGGCGAAACCAGCACGCGGACACCGGTTGAGATAACGACCGAGTTCAACGACGCGGATCGCGCATTGCTGGCCAACGCGGATACTTTCTTTATCGCCAGCGCGAACGTCGGCGAAGAAGCCGGCCCAGCGCGCGGCGCCGATGTCTCGCATCGCGGCGGCATGCCGGGCTTCGTGCGTATCGATGACGCCACCACCCTGACAACACCCGATTTCAGCGGCAACCGCTTCTTCAACACACTGGGCAATCTGCTCCACGATCCACGCGCGGGTTTGTTGTTCGTAGACTTCGCGAGCGGCGATCTGCTGTATATCGCCGCCCTCGCCGAGATCGTCTGGGACGGCGCGGAACTGGCCGACTTTCCTCTGGCCGAGCGCCTCGTACGCTTTCGTATTACGGAAGTGCGGCGCAGCCGCGAGGCGTTGCCGTTTCGCTGGTCTGAAGTCGCCTATGCGCCGCAGTTCGCGATGCCCGCTTCATCGCCCGCTTCATTGCCCACTTCACCGCTCCAGTCGCCGTGGAAGAAGCTCAGGATCGTCGCCGTGCACGAAGAAACGCCCACGGTCCGCTCGTTCTATTTTGAATCAACGGACGGCGCGCCATTGCCGGCCTACGAGCCTGGCCAGTACTTGCCGATCCGCGTGCCGGTCGACGAGTTGGACAAGCCGCTCACGCGCACCTATACGCTGTCTGACACGAGCAACCGGCGGCAGTACCGAATCACCGTAAAGCGCGACGGAGTCGGCTCCGCCTGGCTGCATGAACGCTTCGCCGCCGGCATGCAGATCGAAGCGATGGCACCGCGAGGCACGTTCACCTACGATTCAGCCAGTCCGCGCCCGGCCGTGTTCATTTCCGCAGGCATCGGCATCACGCCGATGATCACGATGCTGCATCACGCAATCGCAGCGCGCGAGTCGCAGACGCAGACCAGCCCGCTGCATTTTTTCCATGGCGCGCGAAGCGACGGCGAGCGGCCGTTCAGTGCGCACTTGCGGGAACTCGCGGCGCGCCATCCTGCGGTCTCGATGCACCTGTTCGACAGCGCCGCCGACCCGGCAACCCACGCGCCTTCCGGCACATTGGCCGGTCGCGTGAGCATCGCGGAAATCAAGCGCGCACTACCCTTCGACGACTACGACTTCTATCTATGTGGTCCCGAGTTGTTCATGCGTGAACTGTATGAAGGATTGCGCGCGCTCAATGTTGCCGATAACAGAATCCGTTTCGAGGCGTTTGGACCAGCAACCGTCAAACGCACGCCCGCGACCCCACCGGCACTTAGAGCGTGTTAGGCACTTTGGGTTGGACCTGGTATCCTGGCGGCATGAAAAGAGCAGACCGCAAAGGGTATCCGAGTGATGTATCCGACGAAGAGTGGAACTTCGCGGCACCGTATCTGACGCTGATGGACGTCAGCG
>NZ_DASRSY010000061.1:0-11529 GCF_035656215.1 Paraburkholderia sp.
GACCCGCTCACCTCCGTGGTCGATGCGCGATTGCGGGTGCACGGTATTGCTGGTTTGCGCGTGGTCGATGCGTCGATTTTCCCGAACATCACGTCGGGCAACATCAATGCGCCGACGATGATGGTGGCGGAGAAGGGCGCCGAGATGATTCTCGAGGACGCCGCCACCGAAGCCGCCTATAGACCCGAAGCGACGGAACTGGCTGCTGCTGCCTGATCGATGGAAATTCACCGCTAGCGGTGTAACGGGAAAACGCGTCGATGCGATGCAATCGGCGCGTTTTTTTGCGTCATGTAAGGCAGCAACGACGGAGGCTCAAATGGACCGGAGTCGCCTGGGCGCCCGCACTCAGACGAATTCATCCGCATCAACTCGCTTCGCCCAACTGCGCAGACTCCGACGAATTGAGCGCACGTTCGGTCAACCAGATCTCCTGCTGCAGCCAGTCGCGGAACAACGCGACGTGTGGCAACTCGTCCTGCTCCGCACGCGTAATGAGCCAATACGACTGGTGGCCGTCGACGTGCACATTGAGCACTTGTACCAACTGCCCCTCGGCCAGCTCGCGCCCGATCATGTGGCGATCGGCGATCGTTACGCCAAGACCGTCGATGGCCGCGCGGATAGCGTGATCGAGCAGATCGAATTCGTAGCCGCCGCGGGTGTCGACGTTTTCAATGCCGGCGGCTTTCAACCAATGCTGCCACGTCAGATAGCGCTGATCGGCGCTCGCGAGCACGTGCAGCAGCGTGAACTGATTCAGATCGATAGCCGCGCGGCCTGCCTGGCGCGCGAGCAACGCGGGCGCGCAGACGGCGATGTGCCGTTCGTTCATCAGCAGACGATTGTCGACGCCTTCCCACTCGCCGTTGCCGAAGCGGATGGCGCAGTCGAGCACGCCGGATTCGGCGAGGTTGTCGTCGACGCGGGTCGACAGACTGAGTTCGAGATGCGGATGCGCGTCACGCAGACGTCCGAGACGCGGCATCAGCCAGCGGCTCGTAAAAGTGGGCGGCGCGTTGATGCGCAGGCGATTACGGTGAGTTTTCTCCTGCAGACTGCGGACCGTGAGTTCAATCCGGTCGAATGATTGTTGCAGGGCTTGCAGGAGGATGCGCCCGGCGGCCGAGAGCTCCAGGTGGTGATGATGACGCTGGAGCAAGGTCTCGCCGAGTTGGGCTTCCAGTTGGCGGACTTGCCGGCTGACCGCGCTTTGCGTCACGTTCAGCAGTTCCGCTGCGCGGGTGAAGCTGCCCGTGCGGCCAGCGACTTCGAAGGCTTTCAGCGCGTTCAGCGCGGGCATTTTGCGTTTCAAGGTTGGGCACCCAAGGGTAGGCTGACGCGCGGCGGCGTGGGTGTCTGCTATTTTACTGTGTTGCCCTCGATGTGCTACAGGTGTGCACGTCTTGTGACGACGATGTGTTCGTGCCGCAAGACGTGCAGCGACCGGTCAGTACGCGATACAGACCGACTTGCTTTCCGTATAAGCATCCACAATGGCCTTGCCGTGCTCGCGTCCGATCCCCGAAGCCTTGAACCCGCCGAACGGCATCGCGGGATCGACCATGTTGTGCGTGTTGACCCAAACGGTCCCCGCTTCGATGCCGTCAACCAGCCTCAGCGCCTTGTCGAGCTGATTCGTCCAGACACTCGCGCCAAGACCATATTCCGATGCGTTGGCCTGATTCAGGACCTCATCGATATCGTCATAAGGCATAGCCACCAGCACCGGTCCGAATACCTCCTCCCTGACCACGGAAAGCGGCTTGCATGCACGATTGGCAATGACCGTCGGCCGGACAAAGAAGCCATCCGCATCAACGGCCGCGTCACGTGACAGGATCTCGCCGCCTTCCTGCCGGCCTTGCGCAATCATGCCCATGACCTTGTCGCGGTGCCGCGCGGAAGCCATGGGGCCCATCTGCGTTGCGGCATCGAAACCGGAGCCCAATGCGATTCCATCGGCCACGGCGGCGATGCCTTGCACCACTTCGTCGTAAATCGAACGCGCAACGTACAGACGGGAACCCGCGGTACAGACCTGCCCGTGGTTGAAGAAGATAGCGCCGGCCGCGCCTTCGATCGCTTTCTTCGGGTCGCAATCGTCCAGCACGATTACGGGGCTCTTGCCGCCCAGTTCCAGCGAGGCCCGTTTCAGATCGCTAGCGCATTGGCGGCCTATGATGCGGCCCACTTCGGTCGATCCAGTGAAGGTGACCTTGTTCACCAGGGGATGCTTGACTAGCGCTGCACCGGCGGTTTCGCCGCGCCCAGTGACAACGTTGAATACGCCCCGGGGGAAGCCGGCTTCATGGGCCAGTTCGGCCAGGCGGATCGCTGTTAAAGGTGTTTCTTCCGCCGGTTTCAGCACGACGGTGCAGCCGCATGCGAGTGCTGGTGCGATCTTCCAGACCGCCATCAGGAGCGGGAAATTCCACGGGACAATGGCGGCGACGACGCCCGCCGGGACGCGTTTTGTTGAGGCGTTGTAGCGGGTGCCGGGCGGGAAGGGGATCGACAGGTCGAAAGTCGTGCCCTCGATTTTGGTGGCCCAGCCGGCCATGTAGCGGAGCCATTGGACGCTGCCTGAGACTTCCAGCATCTTTGAGAATGCTATTAGTTTTCCCTGGTTCAGGGTTTCTAGTGTGGCGAGTTCGTCAGTGTGTTGTTCTACCAGGTCGGCTAGTTTTAGCAGCAGGCGTTCGCGGGTGGCTGGCGGCATTCTGCGCCAGGTGTCTGACTCGAAGGCTGCTTTTGAGGTTTTGACTGCGTGGTCGATGTCGGTTTCTGATGCATCGGGAATTTGGGCTAGCTCTTCTCCTGTCGCTGGGTTGTAGATGGGGAAGGTTTTGCCTGCGGCGCTGGAGGTTTGTTCGCCGTTGATGAACATTGTTTGTGGCAGCTTCACTGCGTGGTTTGTTTGTTCGGGCATTTTGCTTTGTCTCCGTTGGGGTGAGATTGGCGGTGCTGTTCAGTTGTCGCTTTTGGGACTTGAATTGCTGTTTTGTTGCTTGCCTGCGGCGGTGGCTTTTCTTGTTTTGGTAGTGGTTTATTAGCGTCGCCCCTGTGCGGGGCAGGCACCTACTTTTCTTTGCCTGCTGCAAATAAAAGTAGGCAAAAGAAAGCAGCTCAAACCGCTAACTCCTAAGCGGGTCCCCCGCGCAGTTGCGGTAGTGGTGCATCTGGAATCTGTGCCCTCGCTTGTTCAACACTGAGTGACAAAGGCGTCATACTTCCCGTCTTGCACTTCGTGCTTGTCGGAAGAGTTCGCTTGGCGGCGGTGATGGTTTGAGTGCTTTCGGAATGGCTTTTTTTGACCCAATGGGTCGCCAACGTGCTGGCACATATCAGGTTCGCAATCGCGCTCAGTGCATACAGCAACATGAATCCGTCGCCGAAAAAGTAAGGCGTTGTCGATAACGTTGCTCCCAATATCATCCCGATGTGGTGTGCTGCGCCGGGGCAGCCCGCACTCATCACGTTGTGCGATTTGCCGCGCAGTTTCATGAGCGCCGGGATCGTCAGGCAGTCGAGAATCAAAAACATCTTTGCTGCAAGCAGTGCCAGTGTCGGGCTGTCTACGACTGCAAGTGCTCCAGTAAACGCCGCTCGTAGCGAGTACAGCGCAATCAATATTCGGTTGCTATTGCCGGATCGATCGGTGATCAGCGCCAGCGCGCAAACAGCACCCAGCGAAAGCGCTATCTGCCAGATCGGTTGTGCGCCACTCACGCCGCAAATTGCGTACAACTGAAAACGCGCAAGACTGCCACTCGATAAGCCCGCAAGGAATGCGAGCAGCGCCGTCGCGCCGGTCGCGTAGATGGTTCTGGTTGACTGGTCCGCGTTTTGATCCGCGCATTTATTCCGATCGAAAACGTCGGGTGACGTGGCCGTTGCAGCAACACGACGCCACCAGTAAAACAGCAACGCGCCACCCACCGCCACAATCAAGCCAGCAATCGCGATGCGATGCTCCAAGCCATTCACATACCCCGGCACAATGCCCATCGCACTCATCGTGGCAACCAACGTCACAGCCGTCGCAAGCGTGGTGCACGACCGGGATACGCGCGACATCAACAACGGCACGATTGTCATCGTTGCCAGCGCCAACGCGCTCATCCACAGCGCGTTGGTTCGTTGGCTAAGACCCGCTTGAGTCACCAGCGTCGCGGCGCCGCTCACGAGTAACACACAGGCCGTGCCGCTTACGCTCGCAATTAGTCCGCGTGCTGTGCCACCCACGCTCGCCCTCGACACACGTGCTGCCCAACCCACGCTCGTCATTAATCCGTGTACCGAGCCCCTCGCGGACGCAATCCGCCCGCGTACCGCACCGCCAGCGCCAGCGCCCGCAATCAGCATGCGTGCCACGCCGCCTTCGCTTGAAGTCTGCCGGCGTATCAGGTTGCGCGCGATCGCGGGACGCACGTATGCCGCGTCCGCCACGGGTGCAGCAGCGGGCTGCGCGTCGCGTCTCCTCGGATCAGCGCTTGCAGCAGCCATGATTCGTGGACTTGCCGTCTTCAACGCTGTTCTGGTCACGCTCGGACGGTAGGTCCATCGTCGGGTTGGCGGAAAAGAAGTTGTTCGGCTTGAGCATGAAGCCGGCGTATTCCACTGGCATCACCGGGAAGTCCTCGGGTTTGCACACGTGTGTGTGACCGAAGCTGTGCCACAAGACGATGTCTTCGTTCTCGATATTGCGGTTCGCCTCGATGTAGCGCGGCAAGCCGTCGCCACCCGCGTGCTGGTTCGGATAGTCACCACTCGCGTAGCGCTCGGCCGGATCGAACGGCGTAACCCACACGTGACGCGTGGCAAATCCGCCGCGTTGGCGGACCTTGGAGCGTGCGTCGGCCAGCATCAGCGGGGAGTCGTTCACGATCAGCTTATAGCCAGGATTCGCACCGACAGCGTTCTTCACGTTCGGATTGGTCACCTTCCAGTAACGTCCCGTGCCGCCGTTCGCCACGCGCGCGGCTTCGCTCTCGGTTTTGAACACGCGCTTCGTCGTGTCGAAGACGTTGCCGTACGGATTCGTTTCGCCCATCGGGCGTGGCACGAATTCGTGCTCAGTGACGGTGTTGCGTTCGCCATCCACCATCATGTGCATCCGTGCATTGAAGAAATGCTGGTGGGTCGGGCCGCCAAGGTTTTCCGTGATCATGCCGCCCCACGGATACGTGTCGCCATCAGCCACCGCCGAGGTTTGTACGATGCCGGTCAGCTTGCATTCGAGTTGAATCGTGCCGTCCTGATACAGGTACCAGTAGAAACCGTAGTCGTAGTTGCCGACCGTCGCGAAGAACGAAATCACAAGGCGTCGCGAACGGCGCATTTCGAAGACGCCGGTGCGGAATTCATAGTGCTTCCACAGGGTTCCGTAGTCCTCTTCGTGCATGCACACAGCGTTCTTCATCAGGAACGCATTGCCGAAATCGTCAGCGGATGGAATGTCGAAATAGCGGATCGTGCCGAGACAATCGCAACCGAGTTCGAGTTGATTCGCCAGTTTTCCAAGACCGTATTCGCCGGCGTCGAATGCGCTCTTCCAGTAGTGATTCGTGCTCGGGTCGGAGTAGGGCACGCACATCTCCGTCACGCTCGCACGGTAGATGATCGGCCGCGCGTTCTTGCCGTCATCCCATGAGAGTTGATGCAGCACCAGCCCTTCGCGCGGCGTGAAGCCGACCCGGAAGTTCCAGTTCTGCCAGCTCACATGCCAGCCGTCGATCTTGAAGCTCGGACCCTCCGGCTGGCTGATCGACAGCGGTTTGAGTGTGCTGCGTGGCTCGCCGAGGCTCGGTGTGTCGTAGTTGTGCTTCGCACGTGGGATCGGAATGATGCGGCCGTCGTCGACCAGTTCGATCACTTTCTTTTCGAGCAGATCGACTACCGCCACCACGCCCTCGATGGGATGCGCGTAGCCGTTGTCGGTCACGGTCTCGCGGTAGTAACTCACGCAACGCACAAGGCGCCGGCCGTTCTCGTTCTCGCGGTCGAAGCAACCGGCGGAAAACGGATCGACCTGGACGCGCTCCAGATCCTTCTCGGTGAGGCCGCGCTTCATTACCGCAACGCGCCATGCGTCGTCGCTCTTGACGATCTGCTCGGCGTTCATGAAGTCTTCGATCATGATCGGCGGCTGGCCGTAAGGTGTCTGATCGAACGGCAGCACGTTGCGCGAGGTGACTCTTTTTTCTCTCAGGTCCACGTTGAATTCGGTCGTCGTCCGATTCGTGCGGTCGATTGCCAGTACGAACGCCGTACGCGAAAAATATTCGCCGGTCCTGAATGCGACCACTTCAGTCTTCGGCGGCTCACGCAATTCGACCATCGGAAAGCGTACGTACGCGTCGAGGTTGTCGGCGGCCTTCACGAGATCGCAGGCAAGCTGCATTTCGTCCGGACTCAGCGGATCGAGCGGATGAACGGGGGCGTGAGCGGCTTTCGTGGCATTCGTGTTCATAAGGTTCCCGTAAGGAGTGTGCTGGACCGGACTGCGTGCGAGGCTGGGTGAAGCGCTGCGAACGCTGAGTCGATGGCAAATCGTAGGAACCCAATATTATTTTCGCGCTTGCTTATCGCGCCAAATGAACGATAAAGTGCGCCAGGTGCAATAACACGGCAGCACATCAGCGAAGACTTGAGAGGAGACGCTCAGCATGAAAAAAGTCACGCTCAACGACAGTTTCCCGATGATCCGCGGTGCGGTGATGGGACCGGTTGTGCGCGCACTCGATGCATCCGGCGCCAATTGCGACGCACTGCTCGAAGCGTTCGGCATGAGCCGCAAGCTCCTGTCGAATCCGTATGAAATCCTGCCGCTCACGCGTTATGTGGCGGCATTCGAACGCGCGGCTGAAGTACTCGGCGAACCGTCGCTCGGCTTGCGTCTCGGTAGCGAATTGCAAGTGACTGAGCTCGGCCCCGCGGGTCTGGTGTTTCTATCGTCGCCGACCTTGAACGCAGCGGTGCGCAAGTTCTCGCTTGCGCTCGCGTCGTGGCAGAACACCACGACCTGTGAGTTGCTGCGCGATAGCGAATGGCCGGTATGGACCTATCAAATCGCCAATCCGCAGATCTGGCCGCGCCGGCAAGACGCGGAATACAGCCTGTCGACGATGTGCCATATGATCCGGCTCGTCCGTGGCGCCGCTTGGAATCCGGTCGAAGTGCATTTCGAACATGCCGCGCCCGCTGACCTCAAACCGTATGCACGCAATTTCCGCGTACCGGTGCGCTTTCAACAGCCTTTCAATGGTGTGATTCTGCGTCCGCTGGATCTCGATGCGCCGCTCAAGAGCGCCGACACGCAAATGGCGCGCATGATGGAGCGCCATGCCACCGATCTGATTGCGCGCGATGCGGTGCCCCACAGCATCGTCGAACAGGTGCGCGATCTGGTGACGCGGCGACTGGCGCACGAAAAGCTGATCGTCGCCGACATTGCGAAAGATCTCGGTCTCTCGCATCGCTCGTTGCAACGGCACCTGGCCGAGGCGGGGACTTCCGTGCGGCAGATCGTGCGCGAAGAGCGGCAGCGTAGTGTGGAAGGGTTGCTTGAACGTGACGGGCTCACCAATGCGGCGATCGCTCGCGCCGTGGGTTATGCCGACGCAACCGTACTGTGGCGCGCCACGCGCAACTGGAAAAAACAATAAAAGGTGGTGGCGGCGAAAATACTTTCATTTTGAAAGCACGTGAAAGTGCAATCGTCACACGAAAAAAACTTCAGGTTCCTAAGTATTCGCTGCGAAACGCAGTGCCTGACACGCTCGCGAGCATTGGCGCAATTTATCGAAAATTTGGCGCAGTTCGCGAAGTCGCTTTATTTTTTAGCTACCTACCATGCGCTCACACCGAAAGATCGAACGTCGGTCGACCGAGCGCCTTGACCAGCATTTCCAGGGTTCAGGCGAGTTCCAGACTAGCCAACAAAATAGAGGCAGCGATGAATGAACCTTACTCTCCGACCCGTCTGGTCGACGCGGAGAACCCCGTGGAACTGAAGGGCAATGCGCTGGGCTTGTGGCAGATCGTGTTCCTCGTGATTTCCGCGGCGGCACCGCTTACCGGCATGCTCGGTGCAGTGCCGCCCGCAATCAGTCTGGGCAATGGCGCGGGCATTCCGGGCGCGTTCGTGATTGCCGGCATCGTGCTGCTGATTTTCAGCGTGGGTTTTGCGTCGATGAGCCGCCACGTGGTGCGCGCGGGCGCGTTTTACGCATACATCACCGCCGGACTCGGACGGCCGTTGGGCATGGCCGGCGCACTCGTCGCGCTGATGTCGTACACCTTCATCCAGATCGCGCTGTACGGGTTGTTTGGATTTTTCTGTACGGTGATTCTTTCTCAGCTACTGCATACCGCGATGCCCTGGTACGGCTATTCGCTGATCTGCGTGGCAGTGGTGCAATTCACCGGCATCCGCGGTATCGATCTGAATAGCCGGCTGCTCGGCGTGCTGATGTGTCTCGAACTGGGCATTCTGCTGCTGCTCGCGATCGCCATCGTCGTGCATGGCGGAGGCCCGAACGGGCTCACGCTCGCGCCGTTCACGCCGGAGCATGTGTTTAGCGGCCACCTCGGCATTGCGGTGATGTTCGCCTTCGCGTCGTTTATCGGTTTCGAAGCGACGGCGATTTACGGCAAGGAATGCCGGGACCCGAAGGTGACTGTGCCACGCGCGACGTATGTGTCGGTGATGCTGATCCTCGTGTTCTTCGCTTTCGTCACGTGGACGATTGTTTGCGCGTACGGACTGAGCGACGTGGTCGCGGTCGCGACGAAGCAGCCGGGCGATTTCTGGTTTATTCAATCCGGCAAGTACCTGGGCGGTGCGGTGACGACGGTGATGAGCTTCCTGTTGCTCAGCAGTATCTTCGCGAGTCTGTTGTCGTTTCATAACACGCTGGTGCGTTATATCCACGCGCTGAGCCTGGAGGGCATCCTGCCGCAAGCGCTCAATCGGGTGCACGAAAAATACCGTTCACCGTATGTGGCGAGCTATCTGCAAACATTCTCCGTGTGCGTTTTGCTCGGGCTCTTCATCGCGGCAGGCAGCGATGCGTTCAACATTGTTTTCAGCTGGAGTTCAGCGCTTGGCACGATCGGCATCGTGATGCTGCAAGCAGTGACGAGCTTTTCCGTCATCGCGTTCTTCCGCAAGACGCACAAGGACACGCGCGTATGGCACTCGTTTCTCGCGCCTCTGGTTGGTGGCATCGGCCTGCTATATATCGGCGTGATTCTGGTGCGCAATCTCGACGCGCTCAGCGGCTCCGACAGCCCGATCGTCAAGTCTTTCCCCTGGATCGTATTCGCGGTGGCGCTCTTCGGCGTCGTGATCGGTCTCGTCTTGCGTAAGAAGCGGCCGGATATCTACGCGGGCTTCGGGCAGTAATCGAACAGCGCTCGAGGCACTCAACGCGCGCCGTCTCGTCACGTTCTAACGATCGACTCCTGCGGTTCATTCTCGATCGGCAGCGGAGCGGTGTCGTGCGTCTGGTTCGGCCGGGTCGTCCGCGTCGCCCGCGTCGTCCTGTTTGTTCTCGCTGATTTCACTACTCAACTTTCGAAAAAATATGGCACATAAACTCGTCAAGCGCTCGGCGCTTGCGCTGGCCACGTGCGGCCTCGCGATGGGCGCGCATGCGCAATCTTCGGTGACGCTCTATGGCACGGTCGACGCCGGCGTCGTCTACACGACCAACCAGCAGACAACGCTCGCCGACGGCAGCACCAACGGCCACGCGAATTATCAACTGGCGGGCGGCAACCTCGTGCCGTCGCGGTGGGGCTTGATGGGCACTGAGGATATCGGTGGCGGCACCACGGTGAACTTCACGTTGGAGAACAGCTTTCTGATCGGCAACGGCGCGATGTTGCAATCGAACACGCTGTTCAACCGCAATGCATGGGTCGGTTTGAACAACGGCACGTACGGCGCGCTGACGTTCGGCCGTCAATACGATCCGTTCTCCGACTACATGGGCGCCTATGCATCGAGCAATAACTGGGCGACGCTGTACGGCTCCCATTTCGGCGACGTCGACAACCTCAACGAAGCGTTCAACTTCAACAACTCGATCAAGTACATCAGCCCGAGCTTCGGTGGGTTGACGGTTGGCGGCTTGTTCAGTCTGGGTGGCGTGGCGGGGAATTTTTCGCAGAACAAGGGCTGGGCGCTGGCGGCGAATTACGCACAGGGGCCGCTGTCGTTGAGCGCGGGGTATCTTGAGTTGAACCAGCCGTTGCAGGCGGCCTTAGGCGGTACCGCCGGCTATATCGGCGATTTCAGTTGCGCGAATGCCGATGCGTCGTATTGTCTGCTGCAGCAGGCAAGCAAGGTGAGGATTTTCGGAGCAGGGGGCTCGTATGCGTTCGGTAAGGCGAGCGTGGCAGTGAGCTATACGCATACGCGTCTGTCGCAGAGCCAGTATTTCGCAAGTACGGCGAACCCCGCCGGGGCCGATATTTCATTCGACATTGCCGAGTTGAATACGACCTATATGCTCGCGCCTGATTTGCAGGTCGGTCTGGCGTATATATTCAACGACGCCAAGCCGAGCGGCGGTGCCTCGACGCGCGTGCATCAGATCAACCTGGGGGCGGTGTACAGCCTGTCGAAGCGGACGGCGGTCTATGCGGTGGCGATCGGGCAGAAATCTTCCGGCGCGGGGCTGGGGATCAATCCGTCGACGGGCCAGACGGAGAATCTGGCGCAGATTCCGAATATCGTCAATTCGGACACGGATAAACAACTCTCCGTGATCGTCGGCGTGCGGCACAATTTCTAATCTGCCTGCGCGGCGCTGGCAAACAGATCGGCGGAGCCAGCGCCGCATGACGAATCACTCAACGTGCCACACGGGGAAAACGCTAATCCGCCACGCGTTTGTCCGCAAGCGCGTTCTGGCAATCCGCCAGTACCTGCTTCACCAGCCGCGCTTGAGGGTCAAGCTCGTCGGTATCGAGAATCTCCTCGACGGCATCCCGCGCCCAATCGGCATCGACAAATTTCGCGTGCCGCCGCGCAATCTCCAGTGCGGTTGCGGACAACCTGGCGATACTCAACCAGTCTGCTTCCCGCGACCGGAGGTCGAGCCACTTATGGGCGGCCTGCACTTGAAACGCCGCGTCGGGCCAGTCCTCATTCAGGTAAAACGCGCCAAGGGACCCGCATGTGAGCCAGCACAACAGCTCCAAACGGTCACGTGGACTCAGATGATGGCGTACATCACTCATGGCGACGCTCGCTGCTGTAATTTGCGTTCCGGTGAGGACGGCAGGCCGTCCTGCGCTTCTGTTACACAATATCACGCAGAATTCACAAGCGGCAATTCCTGACTGACCCTGGCCGCTCCGGCGCCACAAATACCACGCGGCAGCCGGCCCGGCTCCGCCGCACTAGTGTCCCGAGTTAGAAATTCGTAGACAAAATCGCTTGACGCTGGCGAGGATGTCGTCGGCCGATTTGGTCCAGTTGAAAGGTCTCGGATCAGTGTTGTTGATCTGGAT
>NZ_DASRSY010000062.1:0-26734 GCF_035656215.1 Paraburkholderia sp.
CCGTGCCGGCTACCGCCGCTGCCTACGACGCCACCGCGAAGCAGAAAGCGCAAGCCAAAACCGCCCGTATTCCCATCAAGATCATCCCGATCGAAAAGCTGAAGAAGCCGGACTGGATTCGCGTCAAAGCGGCCACCGGCAATTCGCGCTTCTCTGAAATCAAGCAGATTCTGCGTGAGCACAACCTGCATACGGTGTGTGAAGAAGCGAGCTGCCCGAACATCGGCGAATGCTTCGGCAAGGGCACGGCGACGTTCATGATCATGGGCGACAAGTGCACGCGCCGCTGTCCGTTCTGCGACGTCGGCCATGGCCGCCCCGATCCGCTCGATGTGGATGAGCCGGGCAACCTGGCTCGCACGATCGCCGCGCTGAAGCTGAAGTACGTGGTGATCACGAGCGTCGACCGTGACGATTTGCGCGATGGTGGCGCGGCTCACTTCGTGGAATGTATCCGTCAGACGCGCGAACTGTCGCCGGAAACTCGTATTGAAATACTGACGCCGGACTTCCGCGGCCGTCTGGATCGCGCGATCGGCATTCTGAACGCCGCACCGCCTGATGTGATGAACCACAACCTCGAAACGGTACCGCGTCTGTATAAGGAAGCGCGCCCCGGCTCGGACTACGCGCACTCGCTGAAGCTGCTGAAGGACTTCAAGGCGCTGCACCCAGACGTCGCGACCAAGTCGGGCCTGATGGTCGGACTTGGCGAAACCGAAGAAGAAATCCTGCAAGTGATGCGCGATCTGCGCGAGCACAACGTGGACATGCTGACGATCGGTCAATACCTGCAACCGTCAGAGCACCATCTGCCGGTGCGCTCGTATGTGCATCCGGACACATTCAAGATGTACGAGGAAGAAGCGTACAAGATGGGCTTCACGCATGCAGCGGTGGGCGCGATGGTTCGCTCGAGCTACCACGCCGATTTGCAGGCGCATGGAGCCGGGGTGGTTTGAGCGGTTGAGACGAAGTAGTTTGAAAAGACAAAGCCTGCACTTGTTGCGGGCTTTGTTTTTTTGGAGGGCAGGAGTGGGCGGTTCAGCAGTTCCGCCCTGCGATCTGCCTGCGTTGCCTAACGGTAGTAACGTGCGAGCAGACTGCAAGCAATGGATATCATTCCGCCGATGATCGTGAACGGGTAAAGAAAGAGGATGAAGCGATCGCGCAGTGCGCGGTCTTCGATGAGGCGGTCGATCAAATTGGGCATGTTGGATCTCCTTGTGAAACTAGGTGAAAAGTATAGCCCAGCGCGCCGAAAATTAGTTAGGTAAACGAATAATGAGATATGGAGAAGGAGGCTGCGGCGACAACGGTTATGAGCAACGAAAACCACATCAACCGTCCGCCACGCTTCTGTTCATTCCCATGACGTGCTGGGCAAGCCGCTGCATCGGCCGCGCCCAGGCACACCAGTATTGACGCTGCGACGATGAAGAGCACGTGCCAGAGAAGTGCGGCCAACATGAGCGCCAACGTGCTGCGCGTCGGCGCTTCGCTCAAAGCACTACCAATCTCGTAGCATGCGCTGGCACACATCGAAATGACGACCCAGAAAAGCTGGCCATCCTGAATGGATCGCCGCGTAATACCTCGCGCCGCGTGCCGGTAGTAGCGCGAAAAGTTCAATAGAGGAAGTAATGCGATCGGCGCAAAAACAGGCACGCCGACATTGAAAAATAACCAGCTCAAGCGGTTAAGAAAATCGACCATAAGAATGCGAATTGAAGGTAACCCGCTGATCATGCCGCTGCCGCGGCAGTGCGACAATCCGCCGAATGGCCAGCTTGTGCAAAGGCATCCCAATCCGTAACCATTCGCTAGAGCCCATGTACTGCCGACCAAAACAGTCACACCGATCCAACTCAACGTGAAAAGCAATGCTCGAACAGCGTCATTAGCAATCGTGGATTAGTTAGAACGGTCCGCGGACAAACTCCCTATAGTCGAAGGCCTTCCAGACAACACACACTAAAGGGGCTTCCCGATGAACCGCTTCCTTCGCCCGCTCGCCGCGTTCGCTACGCTGCTCGCGCTGTCCGCGCCATTTTCTTCCGCTGCCCACGCCGACACCAAAGAAGTTGTGATCGCGTATCAGGACATGGTTGTACCGTGGCGCTATGCACAGGCAACCGGCGAAGTGGAAAAGGCCACCGGCTACAAGGTCACCTATCGCAAGCTCGGCAGCGGCGCCGACGTGATTCGTGCACTGGCTTCCGGCTCGGTGCAACTCGGCGAAGCAGGGTCGAGCCCGATCGCGGCCGGGCTGTCGCAGGGCGTCGATATTTCGCTGTTCTGGATTCTGGACAACATCAACGACGCCGAAGCGCTGGTCGCGCGTGACGGTTCGAATGTCACCAGTGTCGCCGGTCTGAAGGGCAAGAAGATTGGTGTGCCGTTCGTGTCCACTTCGCACTTTCACACATTGGTCGCACTGCAGAATGCCGGCGTGAATCCGTCCGATGTGAAGATCGTGAATCTTCGTCCGCCTGAAGTCGCGGCGGCGTGGGAACGCGGCGACATCGACGCGACTTACATCTGGGATCCCGTTCTGGCGAAGGTGAAGAAAAACGGCAAGGTGCTGATCACGTCGGGTCAGGTTGCACAGCAAACCGGTAAGGCGACGTTCGACGGCTTTGTCGTCGACCGCAAGTTCGCTAGCCAGAACGCGGAGTTCGTGGCGCGCTTCGTGAAGGTGCTGGCCGCGACCGACGCGAGCTACCGTGATCACACGTCGGCGTGGACCGCGACGTCGCCGCAGATCGAGGCGGTTGCGAAGGAATCGGGCGCCACCGCACAGGAAGTACCGGCGAGCCTTGCGCTGTATGCGTTCCCGACGCCGGCCCAGCAGGCGTCGAATGCCTGGCTTGGTGGCGGTGCGCAATCCGGCGCGGCCAAATCGCTGGCGGCAACCGCTGCGTTCCTGAAGACGCAAGGCACGATTCAGAACGTGCTGGCCGATTACTCGACCGGTGTCGATCCTCAGTTTGTGCAGCGCGCGGCGCATTAACTTTTGAACCTGGTCATCCATCAGCATCATGAGGCACGGCGATGAGCGGTCTTGAGATCCGGCGGCTGCATGTCGCCTACGAAGGCGCACGCGGCGCGGCGCCGCACATCGCGCTCGCTGACGTCGATCTGCGCATCGAACCCGGCGAATTCGTCGTCGCACTGGGTGCGTCCGGTTGCGGCAAGACGACCTTGCTGAACGCCATCGCCGGCTTCATTCAGCCGACCGAAGGCGAGGTGCGTCTGAACGGTGAGCCCGTGCTTGGACCCGGCGCTGACCGCGGCGTCGTGTTCCAGAAGTATGCGCTGATGCCTTGGCTCGACGTGCTCGGTAATGTTGCGCTCGGCTTGCGTTTTCAGCGTGTGCCGAAGGCGGAGCGCGAGCGCATCGCGCTGGAGATGCTGGCGCTGGTTGGGCTCGAGCAGCATGCGCGCTCGCGCGTCTACGCGCTGTCGGGCGGAATGCAGCAGCGCGTGGGCATTGCACGCGCGCTGGCAAGCGATCCACAAGTGCTGCTGATGGACGAGCCGATGGGCGCGCTCGACGCGATGACGCGCGAGTCGATGCAGGAACTCGTGCTGGACGTCTGGGGGCGCACACGCAAAACGGTGTTCTTCATTACGCACAGCGTGGAGGAAGCATTGTTTCTGGCGACCCGCCTGGTCGTGATGACACCGGGGCCGGGCCGTATCGCCGAGAGCTACGACCTGCCATTTGCGCGGCGCTTTCTCGAGACTCGCGATGCACGCGAGATCAAGTCGTCGCCGGAGTTTATCGAATGGCGTGAACGGCTAGTGCGCCGTCTCCACGAACGGACTGAACGAAATCAGGAAGAGGTGCTGTCGTGACGGCTTCGCGCGAATCTTTGGGTAACGTGCCTCTGACCCCGGCAAGCGATCCGCCGCGACGTAAAGCGCGCCCGGTGCGCGGCTGGCGCTTACCGGGCGAAGGTCCGACCGCGGCGCTGAGCGCGGTCTCGGTAACGACGCTCGCCGCGCTGTGGTGGCTTGCCACGCATCTGCACTGGCTGCCTCCGCTATTTCTGCCGACGCCCGAGGCCGTTTGGGCCGCGTTTCTGGACGCCTGGCACGGACGCATTCAAGGTGGCTTGCCGCTCTCCGAGCATCTCGCATGGAGTGCGCTGCGCGTGTTCGGCGCGTTTGCGCTGGCCGCGGTCACGGCGGTGCCGGTCGGGATCTTGATGGGCGTGAGCCGGGTTGTCCGTGGCTTGCTCGATCCGCCGCTGGAGTTCTACCGGCCATTGCCACCGCTTGCGTATCTGCCGCTGGTGGTGATCTGGTTCGGTATCGACGAGACGGCGAAGATCGTCGTGATCTACCTCGCCTGTTTCGCGCCGATTGCGATGGCGGCGCGTGCCGGCGTGCGCAGCGCGACCATCGAGCAGATTCATGCGGCGTATTCGCTGGGAGGCCACTTCGCGCAGATCGTGCGCTTTGTGGTCCTGCCGGCGGCGTTGCCTGAGATCCTGACGGGCTTGCGGATTGCAATCGGCTTCGGCTGGACGACGCTGGTTGCCGCCGAGATGGTCGCGGCCACCGCTGGTCTCGGTCAGATGGTGCTCAACGCGTCGAGCTTTCTGCGTACCGATGTGGTGGTGATGGGCATCGTGCTGATCGGACTGATCGCGTGGTTGTTCGATCTTGGCATGCGTGCGCTGGAGCGGCGGCTGGTGCCGTGGAAGGGGCGTGTGTAGTGAGTGCGGTCCAGGCGGCACCAGTCGCAAGCGAGAGGAAACGCCTCTGATACCGGTGGCAAGTGGAAGCCGCCTTCCGCCAGGTGCTCAGGCAAGTCGCAGCCAGCTTTCAGCGAAACAATTCAATCACCGGCCAGCCGCGCTCCGTGGCAATGGCGCGCAGACGCGGGTCGGGATTGGTCGCGACCGGATGCGTGACGCGCTCGAGCAAAGGCACGTCGTTGATCGAATCGCTATAGAACCAGCTCTGCGGAAAATCCTGCAGATGATGGCCGAGCGAAGCCAGCCAGTCCTCTGTGCGTGTGATCTTGCCTTCGCGGAAGGTCGGCACGCCGACGGCGTTTCCGGTAAAGCGCGCCAAAGGATCGCCGCCTTCGGTGCCGAGGTCGATGCCCAGCAGATGTTCGAAGCCGAGTGCCTGGCCGATCGGCTTCGTAATGAACACGTTGGTGGCGGTGACGATGCAGCATAGATCGCCTGCTTCGATATGACGTTGCACGAGTTCGCGCGCGGCCGGCAGGATTGCCGGCGCAATCACATCCTTCATGAACTGCGCATGCCACGCGTCGAGCTGCTCGCGCGAATGGCGAGCCAGCGGCGCCAATGTGTAGTTCAAATAGGCGGCCATGTCGAGCGTGCCGGCCACATACTGCCTGTAGTACTCGTCGATTTCTTCCGCGTGCTGTGCAGCGCCGTCTATGCCCAATCCGGCAATAAAGTGAGCCCACGCCTGATCGCTGTCGAGCGGCAGCAGCGTATGGTCCAGGTCGAACAGCGCAAGGTTGCGGTTCATCCAGAGTCCTCGTGATGTCGTGATGAAGTGGGCAAGCTAAGTGACCCGGCGATCGCGCTCCGGACGATGAGCCGGCACATAGCAACATAGCAATTCACAGTGTGGCACGAGCGTATATTTAAAAGCACAAAATTACAATAAGGCAAAAATGTGCAACACTACTGTCATAAACACCCCGGGTGCCAGTTTGCGCGGCATGCGGTTCGGGTCATGGCAGCAGGAACGGATGCGCAGTGCCTTATGTTGATTCTCCTTAACCTTCTGGCTGGTGTGGCGCTCCTCGTGTGGGGATCGCACATCGTACGTACCGGCATCCTGCGCGTGCTCGGCGCCGATCTGCGCAGCGTCCTCGGGCGCAGCACCAGTAGTCGCTGGCGTGCCTTCCTTGCCGGTGTTGGCGTCACGAGCCTCGTGCAGAGCAGCAATGCCACGACGGTGATCGTCACGTCGTTCGCTGCGCAAGGTCTCCTGCCGCTCACCAGCGGCCTCGCGATCATGCTTGGCGCCGACGTCGGCACCGCGCTGATGGCACGCTTGCTCACGCTCGATCTGTCGTGGCTGTCGCCCATCCTGATTCTGGTCGGTGTGCCGCTCTTTCTGTCGCGCAAGCAAACGCGCATCGGCCAGGTTGGCCGTACGCTGATCGGGCTCGGTTTGATCCTGCTGGCGTTGCACCTGATTGTCGAAGCCGCTCAGCCGATGACGCAAGGCGCCGGCGTGCGCGTGATGTTCGGTGCGCTGACCGGCGACACGATGCTCGACGCGCTGGTCGGCGCGGCATTTGCGGTGCTGTCCTATTCGAGCCTCGCGGCGGTCCTGCTGACGGCGACGCTCGCCTCGTCCGGCGTGATCTCACTGAAGGTGGCGCTGTGTCTCGTGATCGGCGCGAACCTTGGCAGCGGCTTGCTGGCGCTGATGGGCACGCTCGCGCAGAACACGGCGGCGCGGCGTCTGGCCATGGGCAGTCTGGCGTTCAAGTTGGCCGGCGCATTGCTGATCCTGCCGTTCGCGCCGTTGCTTGCACGCGGGCTGCCGGTGCTGATCGCGAATCCTCGCGAAGCGGTGGTTGGCTTTCATGTGATCTACAACACACTGCGTTGTTGTGCGTGCCTTTCGCTGATCGATCCGGTGGCGCGCATCTGCTCGCGGGTGTTGCCGGACCGGCCGTTGCCCAACGGCGAATTGCGGCCGCTGCATCTGGACGCCGCCGCGCTTTCCACGCCTACGCTCGCACTCGCGCACGCCGCCCGCGAGGTGCTGCGTATTGGCGACATCGTGCGAACCATGCTCGATAACGTCGCGGACCTGATCCATCAAAATAGCCTGGAGAAGGCGCGCGAAACGATCCGTATGGACGACGAC
Organism: Paraburkholderia sp.; assembly: GCF_035656215.1. Taxonomy (GTDB): domain Bacteria; phylum Pseudomonadota; class Gammaproteobacteria; order Burkholderiales; family Burkholderiaceae; genus Paraburkholderia. Next base: position 6,883 of record NZ_DASRSY010000062.1, read on the forward strand.
GTGGACGAGCTCTACGCCGCGGTCAAAAACTATCTGACGCTGATTTCCCGAGAGCAACTCGACGAAGCAGATAGCCGCCGCTGGACCGACATCATCTCGTTGACGATCAACCTGGAGCATGCGGGCGACATCATCGAACGGATCGTCCGCGACATCGAGGAAAAGAAGATCGCGCACCGGCTGTCGTTTTCGGAGGAGGGGCTGGGCGAACTGGACGATCTGCAGGCACGGCTCGTCAGCAATCTGCAGCTCGGCCTCTCGGTGTTTCTGAATAACGATCTGCGTTGCGCCGAGCAGCTGCTGGCGGAGAAGGAGCGCTTTCGCGATCTGGAGCGGGCGTATTCATACAAACACCTGGACCGGCTCGCCGGACAAACCTTGCGCAGCATCGAAACCAGCGCGTTGCATCTGGACCTGATCAGCGACATGAAGCGGCTCAATTCGCTGTTCTGTTCGACGGCCTATCCAGTACTCGACGCAGCCGGCGCGCTGCACGACACGCGCTTGCGCAAGCGCGTGCTCGACACGATACATGTGAAGGAATAGCCGGACCGCAGTCGTTGGCCGCAAGCGTCGCTTATAGGTCGTCACCTACGCATGCTGCATGCGGCCGCTCGCGCAGAGCGCCTTCAGCGCTCTTCTCGTGCAATGTTCACGCGAAGCCCCGAACATGCCGCGTCCTAAGCCAGAACGATCTCTTCCAGCTTCTTTTTGAGCGATGCAAAGTCGGCGGCTTCGGCCGCCTTTTTGTTGGTCACGAGCACATCGATCCGATCGACCGGACAGTACGAGATCCGGCTGCGCTGTCCGATCTTGCTGTAGTCGGCGAGGATCACCACGCGGTCTGCGTTAGCCACCATGGCGCGCGCCACTTCGGTTTCAGCGTGATCGTAATTGGTCGCGCCATGCCGATGGTCAATGCCGACCGGCGAGAGCAAGGCCATGTCCGCACGATAGCGCTGGATGTCGAGCACGGTGGTGGCGCCGGTCGTCGCCATTGCGCGATCGCTGATCGAGCCGCCCAGCAGGATCACTTCGTTGGCCGCTTCCGTTTGATCCACGGCGCCGCGCATTTTCAGCGCGACGTCGATGGAGTTGGTGACGATCGTCAGGTTCGCCAGTTTCGCCAGCTCTTCAGCGAGCGCCGCAGTGGTGGTGCCGGCGTCGATGAAAAGTGTCTGGCCGCTCGCAATCAAACCGGTGGCCGCCTTGGCAATCGCCGTTTTGGATTTGACACGCATGTGGGCGCGTTCGGCGATGGGCGCCTCGTCGGCAGGTTTGATCGCGCCGCCGTGCACGCGTCTCAGTGCGCCGAGCGCTTCCAGGTCGAGCAGATCGCGCCGCACGGTTTCGCGCGACACCCCAAGGTCCGCCATGATCCGTTCGGTCGACACGCGTTGAAGCGTCGACAGCAACGCGCGAATTCTCTGATGACGGTCTTCCTGCCACATGCATTTTTCCTTGGATGCGAACGCGCGTTCGCAGGGCTTGTTTTTAATGACGCCATCGTGGCCACGGATGTGTGTCCAGACGATGTCAAGCGTACTACTTTAGCCGAATTGTGTTGTATTTTTTTGGCAGCTTGCAAGTTTGTGTATTTCATCTTAGCCTTCGCAGATCGAAACGTGGCGCCTGTTTCGAACATCAAATGTTCGAAAAGGAATTGAAATGTCTCATTTCGAGCATTTCGCGGCGTTTTTTGGCAATTTGACTGACCCATGTCGTTGCCATAATGAATCCTGGGATTTGCCGTCTGAACAATTAACTGCTGCACGCGGCGCTGCCTGGAAGTCACACGGTTCGGCATCCTGACAATAGGATTGCAGCGCTGTCGCGGGTGGGATGACGCACGGCATTGGCCGTGCGGCTAGCTACCACAGCGCCGCCCATTGGCGCGATACTACGCGCGGGGCTCACGCGTAAAAGGCTGCAAGGCGCAGTTGTGGCATGGCGGCAGTGGCAGCCGGGAACGTGTCGAGAGCATATTTAACCCGCTCTATCTGGAAGGTAACGAGACGTGGGAAACGGGATTGATCGCACCTTATCCGCAGACTGGCCCTATCCGAGGCTGATTGCGCATCGCTGTGGCGGCACGATGGCGCCGGAAAACACGCTGGCCGGTTTCGACGCGTGCGTGCGCTACGGCTACCGCATGGTCGAATTCGACGCCAAGCTCTCCGCCGACAACCAGCTCTTTCTGCTGCACGACGACACGCTGGAACGCACGACCAACGGCCATGGCGCCGCAGCTGAACACACGTGGGAACAACTGGCCGCGCTCGACGCCGGCGCCTGGTTTGGGCCGCAGTTCGCCGGCACGCACCTGCCCACGCTTGCCGAGGCCGCAGGACGTTGCGCGCGGGACGGCATTGCTGCGAACATCGAGATCAAACCGTGTCCGGGTCGGGATGAGATCACCGGGCGCCTGGTTGCAAGCGGCGCACTGACTTTGTGGCAAGGGCAGACGCCGCCGCTTCTGTCATCGTTTTCGTTCGAGGCGCTCGCCGCAGCGCGCGACGCGGCGCCTTCACTGCAGCGCGGCATGCTGTTCGAAGAGATCCCGGCTGACTGGTTGCGCATCGTAAGAGAACTGGATTGCGTGTCGTTGCATGCGAGCCACCGGTATCTGACCGAACCACTGGTCGCCGAGATCAAGGCGGCCGGATTGCGCGTGCTGGCCTACACGGTGAATGACGCGGCGCGTGCGCAATTGCTTGCGCAATGGGGTGTCGACATGATTTGTACAGATCGCATCGATAGACTGGAACACGACATGTTTTCGGCGCGGTCGAATCCAGACTGAGCCGGACTGAGCATGGCGCGGGTGCGAGCTTGCCCAAGCGTGCGCCCATAGAGCTAGAAACTAGAAATTTTCCAAACGTAGCAATTTCGGCAGAGGATGGGGAAGACTATGAAGCGCACCGCGTTAGCTCGTTTACTTTCGATGTCGGCCGCTGCGGGTGTTGCCGCAGCCGGCGTGAGCAGCGCTTCGGCCGCGCCGCTCGACGCACTGGTTGCCGCCGCCAAGCAGGAAGGTCAACTCACCGTGATCGCGTTGCCGCACGACTGGTGCAACTACGGTCAACTGGTGGCCGGTTTTCAGAAGAAATACGGTATCAAGATCAACGAGCTAAACCCGGATGCGGGTTCGGGCGACGAAGTCGAAGCCATCAAGGCGAACAAGGGCAACAAGGGCCCGCAAGCGCCCGACGTGATCGACGTGGGTCTGTCGTTCGGTCCGACCGCGAAGGCCGAAGGTTTGCTGCAGCCGTACAAGGTCGCTTCGTGGAACTCGATTCCGAAAGAGTCGAAAGATGCCGACGGCTATTGGTATGGCGATTACTACGGCGTGCTGTCGTTTGAAGTGAACGCCGACATGATCGACAAGGCGCCGTCAGACTGGAGCGATCTGCTCAAGCCGGACTATAAGAACGCCGTTTCGCTGGCGGGCGACCCGCGCACGGCCAATCAGGCGATCCAGGCCGTGTTCGCCGCGGGCCTCTCGCAAAGCAAGGGCGATGTGAGCAAGGCCGACAAGGCCGGCCTCAAATATTTTGCCGACCTGAACAAGAACGGCAACTTCGTGCCGGTGATCGGCAAGGCCGCATCGCTTGCGCAAGGCACCACGCCGATCGTCGTGCGTTGGGACTACAACGCGCTGGCCGACCGCGACACGCTGAAGGGCAATCCGAAGGTGCAGGTGGTGATTCCGAAGACGGGCGTAGTCGCCGGTGTGTACGTTCAGGCGATCAGCGCCTACGCGCCGCATCCGAATGCCGCCAAGCTGTGGATGGAATACCTGTACTCGGACGAAGGCCAGATCGGCTGGCTGACCGGCTATTGCCATCCGATGCGCTACAACGAACTGGTGGCAGCGAAAAAGGTGCCGCAGGCTCTGCTCGACAAGCTGCCGCCGCCGTCGTCGTACAAGAATGTGGTGTTCCCGACGCTGTCCCAACAGGACGCCTACAAAGACACCATCACGAAGCACTGGGACGAAGCGGTCGGCGCGAACGTCAAGTAATCGTCGCGGCACACGCGGTTACGGCGGCAGCGAAGCAGCGATCAATCGCATGCTGCACACGCCGCCGTTGCTAACCGCAACACGCAGATTCAAAGGTGACGCGTCGCTCGACGAGAGCGGGGCGGGTCAGGCGTTAGCCAGAAAGCCCCAAGGGTGAGCTATGAGCGCTTCATCGGATGCTGGATCCGTGCAGCCGGAATTGCTGGTTCCGCCTGTGCCCACGCCAACGCCTCGCGTCGACGGTCCGGGCCGCGCGTCGCAGTTCCTCGCCTGGATCGGCGTGGTGCCGTTTTTTACCTTCGCGCTGTTGTTCCTGATTCTGCCAACCGGCTTTCTGATGGTCGGCGCATTTCAGGATTCGCAAGGCCACTTTACGCTCGGCAACTTTCGCGACCTGCTCCAGCCCACGGTAATGGACGCCTACTGGATCAGCTTCAAGGTAAGTGCCGCTTCCGCGCTCGGCGGCGCGGTGATCGGCTCGCTGCTCGCGTGGGCGGCGGTGCAGGGCAAATTGCCTGGCTGGATTCGTCCTACGTTGATGACGTTCTCCGGCGTCGCCTCGAATTTTGCCGGCGTGCCGCTCGCGTTTGCTTTCATCTGCACGCTGGGACGCGTCGGTCTCGTGACCGTATTGCTGAAGAAGTACCTCGGCCTCAATCTGTACTCGACGGGCTTCAGCGTTTTGAGCTTTTCCGGGTTGACGCTGACTTACCTGTACTTCCAGATTCCTTTGATGGTGCTGATCGTCACGCCCGCGCTCGACGGCCTGAAGCGCGAATGGCGTGAAGCCTGTGACTGCCTCGGCGGCACGGCCTTCCAATACTGGCGCCACGTCGCGTTGCCGGTGTTGTGGCCGAGCGTGCTTGGCGCGACGCTCCTGCTTTTCGCCAACTCATTCGGCGCGGTCGCCACGGCTTACGCGCTGACCGGCAGTTCGCTGAATATCGTCACGATCCTGCTGTACGCGCAGATTCGCGGCGACGTGATGCACAACCAGAACCTCGGTTACGCACTCGCGCTCGGCATGGTGCTTGTGACCGGGCTGTCGAATGGCGGCTACATCTGGTTGCGTTCACGCGCGGAAAGGGGGCGTCGATGAAAAGCCAATCGCGTGTGGGCGCGTGGACCGCGATGATCGTCGGTTCGCTGTACTTTCTGATTCCGTTGCTCGCCACATTCGAATTCAGCCTGCGCATGAAGCGCGGCGTCTACAGCTTCGAAGCGTATAGCGTGGTGCTGACTGATCCACGTTTTCAGGCCTCGTTCGGCTATTCGATTCTGATGGCGGTGCTGACGATTATTGTCGGTGTGCTGCTGGTGGTGCCGACCGCGTACTACGTGCAGTTGCGGCTGCCGAGACTGCGGCCCGTCGTCGAATTCATCACGCTGTTGCCGCTGGTGGTGCCGGCGATCGTGATCGTGTTTGGCTATCTGCGCATCTATAACAGCAGTTCGATTTTGCCGCTCACCGGCAACGAACGCGCAACCGACCTGCTACTGGTATTCGGTTACGTGACGCTCTCGCTGCCGTACATGTATCGCGCGGTCGACGCCGGTTTGCGCGCGGTCGACGTGCGCTCGCTGACCGAAGCCGCCGAATGTCTCGGGGCGAACTGGCCGACGATTCTGTTCAAGGTGATCTTCCCGAATATCCGCTCGGGCATTCTGTCCGGCGCGTTTCTCACCTTTGCGGTGGTGATCGGCGAGTTCACGCTGGCGAGTCTGCTCGACCGGCCCGCATTCGGTCCGTATCTGCAATTGATCGGTGCGAACCGCGCGTATGAACCGTCGGCACTCGCGATCATTGCGTTCGTGATCACATGGGCGTCGATGGGTTTGATTCAGGTATTCGGCTCGGCACGCGCGCTTAGCGGCCAGAAAATTTGACGGACTCATTTGACCGACTAAGGCAGCGAATCATGGCATTCCTTGAGATCGAAAATCTGCATAAGTCCTTCGGGGCGAACACGGCGCTGCATCACTTCGACATGAAGATCGAACGCGGCGAATTCATCACGTTTCTAGGACCGTCCGGTTGCGGCAAGACCACGGTGCTGCGGATGATCGCCGGCTTCGAAACGCCGACGCGCGGCATCATCCGGCTGGACAACAAGGACGTGACGCACCTTCGGACCCGGCAGCGCAAGGTCGGCATGGTGTTTCAGTCGTACGCACTGTTTCCGAACATGACGGTGGCCGACAACATTGGCTTCGGGTTGAAGATCACCCACCGTCCGCAGGCGGAGATCAGCAGGCGCGTCGAGGAGATGTTGCAACTGATCAAGCTGCCGCATCTCGGCGAGCGTTATCCGTGGCAATTGTCGGGTGGTCAGCAGCAACGCGTGGCGTTGGCGCGCGCGCTGGCCGGCAAGCCGCAGGTGCTGTTGCTCGACGAGCCGCTCTCCGCGCTCGACGCGAAGATTCGTATTTCGTTGCGGCAAGACATTCGCGCGTTGCAGCGAGAGTTGGGTATCACGTCAATTTTCGTGACGCACGATCAGGAAGAGGCGCTGTCGATTTCTGACCGCATTGTGGTGATGAACGAGGGGCGCGTCGAGCAGATCGGATCGCCTTCGGAGATCTACAACTATCCGCGCACGCGTTTTGTCGCGTCGTTTGTCGGCACGCTGAACATTCTGGCGGGGCACGTGATCGACCCGAAAACCGGCAAGATGGCCGTCGACGGTCAGGAGCTGACCACCACGCAAGAACTTCCGGCGGATGACGCTGGCAAGAAGCGCATGCTCGCGCTGCGGCCCGAAGCAATCGTGCTGGAGCCGGCCGCGCCCGGCCGCAATACGCTGAACGCCACGGTCGAAGAGGTGAATTTCCTCGGCGCAGTGGTACGCATCAGAACGCGCGTGAAGGATGCGGTCATTTCACTCGATGTGTTCAACGACCCGAACCGCGGCTTGCCCGAACGGGGGCAACCGGTGTCGCTCGGCTTCTCGCATGAGAACTTGCTGGTGCTGGAAGAGGGCGGTGCATAGAAGTCGAACAGCCGTGTCAGGCGTGAGCGATAACAACGCGTACAGGCTGAGCGGTTTCGGCTGAAACAGGCGAAAGCCGCAGCCCGAAAGGCCCTCCGGGTTTTCCCGGACTTATCGCCTCGACGGATTCCGGATTCCCCGACGCCCCTCGTCCGGATTTCCGGAATCCCGGACGGCGGGTGCTGTAACACGCCAAAAAACCTATAAAAATCAAAGCGATTCGCTTTTCGTCAAGCTGGCATCGACCTTGCAATTTAGATCACGCGGCCGCAACGGTCCGACAACTAAAGCAAGGAGACAACGATGTCTGATTTCCCTTCCCGGTATTTCTGAATTCGTCGTCTTGTCGCGGCCTGATGCCGTGCACAGGTGCGACGAGTATTCGTTCGCATGATGCGCAGCGTGGCAGGCCTTGAGCTCACCCATATCGCAGGAAACATCGTGAAGAAACCTATCCACAAAGTGCTGTACGTCCAGGTGATCGTGGCGATCATCATCGGCATCGCGCTCGGCCATTATTCGCCGGACTTCGCGGTCGACATGAAGCCGCTCGGCGACGGCTTCATCAAGCTGATCAAGATGGTGATCGGGCCGATCATCTTCTGTACGGTGGTGACGGGTATCGCCGGCATGGAAGACATGAAGAAGGTCGGGCGCGTCGGCGGTAAGGCGCTGCTGTACTTCGAAATCGTCTCGTCGTTTGCACTGGTGCTCGGCCTGATCGCCACGCACGTGCTGAAGCCGGGCGTCGGCTTCAATATCGACCCGGCCACGCTCGATGGCAAGGCGGTCGCGTCGTATGCCGCCAAGGCGCATGGGCAGACCACGGTCGACTTCCTGATGCACATCATTCCGGACACGCTCGTGTCGGCGTTCGCACAGGGTGAAATTCTGCAGATCCTGCTGATCGCGCTGTTGTTCGGCGCAGTGCTGGCCACGGCTGGTGAAAAGGGCAAGGTCGTCACGAACTTTATCGACGGACTCTCGCATGTGTTGTTCGGCATCGTGCGCATCATTACAAAGCTGGCGCCGATCGGCGCGTTCGGTGCGATGGCGTTCACGATCGGCAAGTACGGTATCGGCTCGCTGCTGCCTATGCTCAAGCTGATCGGCACCTTCTATCTGACTTCGATCGTGTTCGTGGTGGTCGTGCTCGGCATCATCGCGCGTGCGGTGGGCTTCAACATTCTGCGTTTTGTCGCGTACATCAAGGAAGAGATGCTGATCGTGCTGGGCACGAGCTCGTCGGAAGCCGCGCTGCCGCAGCTGATGCTGAAGCTCGAAAAGCTCGGCTGCTCGCGCTCGGTGGTGGGCCTCGTGGTGCCGACCGGTTACTCGTTCAATCTCGACGGCACTAACATCTACATGACGATGGCCGTGCTGTTCATCGCTCAGGCAACGAACACCGACCTCACGTGGACGCAGCAACTTACGCTGCTGGCGGTGACGATGCTGACGTCGAAGGGCGCGAGCGGTGTGACGGGCGCAGGCTTCATCACGCTGGCCGCAACGCTCGCTGTGGTGCCGACCATTCCGCTATCGGGCATGGTGCTGATTCTCGGTATCGACCGCTTCATGAGCGAATGCCGCGCGCTGACGAACATCGTCGGCAACGGTGTGGCGACGGTGGTCGTGTCGGCATGGGAAAAGGAACTGGACCGCAACAAGCTGAACGCCGCGTTGCGGGGTGACGTGGCGGTCAAGGAGCCGGCTGGGGTTTAAGCCGGGTCAGCCACACGACTCCGATCACGGCCGCGGAGGTCTACGTATGAAAACGGCGGCCGCGCGCCGTACCCCCGCGCCCTCGGCCGACGAAGCTCGCGCCGAGGGCGCGTCGCCTTATGCCACAATATCCGATCCTCTCCGATCGGGAATTGCCAACGTGACGCGCCGCCTGCTGATCCTCTTCGCGCTCGTCGCCGGGCTCGTGGCGGCGTGCGGGCTCACGTACAGCATCGCGTGGCAACGCGGCATCGACAATTTGCGGCACAACGCCGCGGTGCGGGTCGATCGCACCGCCAGCGCGCTGAAAAGCACACTCGAGCGTTACGAATCGCTGCCTTATCTGCTGGCCGAACATCCCATTGTGCAAGACGTGCTGGTCAATCCCAGCCCAGCCAACGTCGAGCGCGCCAATCTCTATCTCGAAGACCTCAACCGCCACGCGCGGGCAACGGTCACCTACATCATTCCGCTCGACGGCTATTGCGTCGCCGCGAGCAACTGGCACGGGCCGGGCAGCTTTATCGGCGCGGGCTATCAATTCCGGCCGTATTTTCTCGATGCAGTGAAGGGTGGCGTGGGCCGCTTCTTCGGCATCGGCACGATTTCGCAGGCGCCGGGTTACTACATCTCGCAACCGGTGCGGCGTGACGGCAAGATCGTCGGCGTGGCGGTCGTTAAACTTGATCTCGAATGGTTTCAGGGCACGGATGCGTTCGAGCCTCTGGTTGTCACCGACGATCACGGTGTGATCTTTCTGTCGTCGATGCCGGCGTGGAAATATCACACGATCCGGCCGTTGTCGGGACAGGTCGCCGATTCGATCTATCAGGCGCGCCAGTACGCACAGCAGCCGATCGCGCCGCTGCCGGTGACGATCGAACGCACGCTCGAAGGCAACGCGCAGATCGTGCGCATCGGCGGTGGCCGCTATGCGCCGCGCTATCTCGCGTCGCGGCGCGGCATGGGCGAGCCGGACTGGCATCTGATCACCATGTCACCCGTCGATCCGGTCGACGCCGACGCGCGCAACGCAACCATCGTTACCGGTTTCGGATACGTGTCGCTGGTGTTGTTTGCGTTCTACTGGAGAATGCGCCGCGCCCGGGTGCGCGAAGTGATGCGCAGTCGGGCGTTGCTGCAAAAAGCCTACGCCGAACTGAACCAGCGGGTCGCGGAGCGCACGGCGGATCTGTCTCAGGCGAATGAACAGTTGCAGAAGGAAGTCGCCGAGCGTACGCGCGCCGAACAGGAACTACGCGCGGCGCACGATGAACTGATCCAGGCCAGCAAGCTCGCCGCGCTGGGTCAGATGGCGGCGGGCATTACGCATGAATTGAATCAGCCGCTCGCGGCGCTGCGCGGTTTCTCCGACAACACGCGCGTGCTGCTCGAACGCGGCGACCAGGCCTCGGCGCGCGAAAATCTCGAAGCGATTGCGGCGCTCACCGAGCGCATGGGCAAGATCACCAATCAGTTGAAGCTGTTCGTCGGACGCGCGCGGCCGCGCAGCGCGCGCGCGCCGATCATGCGAGCGTTGCGCAACGTCATCGCGCTGCTGCAAAAGCGCCTGCAAGGCGTCGAAGTCGAGTTCGTTTTGCTCGATGCCGATGCCGATGCCGATGCCAATGCCAATGCCAATGCCAATGCCAATGCCAATGCGGGCGCGCGCACGCCGCTGAATCTCGCCGACGATCATCCCGAGCTGATTGCCCATTGCGACGATCTGCGCCTCGAACAGGTGCTCATCAATCTGCTTGGCAACGCGCTCGACGCAACGGAGGGGATGACTCCGCCGCGCATTTCGATCGACATCGAAGCCTCTGAGTCGAGTGTGTCGTTCGCCGTGCGCGACAACGGCCCGGGCATTCCCGACGATGTGCTGCCGCGTCTGTTCGAACCGTTCTTCACGACGAAGGAAATGGGTCATGGGTTGGGGCTCGGCCTCGCGATTTCATCGTCGATTGCGCGCGACTGCGGCGGCACACTGGTGGCGCGCAATGCACCGAATGGCGGTGCATTATTCGTGTTGACGCTGCGCCGCGCGCGCGTGCAGACGAGCCACACATCGGACCCGCTCACCACGGGTTCCTGAATCAGACGAGAACCCCATGCTGAACCAAGGCTTGCAAGTGCTGTACATCGAAGACGACGAACTGGTCCGGCGCGCCAGCGTGCAGAGTTTGCAATTGGCGGGCTTCGACGTGATCGGCCATGCCTCGGCGGAATCCGCCGCGAAGATGATCAGCGCGGATTTCTCCGGTGTGATCGTCAGCGATATTCGCTTGCCTGGCGCGAGCGGGCTGGAGCTGCTTGCGCAATGTCATGAGTGCGCGCCCGACGTGCCGGTGATCCTGGTCACTGGTCACGGCGACATTTCGATGGCCGTGCAGGCAATGCGTGACGGCGCGTATGACTTCATCGAAAAGCCGTTCGCATCGGAGCGTCTGATCGAAACCGTGCGACGTGCGCTGGAGCGGCGCAAGCTGGTGCTGGAAAACCTCGCGCTGCGCCGTGAGCTGGCCGGGCAGAACACGGTGGCGCCGCGCATCATCGGCCATAGTCCGGCGATCGAGCAGGTGCGGCGGCTGATCGCCAATATCGCACCGACCGACGCGTCGGTGCTGATCAACGGCGACACCGGCGCGGGCAAGGAGTTGATCGCGCGCAGTCTGCATGAGCTGTCGCCGCGGCGTGACAAACCGTTTATCGCGGTGAATTGCGGCGCGTTACCGGAGCCGATGTTCGAATCGGAAATGTTCGGCTACGAACCCGGTGCTTTCACCGGCGCGGCAAAACGGCGGATCGGCAAGCTCGAACATGCTTCGGGCGGCACGCTGTTCCTCGACGAAATCGAGAGTATGCCGCTCGCGTTGCAGGTCAAGCTGCTGCGCGTATTACAGGACGGCGTGCTGGAACGGCTTGGCTCGAATCAGCCGGTTCGCGTGAATTGCCGCGTGGTGGCCGCCGCGAAGGGCGACATGGTCGAGCATGTTGCCGACGGCTCATTCCGTCGCGATTTGTTATACCGGCTGAACGTGGTGACGATCGCGCTGCCGCCGTTGGGCGAGCGTCGCGAGGACATCGTGCCATTGTTCGAGCACTTCCTGCTGGATGCAGCAGTGCGTTACCAACGCCCCGCGCCGATTCTCACGGACCGGCAGCGTGCGAGCCTGATGCAGCGCGAATGGCCAGGGAATGTGCGCGAACTGCGCAATGCCGCCGACCGTTTCGTGCTCGGCGTGGCCGACGATCCGGTCATGTCTTTCGCCGACGATGGCGCAGCGCCCCAACCGTTGAAAGAACGTGTCGAGCAATTCGAACGGGCGGTGATCGCGGAGGCGTTGGAGCAAGCTGGCGGTGTAGTCGCGGTTGCGGCAGACAAGCTGCAGCTTGGAAAGGCGACGCTCTACGAGAAGATCAAGCGATATGGCCTTGCGGCCAAAGGGGAGGGGGAGCGGTGAGGGTTTGAAGGGCCGGCGGCGACGTGCGACGCCGGCGTGTTTGAATCAGAGCGCTTTACTTCAAGCGTTACTTGGCAGTCAGCCGGCAATCAGGCCGCGTTCAGTGCTTTTTCCAGCAACTGGTCGAGTTCCGCGAATTGCGGCTCGCCGACGTAGCGCTTCAGAATCTTGCCGTCCTTGTCGACCAGGAAGGTGGTCGGCGTAAGCTGGACATTGCCGAACTGCTTGGCGGCCGAGCCGTCGTCCATCGCAACCTTGAACGGTAGCTGGCGCGTTTGCGTGTAGTTGGCCACGTACATCGGCGCGTCGTAGTTCATCGCGACGGCGACGAATTCGAGCCCTTTGCCCTTGAAGCGGTTATAGGTCTGGACCATCTGCGGCATTTCTTTCATGCAGGTATCGCAACTGGTTGCCCAGAAGTTGACCAGATAGACCTTGCCTTTCAGGTCGGCGGTCGAGACTTTCTGGCCCGACAGCAATGTGAAGGTCGCATCGGGCACGCGCTGCTGGCCGGCAAACGCGAAATAGCCGGCAATCGCAATCGCGACGGCCACGACGGCGATGATGATGGTGCGAATCGGATTCGCGCGCCGTGCGGCGGTTGACGGGGTGGAACTCATGAACGGAACCTCGAGAGTCGCGCAGAACGCGCGGGACAGTGCTTCGGCTTGGGCTTTAAACCCGGTATTGCTTGGCGTCGCTATTGTAGCCCCATTCCGGTCGCGCGGCAGAGGGCGGCTCGGGAGGGGATAATGGGGTTTTACGTTCCTGTCAGCCCGATCTTCCGTTCCCATGCTCCGAACCGCTTTTCGTTTCCTCGCCCAGATCTCGATAATCCCGTTTGACCGTTCCGTTAGCCGATTCTCAAGTTTCTCCCTGGCCGGCGGCCGCCCGGCCGGCGCCGCTTCCCGCTTGCAGCGTGCGCGTGCCGTACTCGGCACGATGGCTTGCGCGCTGGCGTTGGGCGGCGCGTTGGCGGCGTGTTCGCCGACTTTCGACTGGCGCACCATCATGAATAACGACAATGGCTACACCGTCGATCTGCCGGCCAAGCCAGGCAACGATCAGCGCGCAGTCCAGATTGGCGGCACGCCGATGCAGATGGTGATGCAGACGGCCGAAGCCGGTGATGCCGTATTCGCGGTCGGCACCGTGATGCTACCGAACGACAACGAGGCGACGCAGCGCGCAGCCCTCGAATTCCTGCGCACCGGCCTGGCCCGCAACGTGGGCGCCGCGCCGGACGCGCACGCGGTGCAAATTCCGCTCGCCGCCGGCGGTCAGGTGCTGGGTCTGGAAATGAAGCTGACCGGTGAGGCCGGTACGCAGCACGAAACGCGAACCGTCTATGCGCGGCTGGTCGCACGTGGCAGGCATGTGTATCAGGCGGCGATCATCGCTTCCAAGCCGCTGCAACAGGAGCAGATCGACCAGTTTTTTTCGTCGTTCCAACTGTATTGAGCGTGGTAGGTTTGGCCGGTCGGCGCGCGAGAGATTAGAGTACACAGTGAAAGTTCCTTCGCAGCATCGCGCGCTAATTCCCGGTTTACGTTGAAGTTTTTTGGTTACTCACAAGGCCTGTGGATAACTCTGTTGAGAACTTCGCATTTTTTGCCTCAGACGCCCATCCCGTGGGCATTCTGTCAGATCAAGCCTACTCAGGGCAGTCGAAAAAATCCAATCAAATCAATGCCTTTTGGATGCAGGCTTCCGTGCGTCTTTCAGATGTTTCAAAATTTATCTGGAACGCGCGTATGTGCATAAGTCAAGTCTTGACAGTAGATTTTTCGCCTTATACCGACCCAAAAGCCCGGCGATATTGAACGGCTTCACCGATCTGCGCGGCGCTTGGCATGGTGGTGCCGGCGAGGTCGGCGATGGTTCGCGCTACCTTCAGAACCCTGTAGTAAGCACGCGCCGACCAGCCGAAGCGCTCGCCGGCCTGACGGAGCAAAGCTTCACCGGCTGCGTCGGGACGGCAGACCTCGTCCACTTCCCGTCCGCCCAGCTCCCGATTGGTTTTGCCCTGCCTCGCCAGTTGCCGCTCGCGAGCGGCATTCACCCGCAGGGCGATCGTCGCGCTGGTTTCACCGGTGACAGTGGAACGTGCCGACAACTCCGTCGGCGTGAGCGCCGGAATCTCGATCTGGATATCGATCCGGTCGAGTAGCGGCCCGGACAGTTTGCGCAGATAACGCGCCGCGATCTCCGGCGTGCAGCGGCAGCGGCCGTTGGGGTCGCCGCGCCATCCGCACGGACAAGGGTTCATCGCGGCGATCAACTGGCAGGCTGCCGGAAAATCCGCTTGCAAGGCGGCGCGCGAGATTGTGATTCGACCGGCCTCGAGGGGTTCGCGCAGGGTTTCCAGCACATGGCGGTCGAATTCGGGCAGCTCGTCCAGAAACAGCACACCCAGATGCGCCAGGGTGATCTCGCCGGGCTGCGGCGGATTGCGCCCGCCGACCAGCGCAGGTGCGCTCGACGAATGATGTGGCGCGCGAAACGGCCGTTGCCGCCATTGCGAAGGCGTAAAGCCGGCCCGGCTGGCGGAAAGCAAGGCTGCCGAACTGAGTGCTTCGTCGTCGGTCATGGGCGGAAGCAGGCCTGGCAGGCGAGCGGCGAGCATCGATTTGCCGGCGCCTGGCGGCCCGACCAGCAAGACGTGGTGTCCACCGGCCGCGGCGACTTCAAGTGCGCGGCGTGCGCCACGCTGGCCGATTACGTCGGTCATATCGGGAACGGCGGCGCGTGCGGTCTCACTGAGGTCGGGTGCCGCGACCGGGTAGAGCCGGGCGTCGGGCGCACCGGCCAGATGCGCGCACAGCGACGGCAGGTCGGTGGCGCCGTAGACATCGACGCCGGGCACGAGCGCCGCCTCGGCCGCACTTGCAGCAGGCAGGTAGAGCTGTGGCGTGTATTGAGCGGACGTTTCGGGCGTCGCCGGTTCACCCGACGTAATACGACTAGGCGCACTGGCAAAAGTAGAGCCGCCGCCGAGGCCGCCGGGAGACGCACCGCTGCGAGCTGTCCCGCAGGCCATCGCGAAAGCTCCGCGCATCGGTCGTAGCGCCCCGGTCAGTGACAGTTCACCGGCGAACTCACGATGCAGGAGCGACTCGGCCGGAATCTGCCCGCTCGCCGCCAGAATGCCTAAGGCGATCGGCAGATCGAAGCGGCCGGACTCCTTTGGCAAATCGGCTGGCGCGAGATTGACAGTAATGCGCCGCACGGGGAAATCGAAGCTGCAGTTTTGCAGCGCCGCGCGCACGCGCTCGCGGCTTTCGCGCACTTCCATATCTGGAAGGCCGACGATCGAAAAAGAGGGTAATCCGTTCGCGAGGTGAACCTCGACGGTTACTTCGGGCGCGCGGCCAGAGGCCGGCGCGCGACTGCGCACCACGGCAAGCGACATGTTTTCTCCCGTCGGACGGCGCGCTGAGGCGCGCGCGAGTCCCCTAAAACGCTGATGACGTCACGGCTCGCTTGCCAGTGATGTGCAGCACTACGCAGCTAAAGCGCTGCGAGCAAAGCCTTAGGATGCTTGCGTTGTGACCGGCAGCTTCTGCTCGAGCTCGGCGACGCGGCGCTCCAGCTCTTCGAGGCGCGCGCGGGTGCGCACCAGCACCTGGGTCTGCGTATCGAATTCCTCGCGCGTGACCAGGTCGAGCTTGGAAAAGCCCTGCGACAGCATGGCTTTCACGTTGCGTTCGACATCTTTGGCCGGCGAGTTCTTGAACAGCTCGCTCATGCGGGCCTGAAAATCGTTAAAGACATCGTTCGGTTGTTTCATGGTGTTCCCTTTGGTGCACAAAAAATGTGCATGTTTCGTTGCGTCTGTGCTTTGTCACGCCGGATGGGCTGTCTTGGTGCATGACCGGTTGAGTGCCGCTGCCGCATGAGCCCGTTTGGTGCGTGCTCAAACGTTGAAAGCCTTCGAACACTCTAGCAACGATCCATGCGCCGCGCCAGCGTGCCCCGCCAACGCTGGCCATCCAGCCAGGGCCGCTTGCGCCCCGTTGCAGCGTGCTCCCAGACGAAGTCTGACACAACATGGCACGCGAGTTGCTGTTACTGCCCCGCGCGCACTGCCAGGCGCTTTTTACCGGCAGCGGAACGAGACCACGCGAACGGTTACAGGTACGCAAACAGGGTTACGCAACGGGTTACGCAACTTAGCGAGGGATTTCATGAAACTCATTACCGCAATCATCAAGCCGTTCAAGCTCGATGAGGCGCGCGAAGCCTTGTCGGCCATCGGCGTCTCGGGCATCACGGTGACCGAAGTCAAGGGTTTCGGCCGTCAGAAGGGCCACACGGAACTGTATCGGGGGGCTGAGTATGTCGTCGATTTCCTGCCGAAGGTGAAGATCGAGGCCGCTGTCTCGGACGACATCGTCGACCAGGCGATCGAGGCGCTCGAACGCGCGGCACGCACCGGCAAGATCGGCGACGGCAAGATTTTTGTCACGCCGATCGAGCAAGTGATTCGGATTCGCACCGGGGAGACCGGCGCGGACGCTCTGTAATACCAAAATATAGCGACACAGATAGCGACAAGAGGAAATGAAGATGCGCAATTTATTGATGTCTTTGCTGATGGCCGGTTCGCTGCTCGCGGGCGGTATCGGCGCCGCCCTCGCGGACGACGCTTCCGCCCCCGCAGCCGCCTCGGCAGCGGCTTCCGATACGACGGCGAGCGCGCCGGCGCCGGACGCCTCGGCCGCGCCTGCTACCGCCGCGGCTTCGGCACCGGCCGCTGATGCGTCCGCTGCTCCGGCTGCCAGCGCCGCAGCAGCCGCGCCGGCAGCATCGGACGCCGCGCCTGCCGCACCGACCGCGCCGTTCTCGGTCGATTCGTCGAAGATCAATTCGGGCGACACCGCCTGGATGTTGACCTCCACCGCGCTCGTGTTGTTCATGACGATCCCGGGTCTGGCACTGTTCTACGGCGGCATGGTCCGCAAGAAGAGCGTGCTCGCGATCCTGATGCAAAGCTTTGCGATCACCTGCCTTGTGTCGATCATCTGGGTGGTGGTGGGCTACAGCCTCGCCTTCACGCCGGGCAACTCGTTCATCGGCGGCTTCTCGCGCTTCTTCATGGCGGGCATGAACTACATCAAGGGCGACAAGGCCACGACGCTGACCGTCAGCCACCTCGCACCGACGATCCCGGAAACGGTCTACGTCGTCTATCAGATGACGTTCGCGATCATCACCCCCGCGCTGATCACGGGTGCGTTTGCCGATCGCATGAAGTTCTCGGCGATGCTAGTGTTCATGACGCTGTGGTCGATCATCGTCTACTCGCCGATCGCGCACATGGTCTGGGAACCGACCGGCTGGCTGGCTAGCGCGGGCATCCTCGACTTCGCAGGCGGCACGGTGGTGCACATCAACGCCGGTATTGCGGCGCTGGTCTGCGCGCTGGTGCTCGGCAAGCGTGTCGGCTACGGCAAGGAAGCAATGGCGCCGCATAACCTGACGCTCACGCTGATCGGTGGCGCCATGCTGTGGGTAGGCTGGTTCGGCTTCAACGCAGGTTCGGCAGTGGCGGCAGACGGCCGTGCCGGTTTCGCAATGTTCGCAACGCAAGTAGCAACCGCCGCAGCCGCACTCGCATGGATGTTCGCCGAATGGGCAACCAAGGGGAAGCCGTCGGTACTCGGTATCGTGTCGGGTGCCGTGGCGGGTCTGGTGGCGATTACGCCGGCTTCAGGCTTCGTCGGTATGACGGGCTCGCTCGTGATCGGCATCGCGGCAGGCGTGATCTGCTTCTGGTCGGCAACGTGGCTCAAGCACAAGCTCGGTTACGACGATTCGCTTGACGCGTTCGGCGTGCACTGCATCGGCGGTATCGTGGGTGCGATCCTGACCGGCGTGTTCGCGGTCAAGGACATCGGCGGCGCGGACGGCAGCGTCATTCTGCAAGCCAAGGGCGTGCTGACGACGCTGGTCTACAGCGGCGTGGTGAGCTACATCCTGCTGAAGAGCATCGACATGGTGATGGGCATCCGCGTGACGGAAGAACAGGAGCGCGAAGGCCTGGACGTGAGCCTGCACGGCGAACACGTCGAATAAGGACTGTTTGTACGCAAAGTCGAGCTCCAAGGCTTGACGGATCGGAATGAAGCGCAGCGACTTTGGCCCGCCTTTATGGCGGGCTTTTTTCTTGCTGGCTATCTTGTTAACAAGAGTTTTTCCCGCCTATCATGGCGATAGCGAGAATGCATTCGCATCGGCTTGCGAATGGAGAAACCGTCCCCAAATGGACAAAGCATTTGCACTACAATCTTTTTTCTCCAGTCTGCGAGTGATCAATGGTTCCGCACCTAGTTACGGCGTTAAACGGCCCGCTGCTCGATCTCGAGCGGAAGATCCTCGACGCTACGCCCGCCATCGAACGCTGGTTCAGGCTCGAATGGCAGGAGCACACACCGCCGTTCTACTGTTCAGTCGATCTGCGTAACGCGGGTTTCAAGCTCGCGCCGGTCGACACCAATCTGTTTCCCGGCGCATTCAACAACCTGCCGCAAGAAGTGTTGCCGCTCGCCGTGCAGGCCGCGATGGCGTCGATCGAGAAGATCTGCCCGGACGCGAAGAATCTGCTGGTGATTCCGGAGCGCCATACGCGCAATGCGTTTTATCTCGAGAATGTCGCCCGTCTGGCTGCGATCATGCGTCAGGCGGGCTTGAACGTGCGTTTCGGTACGCTCGACGAAAGCATCGTCGGGCCGGTCACGATCGCGCTGTCCGACGGACAGAAGCTGGTGCTCGAACCGCTCGAGCGTTCGCCGCGGCGCCTCGGCCTGAAGAATTTCGACCCGTGTTCGATTCTGCTGAACAATGACCTGTCGGGCGGCATTCCGCCCATACTGGAAAATCTGCACGAGCAGTATCTGTTGCCGCCGCTGCATGCCGGTTGGGCCGTTCGCCGTAAATCGACACACTTCTCCTGCTATGACGACGTCGCCAAGAAGTTCGCGAAGATGGTCGAGATCGATCCGTGGATGATCAATCCGTACTTCGCACACGTTGAAGGGGTCGATTTCCAGGAGCGCACCGGTGAGGAAGCGCTGACAGACGCGATCGACGGCGTGCTGAAGAAGATCGCCAAGAAGTATCGCGAGTACGGCATCTCCGAGAAACCGTATGTCGTCATCAAGTCGGATGCGGGCACGTATGGCATGGGCGTGATGACTGTGCACGACGCGTCGGAAGTGGCCGCGCTTACCAAGCGCGAGCGCGCCAAGATGGCCGCCACCAAAGACGGCCTCGAAGTGCATGACGTGATCGTGCAGGAAGGCGTGTACACCTTCGAGCGGATTGGCGAGGAAGTCGCCGAACCGGTGGTGTATATGATCGACCGTTACGTGGTGGGCGGCTTCTACCGCGTGCACGGCAGCCGCGAGCGCGATCAGAATCTGAACGCACCCGGCATGCACTTCGTGCCGCTCGGTTTCGAGCATACGGCGCTGCCGGATGCGCACGCCAAGCCCGGCGCGGCGGTGCCGAACCGCTTCTATATGTACGGCGTGGTGGCGCGGCTTGGGTTGCTGGCCGCATCCGTCGAACTGGAAAAGACCGATCCGGAAGCGATTCAGGTTTAAGCCTCGCGAGGTGGGCGATGGCGGCATGCGTGCCGCCATCGTCAT
>NZ_DASRSY010000063.1:0-5893 GCF_035656215.1 Paraburkholderia sp.
CAACGACGCGACGGTCAAGGGCGGCACCTACTATCCCGTCACGGTCAAAAAACACGTGCGGGCGCAGGAAATCGCCGCCGAAAACCATTTGCCGTGTGTCTACCTGGTCGACTCGGGCGGCGCAAATCTGCCGAATCAGGACGACGTGTTTCCCGATCGCGATCACTTCGGCCGCATCTTCTTTAACCAGGCGAACCTGTCCGCCGCAGGCATTCCGCAAATCGCCGTGGTGATGGGTTCGTGCACGGCTGGCGGCGCCTATGTGCCCGCCATGAGCGACGAGTCGATCATCGTCAAGAATCAGGGGACGATTTTTCTGGGCGGCCCTCCTTTGGTGAAAGCGGCGACCGGCGAAGTGGTGAGCGCGGAAGACCTCGGTGGCGGCGACGTGCATACGCGTCTGTCGGGCGTGGTCGATCATCTCGCGCAGAACGACGCGCATGCGCTGGGCATTGCGCGCAGTATCGTCGGCAATCTGAATCGCACGAAGCAGGTGCCGGTGGCGTTGCAGGAACCGAAGCCGCCGCGCTATGACGTGAAGAGCATGTATGGCGTGATTCCCGTCGATACGCGCAAGCCGTTCGATATCCGCGAGGTGATCGCGCGTATCGTCGACGATTCCGCTTTCGACGAATTCAAGGCCCGCTACGGCACGACGCTCGTGACCGGCTTCGCGCATATCTGGGGGCACCCGGTCGGCATCATCGCGAATAACGGCATTCTGTTTTCGGAGTCGGCGCTCAAGGGCGCGCACTTCATCGAACTGTGCTGCCAGCGCAAGATTCCGCTGGTGTTCCTGCAGAACATTACGGGTTTCATGGTGGGTCGCAAGTACGAAAACGAAGGTATCGCGCGTAACGGCGCGAAGATGGTGACCGCCGTGGCGACGGCGAAGGTGCCGAAGTTCACGGTGATCATCGGCGGTTCGTTCGGGGCAGGCAATTACGGCATGTGTGGCCGCGCGTATTCGCCGCGCTTCCTGTGGATGTGGCCGAATGCGCGCATCTCGGTGATGGGTGGCGAGCAGGCGGCGTCAGTGCTGGCCACGGTGAAGCGCGACGGTATCGAGGGTAAGGGCGGTTCGTGGAGCGCGGAAGAGGAAGAGGCGTTCAAGCAACCGATCCGCGATCAATACGAGCACCAGGGCCACCCGTACTACGCGAGCGCGCGTCTATGGGACGACGGTGTGATCGACCCCGCGCAAACGCGCGATGTGCTCGGTCTCGGCCTTTCGGCGACGATGAACGCGCCGATCGAAGACACGCGTTTCGGCGTATTCAGAATGTGACAGAGCGCTACGCGCAGGAGCTGCAACGATGCAATACGAAACGCTGAATCTCGCGTTTGCCGGCCAGATCGCCACGGTCACGCTGAATCGCCCGGACGTGCGCAACGCGTTCAACGAAACGATGATCGCCGAAGTCACCTCGGCCTTCACGGCACTGAACGCGCGTGACGACGTACGCGCGGTCGTGCTCGCCGCGAACGGTAAAGCGTTCTGCGCGGGCGCGGATCTGAACTGGATGAAGAAGATGGCCGGTTACTCGGACAGCGAGAACCGTGCCGACGCCATGCTACTGGCGAACATGCTGTCGTCGATCTATCGCTGCAACAAGCCGGTGATCGCACGCGTGAACGGCGACGCATACGCGGGCGGCATGGGTTTGATCTCGGCGTGCGATATCGTCGTCGCGGTGGACAGCGCGCGTTTTTGCCTCTCGGAAGCGCGTCTTGGTCTGATCCCGGCCACCATCGCGCCGTACGTGATCCGCGCGTTGGGCGAGCAGGCGTCGCGCCGCTACTTTACGACCGCCGAGCAGTTCGATTGTGCGACGGCGTTCCGGCAGGGCCTTGTTAGCGAAGCGGTCAGTGCGGAGCAACTCGACGCTACCGTCCAGCAGATTGCGGAGACGCTGTGCGCAAATGGTCCGCAAGCGGTGCGTGCCTGCAAGCAGCTCGTGCAGGACATCGCCGGCCACGAGTTGAACGAGGCCATGATCGAGGACACGGCGGCACGCATCGCGCGCACGCGAGCCGGTGCGGAAGGCCGTGAAGGTGTCGCATCGTTCCTCGAAAAACGCACGCCGTCCTGGCGCAGTTGAAGCGCGACCCAGGCACAAATTCCGAGGCGCATGCCGGCCTTCACCAGAACAACAGCCCGAGAACGGAACGAGACACCTCATGTTCAACAAGATCCTGATAGCCAACCGCGGCGAGATTGCGTGCCGCGTCGCTGCGACCTGCAAGCGGCTCGGCATCGCGAGCGTGGCCGTGTATTCCGATGCGGACGCCAACGCGAAACACGTGGCCGCCTGTGATGAGGCGGTGCATATCGGCGGATCGACCGCGGCGGAAAGCTATCTGCGCGTCGAGCGCATCATCGAAGCCGCGCGCGCAACCGGCGCACAGGCGGTGCATCCGGGCTACGGCTTCCTGTCGGAAAACGAAGACTTCGCGCATGCCTGCGAAGCGGCCGGTATCGTGTTCATCGGACCGCCGGTCGAAGCCATTGCCGCCATGGGTTCGAAGGCGGCCGCGAAGGCACTGATGCATGCCGCCGCCGTGCCGCTCGTGCCGGGTTATCACGGCGACGATCAGGACCCGCAGTTGCTGCATCGCGAAGCCGATGCGATCGGTTATCCGGTCTTGCTGAAGGCGAGCGCGGGTGGCGGTGGTAAAGGCATGCGTGTCGTCGAGCGCACTGAAGATTTCGTGGCGGCATTGGCATCGTGCAAACGCGAAGCAGCCAGCAGTTTCGGCAACGACCGCGTGCTGATCGAAAAGTACCTGACGCGGCCGCGTCACGTGGAAGTGCAGGTGTTCGCGGACCGTCACGGCGGCGCGGTGTACCTGTTCGATCGCGATTGCTCGGTGCAGCGGCGTCACCAGAAGGTGCTGGAAGAAGCGCCGGCGCCGGGGCTATCCCCGGAAATTAAGCGCGAAATGGGCGAAGCGGCAGTGGCCGCCGCGCGTGCGGTGAATTACGTCGGTGCGGGCACGGTCGAGTTCATCATGACCAGCACGGGCGATTTTTATTTCATGGAGATGAACACGCGCCTGCAGGTCGAGCATCCGGTTACGGAAATGGTGACGGGACAGGACCTGGTGGAGTGGCAACTGCGCGTCGCCGCCGACGAACCACTGCCGCTCACGCAGCAACAGCTGAAAATCGACGGCCATGCGATCGAGGCGCGTATCTACGCTGAGCATCCGGCGCGTGGCTTCCTGCCGTCCACTGGTACGCTCAAGCATCTGCGCATGCCCGAAGGCGTCGAATTCTCCATCGGGGAGCCGGACCGCAAAGCGCCGGTACGTATCGACAGCGGCGTGCGCGAAGGCGACACCATCACGCCGTTCTACGATCCGATGATCGCCAAGCTGATCGTCCACGGCGCGACGCGTGAAGAGGCGCTCGCGCGTCTGAATCGTGCGCTGCGCGCCTGCGAAGTGGTCGGTCCGCACACTAACGTCGAGTTCCTGCAACGCATCGTCACGAGCGAGTCGTTTGCGACCGGCGATCTCGATACGGGTTTGATCGAGCGTCATCACGATGCCTTGTTCGCGCCCGTGAAAAAGCCTTTCAAGGAAGCGCTGGCGCTCGCCTGCGCCGCGTTACTGACGCGCGAAGGCGGCACCGCGCATGGCGCGTCGCCGTGGGATGCACTATCGCACTGGCGCCTGAATAGCGGCTACACGCAGACGCTCGGATGGCGCAATATTGGCGACAACAGCGACAACGAAAGTGCATTCACCGTTACGTTCGCACGCGACAGCGCCACGCAAACGCTCGAACACGACGGCGTGCGCGAGGACTTCACCTGGTCGAACGGCACAGGTCAGCACGAATACCGCGCGACGATCGGCGATGCGCGGGTAACGGGGCGCGTTTTCATCGACGGCGATACGTTCCACGTATTCTGCCTCGGCGAGGCGCTGGCGTTCGAGTGGCAGAACCTGCTCGCCCATGCCGCGGATGCTGAAGGCGGCGAAGGCCGTTTGACCGCACCGATGCCGGGCAAGGTGATTGCCGTGCTGGTTGAACCGGGCACGGTGGTAGAGAAGGGCACGCCGCTGATCGTGATGGAAGCAATGAAAATGGAGCACACGATCGGCGCGCCTGCTGCAGGCACGGTGTCGGAAGTGCTGTATGCAGTCGGCGATCAGGTTGCCGACGGGGCGCAGCTTCTGGTGCTGGATGTGGGCTAATCGCCGTGCTTAAGCGAGGCGCGCGTAGCCTAAGGCGCGCGCTTCGTTTTCGAGTTGCGCGATCCGTTGGTAGTCGGTAAGCGGCAACGCGGAAAAGCCCTTCAAACGCAGGCGTTTGGCGCGCTCGGGCTGCGCAAGGTGCACTTCGTTCAGTGCCTCGCGTAGCGTCACGACCATCGCGGGCGGCACGTTGCTGGAGGCGATCAAAGGCAAACCCGGCGATGCCGCCGTCACGCCGATTTGCCGAACCTGTTGCGCCAGTTCCGGCAATTCATCGCAGACAAAAGCGAACGTCACGCAGTCGATTGCGGCGACGTCCGCTCGATTTTCAGCCACCGCCCGCAACGATCCGAGATGCGAACCGGTGCGCAGGATAGCGCTGAAAAACGCTCCTTCGCGTGCAAGCGGTGCCACGGCATGACGAAACACGTTCATGCCGCTATTCGAATCGTCCTGATTGTAGGCAGCACGCGCGCCACGGCATGCCGCAAGCGAATCGAACAGCGCGTCCGTTCGTGTGACCAGTACGCTCGAATAATCTGCGCCTTCGCAGCCTGGCGCATCGAATCGCGGCGTTGCGATCAACTGAACGTGGTCGTTTAAACCATGCATCAATGGATAGCCGCAGGTTTGCGAGAGCAGTACGTTAGGGCGCCGCCAGAAGGCGTGCAGTTCCTCGTCCGGCTCGACGATGCGGCACGCCGGCTCCGCCATGCGCAAGACGTCGTCCAGCAACTCCCGCCACGCGGTGGCAAGCGCGGGCGTCACGTTATACATCGGCAGGGCGGCGATCCAGGTCATGGACGCAATTCTGGCATGTCTAATGTCTGACCATTCGGAATTCGTCGAGCCCCAACCGCACGGGTTCAGTCTCTTTGAAGGGCCATTTGCACTCAACCACCTTTAATATCTCCAGTTGCGCGTCTTCGAACGCGACAAGGAGGTCACGGCGTCGTTTGCTGGCCGCGCCGCAATAGCGCACGAGTGCCTCGGCGCTGACTTCGAAGATCTGCACCCGATCGTCAAAGCAGACCCGGAATGCGACGGTCGCGCATTCCGTGACACAGGGCCTGAATCCTTCATCGACATATACCGACATGGCAACCTCCCGCCGCATGCGTGAGTAATCAGGATGATCGGCTGCAAGCTTTCGGTATGTGGGAAAACCGGCATTCGGTCAGAAAATGCCTGGCGCTCGCTTCACCTTGCCGGTCGGAAACAGAACGCATCCGTGTGGAAGCATACGTAATCGGATTTTGCGCCAGGATGTCGGACCCGTCTTTCAGAGTTCTAGTGACAGAGCGTCCGTCGCGGCGACGTCATCGGCAACCGGTCGCCCCATGCAGATGAGCGCGCGGCCTGCTTCGATCGGTGCGTCGGTGGCTTCCTGGTAAGCGACGCGGCCGTTCAGCACGCGCGTGGAGCATGTGCCACACATTCCGGAGCGACAACTCGACTGTGCAGCGATGCCACATACCTCCGCGAATTCGAGCAGCGTGCCGTCCTTCGGTCGCCATTGAACGGTGCGCTGCGATCGCGCGAACGTGACGGGTATGCCGACCATATCGTTTGCCGCTGCGTTTTCGGACCCCGAGTCTCGCGTGTCCTCCTTAGAGCGTGTTAGGAACTTTGGAGTACTGGTACTGCATGAACAAGCATGAGCATGGTGAAGACCACGAAATGAAGC
>NZ_DASRSY010000064.1:0-6916 GCF_035656215.1 Paraburkholderia sp.
CTGGGCGCTCGGTCGCGACGCGCAACTCGATACCGCCTGCGCGGTCATGCGACTGCTGGCCGCCGCGATGATCTCGGCGGCGCCGTCGAACGAACCGCTGCACAAGCAGTTGGCTTCAGCGTGGAACGTGCGCAACCGTCAGCAGGCGGGGCTGTTGCGCGCGGCGCTGGTGGCATGCGCGGATCATGAACTGAATGCGTCGACCTTCACGGTTCGCTGTATCACGTCGACAGGGACGCATCTTTTCGGCGCAGTGGCGGGTGGTCTGGCCGCGTTGGCCGGGCCGCGACACGGTGGCGAGACGGTCCGGATCACCGCGCTCCTTGATGAAGCGTCGCGCGCCCCCGATCTCGATCGCTATCTGGCGAACCGGCTCGCGCGCCTTGAACTCGGTGCACATGGGCCCGTGCTGTCGGGCTTCGGCCATCTGCTATATCCGGAAGGCGACCCGCGCGCGCGTCTGTTGCTTGAGATGCTCGCCGACTGCGCGCCGGCCCGCTCACCGCTAGGCGAAGTGCAGGCGCTCGCGCGCACGGTGCGCGACACGACCGGCGCGGAGCCAACCGTCGACTTTGCGCTCGCGGCCCTCGAACGGGTACTGGGCCTGCCGGCCGGCGCCGCATTCACGCTGTTCGCGGTCGGCCGAGTGGTCGGCTGGATCGCCCATGCAATGGAACAGACACGCGATGGCCGGTTGATCCGGCCACGCGCGCGCTATATCGGGGACTATGAGGCGGCGGGTTGAGGTTGAGCCGCGGGTTACGCCACGCCCAACCAGCGCGGCAGCCAGTTCAACACCGGCAAGCTGCGCAGTGGCCGGGTTGCCGCACGCTCTGACCCGCTAGCCAGCGCGAAACGCGCACCGGCTTTCCCTGCGCTGACCCACGCCACCGTACCGCGCGGCAACTCGGTCGATTGCCCCGTTGCCAGCCAGTGATCCGCGTTGTCGCCTTCGACGGTCAGCCAGATCTCGCCCGAGATCACCTTGAAGATCGACGGACGCGCGACACGCCAGGCCGCCGCGGGCTCGTCATGCTCCATTTCGAAAATACGGACTTCACGCATCGCTTTTCTCCTTCGAAGAACTTTCCTGTTGTAGCGATTATTGACGTGCGATCATCGAATACCCATGCACAGTTCCGAACACTTCCATCGGAACTGTTCAGTTGAAAAAACGGACAGTTGGGGTAAACACGCTTCAGGAGTGCGTGCGGTGCGCACCGTCGAGGCGGTTCTGCGCGCCGGGTCTCCGTTGGAGGAAAGAACCGCATGAAACTCGAAATTCAACTCGATCGGGATAGCGGCGTACCGCTTACCGAGCAGATCGTCACAAGCGTCACCGCCTGGATTCGGTCACGCACGGTTCACCCGGGCGCAAAGCTGCCGTCGATCCGTCAGTTCGCCGCCGACTATGACGTAAGCCGTTTCCCCGTGATCGAGGCTTATGACCGCCTGGTGTCGCTCGGCTATGTCGACTCGCGCCACGGCTCGGGCTTCTATGTCGCCGACCGTCAGCCGGCCAGCACGCAGTGTCAGGGCACCTCGGACCCGCGCCGCGCCGAGGACGAATCGGGACACCTTCTGCAGCAGTTCAACCACCCGGGCGAGACGCTCAAGCTCTGCAGCGGCTTCATTCCCGACGCGTGGCGCGACATGGATAGCCTCGCGCAGGCGATCCGCCACGTGTCGCGCACCGACACCGCAAGCATGGTCGATTACGCGACCCCGCTCGGCAATCTGACCTTGCGCGAACATCTGCAAAGCCGTATCGGCCAGTTGGGAATTCAGGCGGACGCCTCGCAGATTCTGATCACCAACGGCGCAAGCCAGGCGCTCGATCTGCTGATGCGTTACATGCTCAAAGCCGGCGACACGATGTTCGTCGAGGACCCCGGCTACTACAACCTGTACGGTCTGCTGAAGCTGCACGGCGTGAAGCTGATCGGCATTCCGCGCACCCGCAACGGTCCCGATCTCGATGTGTTGCAGGCGCAGTTGCAACTGCACCGGCCGAAACTGATGTTCATCAACACGGTGTTCCACAATCCGACCGGCACCACGGTCGCACCGCCGGTAGCGTTCCGGCTGCTGCAACTGGCGCGCGAACACGGCTTCAAGATCATCGAAGACGACATCTACGCCGACTTCCAGAGTGACGTCACCGACCGTCTCGCGACCCTCGACCAGCTCGAGCACGTGATCTACGTGGGCGGCCTGTCGAAGACGCTGTCGTCGTCGCTGCGCATAGGCTGCGTGGTGGCCAGCCACGCGATCATCAAGGATCTGGTCGACATCAAGATGCTGACGAGCATCGGCGGTTCGCGTTTTGCCGAGGCGGTCGCCGTGTCGCTGCTGGAACGCGGTGCGTACCGTAAGTACCTCGAGCGGCTGCGCCGCCGCATGCGCGACGCGCTCGGCTCGACCATCCAGACACTCGAAGACGCCGGCTGGGAGCTGTTCGAAAAACCCGTTGGCGGCAAGTTCGTCTGGGCACGTGTACCGCACGTCGACAACTCCGAACGGTTCGTAGCATGCGCCGCACCGCTCGGCGTGACGGTAATTCCCGGCAGCTATTTCCGGCCGAACACGGCAGTCAGCCCGTGGATCAGGATTCACGCGGCGTTCGGCAACGAGCCGCGTGCACAGGCATTTTTTCACGCTGCCGTGGCGTTGCCTGCTTCGGCCAAAGCGGCTTGACTTGCCGTCGCGCCTGGCGCTTATCCACTGCGCCGGGCTCCGCTTTTCCCTAGAATAGCGAGTCCCAGCCCAGCCGCCCTCCATGTCCACGCCGCCGCCCCTGCCCGCCTCCGCCGCCACGTCGGCCCCCTCGCCCCGTTCGCTCACCGTGATGCTGTGGCTTGTCGCCACCGGCTTCTTCATGCAGACGCTCGACTCGACCATCGTCAACACCGCGCTCCCCGCGATGGCGACGAGCCTTGGCGAGTTGCCGTTGCGCATGCAATCGGTGGTGATCGCCTACTCGCTGACGATGGCGGTGATGATCCCGGTATCCGGCTGGCTCGCCGACAAACTCGGCACGCGGCGCGTGTTTTTCAGCGCGATCCTCGTGTTCGCGGTCGGCTCGCTGTTGTGCGCCAACGCGCACACCCTGAATCAACTGGTGATCTACCGCATCGTGCAAGGTGTTGGCGGGGCGATGCTGTTGCCAGTCGGACGGCTCGCTGTGCTGCGTACCTTCCCGGCGGAACGCTATTTGCCTGCCTTGTCGTTCGTGGCGATCCCGGGGCTGATCGGGCCGCTAATCGGCCCGACGCTCGGCGGCTGGCTCGTGAAAATCGCGTCGTGGCACTGGATCTTTCTGATCAATGTGCCGGTGGGGATTGTGGGTTGCATCGCCACGTTCATCTTTATGCCGGATAGCCGCAACGAGCACACCGGCAAGTTCGATCTGAAAGGCTATCTGCTGCTGATTTTCGGCATGGTGGCGATTTCATTCGCGCTCGACGGCCGCACTGAGTTTGGTATTCAGCACGCCACGGTGCTGGTGCTGCTGATCCTGAGTCTCGCCTGCTTCGTCGCCTATGGGTTGCACGCCGTGCGCGAGCCAGCACCGATCTTCCCGCTCGATCTGTTCAAGATCCACACTTTCAGCGTTGGTCTGCTTGGCAATCTGTTCGCGCGGATCGGCAGCGGCGCGATGCCCTATCTGATCCCTCTGCTATTGCAGGTGAGTCTCGGCTATAGCGCCTTCGAAGCCGGCATGATGATGCTGCCGGTAGCGGCCGCGGGCATGGCGGCCAAGCGCCTCGTCACGACGCTGATCATCAAGTACAGCTACCGGCAAGTACTGATCGTCAACACGGTGCTGGTGGGGCTGACCATGGCGAGCTTCGCGCTCACTTCAGCCAGCCAACCGCTATGGTTGCGGCTCGTGCAACTGGCGTTCTTCGGCGCGGTTAACTCGATGCAGTTCACCGCGATGAACACGCTGACGCTCAAGGACCTCGGCACCGGCGGCGCAAGCAGCGGCAACAGTCTGTTCTCGCTGGTGCAGATGCTGTCGATGAGTCTCGGCGTGACGGTGGCCGGCGCGTTGCTCGCGACCTTCACTGGCCTCCTGCCGCGCGTGACCGCCGCCAACTCGCTGCCCGCCTTCCATGCGACGTTCCTGTGTGTCGGCATCATCACCGCGGGCTCGTCGTGGATTTTCGCGCAACTGTCGCCGGACATCCGCACGCCCGGGAAAAAGACCGATCCTTCGGAGCGGACCTAAGTTCTGGGCCGAGCGGCGGTGACTCGCTGTGACGTCGCCGCGGTTCGTCGTCATTTCGCAGTGACCACCGCGCCCTGTCGCCGACCCGCAACGGGGCGCGGGCGCACCACAGAAGTGCGAATCATCGCTTTCGCGACCGCGCTGGCGCAAAATCGTCGTACTGACCGTGGCAACCATGCGCTTACAGTGTGTTTCCGCTCGCGCATAGTTCTTGCTCGACTATCCTGTAAACTCACAATTTGCGCCTGCGGACTCGTGTCGAGCATGCAAGCGCGCCGCCACTTCCACACGACTGACATGATGAGCATGATCGAACTCGATCCTCCCGGCTTCCAGCCGCCGCGTCCAATGGCCGGCGACGAAGGATCCCGGCGCACCGTTCTGTACGGCGGCTACACTGTTTTCAGCGTGTTCCAGCCGGTTTTCTCGGTGTCGCACCGGCGCGCGATCGGTTATCACGCTTCACTGCGCGCACACGACGAACATGCGCTGCAAGTGCCGTCGCACGAGGTTTTCACGCAAGCGGCGCGGCGCGGCGACCTGCTGGAACTCGGGCGGCTGGCCGAATCGCTGCATCTGGGCAATTTCAATGCGTTCGACAGCCACGACGAATGGCTTTTCCTGAGCCTGCACCCGGCGGCGCTGATGGACACCAGTTACGGCGACGCACTGCTCGCCGGACTCAAGGCGCTGGGCCTGCCGCCGCAACGGGTGGTGCTGGAAGTGTCCGAACAGGCTGGCGGTGAGACCACGCGCTTCGCCGATATCATCGACGCGTTGCGCAAATCCGGCTTCCTGATCGCGCTGGACGGCTTCGGCGCCAAGCATTCGAACATCGACCGCGTGTGGAATCTGCGTCCCGACATCGTCACGCTCGACCGCTGCATCCTCGCGCAAGCGAGCGAGCACTCACATATCGAACGCGTGCTGCCGGGCCTCGTCTCGATGCTGCACGAATCCGGCCAACTGGTGCTGATGGGCGGCCTGAGCACTGAGCGCGATGCGCTGATCGCGCTCGAATGCAACGTCGACTTCGTGCAGGGCGCGTTCTTCGCAGGCCCGAGCGTCGAGCCGGTGAAACCGCAAGCGGCGGCCGGCTTGATGGACTCGCTCTCCGCGGCGCTACGCGGACGGGTCGCGACGCGCGAACGCGCACAGTCCGCGCGGCTCGCCCCTTATGTCACGGCGCTGGAAACAGCGGCTGCTCAACTCGTGGCCGGGGAATCGGTGATCCAGGCGACCGCGTCGCTGCTCATGCTCGGCGAAACGGCACGCTGCTTCGTGCTCGACGGTTCGGGCCGGCAGATCGGCGACAACGTACTGCCGCCGGGGCGTGCTTCGCAACGCGCCAAGCGCTTCCGGCCATTGCTGCATTCGGAAGGCGCGAGCTGGGAACGCCGGCCGTACTTCATTCAGGCCATGCGCGTGCCCGGCCAGGTGCACCTCACGCCGCCCTACCTGTCGATCAACGAAGCGCACCTGTGCGTGACCGCCTCGATCGCCGCGCATACGCCGCACGGCACGCAGGTGCTATGCGTCGACATCAACTGGGAAGTCGCTGCGCATCGTAATTGACGCAATGGTGTTCCGCTGGATCCGCGCGAGCAGCTTCATGACGGCCGCGCGACCCAGCAAGCGGTTGGCTGCCTGCAAACGCACTGCGCTGGTGACGGCGCGCAACGCGACGATCTTCACCGAACCGTCCGCGAGACTTTGCGTGGACACGTCGATTACCCCAACAACCTCGCCGTCGAAGAGCAACGCAATGCACATTGCGCCTTCGACCGACACCACCTCTGCATGGCTCGCCTGGTGCGCAAGAGCAGTCACCGTCTCCATCCAGGCCACTGGCGCCAGTTCTTGCGTGCACACCGGCGCATCGCTGACGACGTCGCTGACAACTTCGGGCGCGTCGCTAAAGAGACGCAGCAAACCAATCCGATCCTGCGCCTCCAGCGCTGTGCGCAAGCGCTCCACGATCCGCGCATGGGCGGCGGGATCGGGCCGTTCCAGCGGCGCACCCGCGCGCTGCAAACGCGTCTTGGCCCGGTGGACGATCTGACGGCAACTAGCCGGCGTACGGTCGAGGATTTTCGCAATCTCCGCGTAGTCGCAGTCGAAAGCTTCGTGCAGCACGAATGCCGCCCGCTCATCCGGCTTCAGACGCTCGAGCAGGAGCATCACGCCGTACGACATCTCGGCCGCGCGCAAGGCCAGTTCCTCCGCCGATGGCGCCACCTCGTCGAGCCAGGGCTCCGGCAACCAGCCGGCGGCCTGTGACGCACGTTCACGCTGCACATGACGCAGCCGGTCTATCGCCGCGCGCGTGGTGATCGTGGTGAGCCAGGCGGCCGGCGTCTGCACCTCTTGCGTATCGGCGAGATGCCATTTGAGCCAGACGTCCTGCACCACGTCTTCCGCTTCGGCGCGGCTGCCGAGCATCCGGTACGCCAGCGCGAGCAGGCGGGCGCGCACCGCCTCGAAGCTGGATGCCTTGTCGATTCCTTGTTCCGTCATGCGTAGACCTCCAGATCGTGCGTGGTGAAATGCGCGCGGCGCCTTGCCGGCCCAATGCGTGATGTGCTGCCTGCTGCCTGCTGCCTGCTGCCTGCTGCCTGCTGCCTGCTGCCTGCTGCCTGCTGCCTGCTGCCTGCGACATTGTCCGTGCGCGCCCTGCAATCT
>NZ_DASRSY010000065.1:0-4661 GCF_035656215.1 Paraburkholderia sp.
CTCGACTACCGGTTCGTCGCAGTGGCCGTGTACTGTATCGGCATGGCGCTGTTCACGATGGTGATGGGTAACGGATTCGCCGCGTTCCCGGTGATGACGGGCGGCGTCGGCGTGCCGATTCTGGTCGGCGTGTTTCACGGCAATCCCGCGGTGATGGCCGCGATCGGCATGTTCTCCGGCTACTGCGGCACGCTGATGACGCCGATGGCCGCAAACTTCAACATGGTGCCCGCCGCGCTGCTGGAACTGCCGGATAAGAATGCGGTGATCAAGGTGCAGGTGCCCACCGCGCTGACCTTGCTGGTCGTGAACATATTGCTGTTGAATTTCCTGATGTTCCTGTAGGGCTGCGTGGGAGTGCCCAACGTAGCGCAGGCCATCTGCGCCGCGTCGAGGGCCGGCATAAGGCCGCGGCAAACGGACGCACCGAATTAGGATGCGTCCGATCGTCAGGAAAGGGGCCGAAACATAAGCTGGTGGATGGTCTCCCCATCCACATACGCTGGTGACGCGTGCAACGCGCGCCGCCAGCGCTTTCCAGCAGGCCCCTCATGGAACGCCCATCCCACCCTGACATCACACACGCCGACGCGCCGCCCTCCACCTATCTCGCCTCGCTGATCGACGCCGCGCTCGAAGCGCATCAGGCTGGCCAGCTCGATGTCGCCGAACCGTTCTATCGCGAAGCCCTCGCGCTCGATCCTGCTCATGCCAAGGCGCTGCACTACTTCGGCGTGCTGCAACATCAGCGCGGCGACCACGTCTTCGCCGCCGAGTTGATGAGCGAAGCGCTCAAACTCGATCGCACCGACGCCGCCTGCTGGAGCAACCGTGGCCTCGTCGCCGCCGCGCTCGGCCATCTCGACGAAGCGATGATCTGCTATGACCAGGCGTTGCAGTTACAGCCCGACTTCGCCGACGCACGCAATAACTTCGGCGTCGCGCTGCAAGCGCAAGGTTCGCTCGACGTAGCGATCGAGCAGTATCGGCTCGCGCTGAGGGTGAATCCGTCGTTGGTCGACGCGCATCTGAACCTCGGCACGGCGCTGAGCAAGCTCGGCCGCTACGACGAGGCACTCGCCTGCTATCAAAATGCGCTATCACTCGACCCACAGTCGGCGGAAACGCACTTCAACGCGGCCAATGCGTACAACGCGCAA
Source organism: Paraburkholderia sp. (assembly GCF_035656215.1). Taxonomy (GTDB): domain Bacteria; phylum Pseudomonadota; class Gammaproteobacteria; order Burkholderiales; family Burkholderiaceae; genus Paraburkholderia. The sequence continues at coordinate 1,161 of NZ_DASRSY010000065.1, forward strand.
GGCGATCACGTTGCGGCCATCGCCAGTTTCGAAAGGGCACTGGCGCTGCGCGGCGACTACGCCGAGGCGCACATCAACCTGGGTAGCCTGATCGGCAAGCTCGGCGACTACGCCGGCGCTGAAGTGCAATATCGGCGTGCGGTCGCGCTCAAGCCGAATCCTACGAATCTGGTTTGCCTCGGCGGATCGCTCGGCGCGCAAGGTCGTCTGGACGAAGAAGAAGGCTTCTATCGTCACGCGTTGGCGCTCGATCCCAACTATGCGGATGCACACCAGAATCTCGCGTGGTTGTTGCTCAAGCGCGGCGATTACAGGCAGGGTTGGGCAGAGTATGCAAAGCGCTGGCGCAAGAGCGACTACGAGGCGATCGTCGTGCCGGGAGTTGCCGAGTGGCATGGCGAGCCGCTCGACGGGCGTCGCGTGTTGGTGGTGGGCGAACAGGGTTTCGGCGACCACTTCCAGTTCCTGCGCTACGCGCGCGTGCTCGAGCAACTCGGCGCGACGGTCGACATCTGCGTGCGCGAGCCGCTGCTGCCGCTGGTCGAACGCATTCCAGGCGTGCATCGCGCGTTTAGCGGCACGCCCGACGGCCAGTATGATTTCTGGGTGCCGATGATGAGCGTGCCGTCATGCGTCGGCACCGAACTCTCGACCATTCCCGCGAAAGTGCCGTATATATTCGCTGACAAGGCCAAGATTAAAGCGTGGCGCAAACGGATGGACGCAGCCGGCAAATCGAAACGCAAAGTGGGGCTGGTGTGGTCCGGCAGCCCAACGTTCGGCAACGACCGCTATCGGTCGATGGCGCTGGCTGACCTTGGCGCGCTCAGCGAGCTGGAGAACGTGGCTTGGTATGCACTGCAGAAGGGTCCCGCTCACGCACAGCTGGAGGATGCGCCCGAAGCCTTCCGCGCCCACGATTTCACCGCCGATCTGACTAACTTCGACGACACCGCCGCGCTCATCATGAATCTCGATCTGGTGATTGCCGTGGACACCGGCGTCGCGCACCTGGCGGCCGCGCTGGGCAAGCCGGTGTGGGTGTTGCTGCCCGCCAACTCGGACTGGCGCTGGCTCGAAGAGCGCAGCGATTCGCCGTGGTATCCGGCGATGAAACTGTTCCGGCAGACGACGTTGGGGAATTGGGCGCCGGTGGTAAAGCGTGTGTCCGAAGAACTACGCGACGGTAGTCTGTAAAGGCTGCGCTGCGCAAATGCCAGGCGTTTCTGCACAGCGTCTTATCAATTCATTCAGGCGCCGCGCCTTAAGGGCGACGACGCTGCTGCGCCAGCATGTAAGCGCGCAACAATTTGTTGATGCGCGTCTGATAACCCTGCCCCTGCTCTTTGAACCAGCTCAAAACATCCGCATCCAGGCGCATCGTCACCGCCTGTTTCGGCGGAACATGCAGCTCGGCGCGGTCAAAAAAGTCGTCGCCCAATTCGGGCAAATCGCTCGTGTCGATTTGCGCGTCGCCCGCCTTTGCAAGTCGCTTCCAGTCGGTTCCTGATGGTTTGCTCATAATTTCACCCGTGCTCGTTTTCTGCCAATCGCCGATGTTTCCCGTCAATTCCAGACGCTGTGCTTGTAGCGTTTGACCTCGTGTTTCGTCGCCTTGCGGGCCGAAATGATACGGATCACATCCGCACTGCGTTCAACGTACACCACCACGCCTACGATGGCGGCCATCCAGCCTAGCGCGATCCAGCGGTCCTCGCCGTAATCTTCCCGCTGGTCTATCGCCGTCAGCACTGGATGATCGAACACGTCGATCGCATCTCTAAAGTCGATGCCATGCTTATGGATGTTGATTTGATTCTTGATTTCGTCCCACTCAAAACGCACACGCCACCTGTATTGACGTTTGTACATACATCATAGCACGCAAGGCGCCTATGCCCGCGCGAGCCGCGAGCAGTTTGCGACGCACGTCAGCATCGGACTGGCTGTCCAATTACCGGTTCCCGTTCTGGCCGGACGGCCTACTCCGGCTAAGACTATGGTCAGCCACTACGCACATCTCGCGTAAGGCTGGGACGACCTCACCACGCATCCACTACGAACCCGTGCTGCCGCAGAAGCTGCAGCACGCCCTTGCGGCCGCCCAGATGCAACGCGCCGATCGCCACGAATACCGGCTTGTTCGGCCCGGCGATCAGCAGCATCCGTGACACGAAACGTCGGTTGCGCTCGTACACGATCTTGTTGTCGATCGAATCGGAGATGCGCTTGTCGCGTGCCAGCTTTTCGGACTTCGCGGCCTGCCAGGCAGCAATCGCATCGGCATCCCCCACTCGCCACAGCCGATGCAACGTCTTCACATCGTCGACGTTTTCCGCGGGCGTCTGCACCAGGTCCTGCGCGAGCATTTCGCGCTGCTGCGCAAGCGTGAGGCTGGTGAACGCGCGCATCTGCTGATGCAGCGTCTCGAGGCCAACGATCTTGCCGCGCGTCCTGATATACACGTTCTGCAATTGCGCTTCCGTGCCGTACTCGGTCTGCAAGCCGGCACTCAACGAGTCGTAGGTTTCGACCACCAGCGACGCGAGCCACGGCCGCATCTTCTTGATTTCATCCAGCGCCGCGGGATTGCCGCGCAGGCGAAAGGCCAGCTTGCGCCACAAAGGCTCAGGCAGCAGGCCCGGCAAACAGTCCCGGCGGCATACGCCGTACTTCGACACGTCGTCTTGCGAGACCAGCAATTCGTCGGGTGAGAGTTCGAGCGCCAGCGTCGGCGAGGCCGCCAGTGCGCCAAGGATCGGCGCCCGGAACGGTTGTCTTGAGGGATAGTCGGCGGGGTCGCCGACGTGCAACGTGCCGAGCACGTAGATGGTTGTGGTGCCGCGCGTCGCGACATAGAACGGCATGCGCGCCGGCTGCGTTTGCACCGGACCGCTCGCCGTGGTGCCTGGCGCGGCGGGCGGCGGATTGAAGCCCGGCAAGGTGGCGCGAGGCGGCGCAGGCAGATTGGGCACCGGCATCGCCGGGCGCCCCGCCTGAGACGGTGCATTGGCGGCTGCGCCGGCCGCATGCGCGACGCCGATCAGCCCCGCGCTCAGGTGAAAAACGGAACAAACGCCGAAGAGCGCGGCACCGGTCAGTGCGCGCGCTCCCCAGCGCCGCGTCAAAGCAGCGTTGCGGCCGCCATCACGCGAGCGGCGCGTAAGACGACGCGCCGCCACTGCTTCAGGCATCCATGTCCCCCACCTCCTCAGCGCGGTGACATGACACCTGACGACCATCCACTTCGCGCAACTTCGGCTCTTCGCTGCGGCAACGGTCGATCACGTACGGGCAGCGCTGATGGAATGTGCAGCCCGACGGCGGATTCAGCGGCGAAGGCATTTCACCTTGCAGCTTGATCTTGATGGTGCGATCCGCCTCGAAGATCGAAGGCGTGGCCGACATCAACGCACGCGTATACGGATGCCGCGGATTCGAGAAAATCCGCTTCTTGTCGCCGAGTTCCGCCACGCCACCGAAGTACATCACCATCACATC
>NZ_DASRSY010000066.1:0-20641 GCF_035656215.1 Paraburkholderia sp.
CGTGGTTCATGCTGGCCTCCGCGCGGGAAATCGCCGGGATGTGCCGTGTGCACATCGTGCGGCTCTGGCAGTAATGCTAATCCGCGTCTGGTTCCTCACGGCGGGCCAGCCGCTGACTCACGGAAAGTCATACTGCCTAAATCGGCACCGGCCCTAACCGGTGCGATGTCAGGCAAAAGCCACCTCCGGGTGGCTTTTGTCGTTTCTGGCCCCTGTGGCGTCCGGGAGCGGTAGCCGGTAGTTTGCGCCGCTCCCGCAGACCGCCTGCAGCCTTTGGATGCGGTTGTTCGCGGTTGGCGTTCCGTTTGTCCCCGTTTCTTGCAGAAGACTGTTGCGAGAGCTGGCAATGCCTCTGAAAGCCCGTCGCGACGGGCTCGAGCGGCAATCCGTCTGCTATCTGCACTATCCGTTCTGTGATATGCTCCCCGGGTGCAAAGTTTTAGGTCCTTCCAAGCAAGACTTGATTCGCGCAATCCGCTAAACGGTCAGGCCGTGTCGCGGAAGGTTCTGTAACCCGCTATTTCTCGAGAAACTCGAAGAAAGGTGAGCGTAAAAATGATGAAGCAATTCCAGTCGAACTCCTATCTGTTCGGCGGCAATGCTCCGTACGTAGAAGAAATGTACGAAGCGTATCTCGATAATCCGGCGTCAGTGCCCGAGAACTGGCGCAGCTATTTCGACGCGTTGCAGAACGTCCCTGCATCGGATGGCAGCAATGCCAACGACGTGGCCCACGGCCCGATCGTCGAATCGTTTGCGCAACGGGCCAAGGCTAATGCCTTTATCCCGCGCACGGCGGCTGGCGGCGAAGATCTCGCTACCTCCCGCAAGCAAGTCTATGTGCAGTCCCTCATCGGCGCATATCGCTTCCTCGGCTCGCAATGGGCCAATCTCGATCCCCTGAAGCGTCGCGAACGTCCCGCTATTCCTGAACTTGAACCCGCGTTCTACGACTTCACCGAAGCCGACATGGACCAGGAGTTCAGCGCAACGAATCTGTATTTCGGGTTCGAGCGTGCTTCGCTGCGCGAGATCGTCCAGGCCCTGCGTGACACGTACTGCGGCACGATCGGCGCCGAGTACATGTACATCAGCGATCCGGAGCAGAAGCGTTGGTGGAAAGAGAAGCTCGAGTCGATCCGTTCGACGCCGAACTTCTCCAACGAAAAGAAGAAGCACATCCTGAATCGCCTGACGGCCTCTGAAGGCCTCGAGCGCTTCCTGCACACCAAGTACGTCGGCCAGAAACGCTTCTCGCTCGAAGGCGGCGAGAGCTTCATCGCGTCGATGGACGAAGTCGTGCGTCATGGCGGCGCCAACGGCGTCCAGGAAATCGTCATCGGCATGGCCCACCGTGGCCGTCTGAACGTGCTGGTCAATACGCTGGGCAAGATGCCGGCTGACCTGTTTGCCGAATTCGAAGGCAAGCACGTCGACGACCTGCCGGCTGGCGACGTGAAGTACCACAAGGGTTTCTCGTCGGACGTTTCGACTGAAGGCGGCCCGGTTCACCTGTCGCTCGCGTTCAACCCGTCGCACCTCGAAATCGTCAACCCGGTGGTTGAAGGTTCGGCGAAGGCGCGTATGGACCGTCGCGGCGACGACAGCGGCTTGCAAGTGCTGCCGGTGCAGATCCACGGCGACGCGGCTTTCGCAGGCCAGGGCGTTGTGATGGAAACGCTGAACCTCGCGCAAACGCGCGGTTACGGCACCCACGGCACGCTGCACATCGTCATCAACAACCAGATCGGTTTCACGACGTCGGACCCGCGCGATTCGCGCTCCACGTTGTACTGCTCGGACGTCGTCAAGATGATCGAAGCGCCGGTGCTGCACGTGAACGGTGACGATCCTGAAGCGGTCGTGCTGGCTACGCAGCTGGCCATCGACTTCCGGATGCAGTTCCATAAGGATGTCGTCGTCGACATCGTCTGCTTCCGCAAGCTGGGTCACAACGAGCAGGACACGCCGGCTGTTACGCAGCCGCTGATGTACAAGACGATTGCGAAACACCCGGGCACGCGCGCGCTGTACGCTGAAAAGCTGGTCCAGCAAGGCGTGATCACCGCGGAAGAAGGCGACGAATTCGTCAAGGCCTACCGCAAGGCGATGGACGAAGGCCACCACACGGTCGACCCGGTACTCTCGAACTACAAGAGCAAGTACGCGGTGGATTGGGTTCCGTTCCTGAACCGCAAATGGACCGACGCAGCCGACACGGCCGTGCCGCTGGCCGAGCTGAAGCGTCTCGCTGAGCGCGTCACCACGATCCCGGAAAACTTCAAGGTTCACCCGCTGGTCGAGCGCGTCATCAACGACCGTCGCGCGATGGGCCGTGGCGAAGCGAAGCTCGACTGGGGCATGGGCGAACACCTGGCATTCGCGTCGCTGGTCGCATCGGGCTACGCAGTGCGCCTGACCGGTCAGGACTCGGGCCGCGGCACGTTCACGCACCGTCACGCGGTGCTGCACGATCAGAACCGCGAACGCTGGAATGACGGCACCTATGTGCCGCTGCAGAACGTCGCCGAAGGTCAGGCGAAGTTCAACGTGATCGACTCGGTGCTGTCGGAAGAAGCGGTGCTGGGTTTCGAATACGGTTACTCGACCGCTGAACCGAATACGTTCGTCGCGTGGGAAGCGCAGTTCGGCGACTTCGTGAACGGCGCGCAAGTCGTGATCGACCAGTTCATTTCGTCGGGCGAAGTGAAGTGGGGCCGCGTGTCGGGTCTCACAATGCTGCTGCCGCACGGCTATGAAGGTCAAGGTCCGGAGCACTCGTCGGCACGTATCGAGCGTTTCCTGCAACTGTGCGCAGACCACAATATGCAGGTCGTTCAGCCGACCACGCCGGCGCAGATTTTCCACCTGTTGCGCCGTCAGATGATTCGCCTGTTCAGGAAGCCGCTGATCGTCGCGACGCCGAAGTCGCTACTGCGTCACAAAGAAGCCGTGTCGGATCTGTCCGAACTGGCGAAGGGTGCGTTCCAGCCGATCATCGGCGAAATCGACGAAGCGATCGAAGCGAAGAAGGTCAAGCGCGTGGTGGCCTGCTCGGGCCGCGTGTACTACGACCTGCTGGCGCATCGCCGTGAATCGAAGTCGAACGACGTCGCGATCATCCGTATCGAACAGCTCTATCCGTTCGCGCATAAGCAGTTCGAAGCGGAAATGAAGAAGTACGACAGCGCGACTGAAGTGGTCTGGGTGCAGGACGAGCCGCAGAATCAAGGCCCGTGGTTCTACATCGAGCACCACCTGAAGGAAGGCATGAAGGAAGGGCAGAAGCTGGCATACAGCGGTCGTCCGGCTTCGGCCTCGCCGGCAGTCGGCTACTACGCAAAGCACTACGAGCAGCAGAAGGCGCTGATCGAAGGCGCTTTCGGCCGCCTCAAGAGCGCGTCGATCGCTAAATAATTACCAGAGCCGAACCGGGAAAGCGCAGGGCGCTTTCCCGTGCCGCGTCTGAAAGATCAATCGCGGCATTCGAGGTTCGCAGGCGGTCGTCGTTCACTGCGCCGTCACCCGATACGTATTCAGGATATTCATAATGGCTATTGTTGAAGTCAAGGTTCCCCAGCTTTCCGAGTCGGTCTCGGAAGCCACGATGCTGCAGTGGAAGAAGAAGCCCGGCGAGGCTGTTGCACAAGACGAAATTCTCATCGAAATCGAGACCGACAAGGTCGTGCTCGAAGTGCCGGCACCCTCCGCTGGCGTGCTTGCACAAGTGATCTCGAACGACGGCGACATCGTCGTCGCGGATCAGGTGATCGCCAAGATCGACACCGAAGGCACGGCAAGCGCCGCTGCTGTCGAAGCCGAAGTGAAGCCGGCACCTGTTGCCGCACCGGCACCGGCTGCTGCGCCGGCCGCTCAGGCTGCATCCGCAACGGGTGCGAACACCGCTGCTTCGCCGGCTGCCGGCAAGCTGATGGCCGAGAAAGGTCTGGGCGCGGGCGACGTCGCCGGCACGGGCCGCGACGGCCGCATCACCAAGGGGGACGTGCTGACCGCGGGTCAAGCCGCACCGGCAGCGGCTGCCAAGACTGCACCGGCGCCGGCTGCCGCACCGAAGGCTGCGAAGCCGTCGCTGCCGGACGTCAAGGCGCCGGCATCGGCCGACCAATGGCTGAAGGACCGTCCGGAACAACGCGTGCCGATGTCGCGTCTGCGTGCGCGTATCGCCGAGCGTCTGCTCGAGTCGCAGCAAACCAACGCCATCCTCACCACGTTCAACGAAGTGAACATGGCGCCGGTGATGGACCTGCGCAACAAGTACAAAGACAAGTTCGAAAAGGAACATGGCGTGAAGCTGGGCTTCATGTCGTTCTTCGTGAAGGCGGCTGTTCACGCGCTGAAGAAATTCCCGCTCGTGAACGCGTCGATCGACGGTAACGACATCGTCTATCACGGCTACTTCGACATCGGTATCGCTGTCGGTTCGCCGCGTGGCCTGGTGGTGCCGATCCTGCGTAACGCAGATCAACTGAGCCTCGCCGAAATCGAGAAGAAGATTGCTGAATTCGGCCAGAAGGCGAAGGACGGCAAGCTGTCGATCGAAGAAATGACCGGCGGTACGTTCTCGATCTCGAACGGTGGTGTGTTCGGTTCGATGCTGTCGACCCCGATTATCAACCCGCCGCAATCCGCCATTCTGGGCGTGCACGCCACCAAGGAACGCGCTGTGGTCGAAAACGGCCAGATCGTGATCCGTCCGATGAACTACCTGGCGCTGTCGTACGACCACCGGATCATCGACGGTCGCGAAGCGGTGCTGTCGCTTGTCGCGATGAAGGATGCGCTGGAAGACCCGGCGCGCCTGTTACTCGACCTGTAAGCATCGGTTCGGCCTGCGTCGGCTTGGCCATGCAAGTCGACGCTATATAAGCAGCACGTCTCTAGCATTCCGCAGTACTGGAACGATGCGCGCCACGAAGCGTGGCCGCGCGTCGTTCCGTCATCAAAAGGATTGTCATGTCCAAAGAATTTGACGTCGTCGTGATCGGTGCCGGCCCTGGCGGCTACATCGCCGCAATCCGCGCAGCGCAACTCGGCAAGACCGTCGCGTGTATCGAAAAGTGGAAGAACCCGGCCGGCGCGCTGAAGCTCGGCGGCACGTGCCTGAACGTGGGTTGCATTCCGTCGAAGGCGCTGCTGGCGTCGTCGGAAGAATTTGAAAACGCATCGCATCACCTGGCCGACCACGGTATCAACGTGTCGGACGTGAAGCTCGACATCACGAAGATGCTGGCCCGCAAGGAAGGCATCGTCGAAAAGATGACCAAGGGCATCGAATTCCTGTTCCGCAAGAACAAGATCACGTGGCTCAAGGGTCACGGCAAGTTCGCCGGCAAGACGGACGCCGGCGTGCAGATCGAAGTGAGCGGCGAAGGCGAAACGGAAGTGGTCACGGCAAAGAACGTGATCATTGCAACGGGCTCGAAGGCGCGTCACCTGCCGAACGTGCCGGTCGACAACAAGATCGTGTCCGACAACGAAGGTGCACTGAGCTTCGACACCGTGCCGAAGAAGCTCGCCGTGATCGGCGCCGGTGTGATCGGCCTGGAACTCGGCTCGGTATGGCGTCGTCTGGGCTCGGAAGTCACCGTGCTCGAAGCGCTGCCGGAATTCCTCGGTGCGGCGGATCAGGCGCTGGCCAAGGAAGCCGCCAAGCAATTCAAGAAGCAAGGTCTGGACATCCACGTCGGCGTGAAGGTCGGCGAAGTGAAGACGACCGACAAAAGCGTGACGATCGCCTACACGGACAAGGACGGCAACGCGCAGACGCTGGAAGCTGATCGCTTGATCGTGTCGATCGGCCGCGTGCCGAACACCGATAATCTCGGTCTCGAAGCCATCGGCCTGAAGGCGAACGAGCGCGGCTTCATCGACGTCGACGACCACTGCGCAACGGCAGTCCCGAACGTGTACGCGATCGGCGACGTGGTGCGTGGCCCGATGCTCGCGCACAAGGCTGAAGACGAAGGCGTGCTGGTTGCCGAAATCATCGACGGTCAGAAGCCGCATATCGACTACAACTGCATTCCGTGGGTGATCTACACCGAACCGGAAATTGCGTGGGTCGGCAAGACGGAGCAGCAATTGAAGGCCGAAGGCCGCGAAGTCAAGACGGGCCAGTTCCCGTTCATGGCGAACGGCCGCGCGCTGGGCATCAACAAGGCGGATGGTTTCGTCAAAATGATCGCCGACGCGAAGACCGACGAACTGCTGGGCGTGCACATCATCTCGGCAAACGCATCGGACCTGATCGCGGAAGCGGTGGTGGCGATGGAATTCAAGGCGGCGTCGGAAGACATCGGCCGCATCTGCCATCCGCACCCGTCGCTGTCGGAAGTCATGCGTGAAGCGGCGCTCGCCGTGGACAAACGCGCGCTGAACATGTAATCACGCGCACGCCTGACTGAACGCAATTCTGGCATCACCACAAAGGCGGGCGGGTTCACTCCCTCCCGCCTTTCTTTTTTGCAGCAACACAATGAACGTCACCGAATACTACGAAAAAGAACTGCAGACGCGGGGTTATCAATCGGACCCGGCGCAACGCGCGGCGGTCGACCGTCTGCAGCGGTGCTATGACGAGTGGGCCGAGTACAAGTCGCGCCGCTCGAATGCGTTCAAGAAGCTGATCATCCACCCGGACCTGCCGCGCGGGGTGTACATGTGGGGCGGCGTAGGGCGGGGCAAGAGCTTCCTGATGGACAGCTTCTACATGATCGTGCCGGTGCAGCGTAAAACGCGGCTGCATTTCCACGAATTCATGCGCGAGGTGCACCGCGAGCTGGAAGACCTGAAGGGCACGGCCGATCCGCTCGACGAACTCGCGCGCCGTATCGCCAAACGCTACCGGCTGATCTGTTTCGACGAATTCCACGTGTCGGATATCGCCGACGCGATGATCCTGTACCGCCTGCTCGACAAACTGTTCGAGAACGGTGTGCAATTCGTGATGACGTCCAATTACGATCCGGACACGCTGTATCCGGACGGCCTGCATCGCGACCGCATGCTGCCGGCGATCGAACTGATCAAGTCGAAGCTCGACGTGATCAATGTCGACGCGGGTATCGACTACCGGCAGCGCACGCTGGCCCAGGTCGAGGTGTATCACACGCCGCTCGGCGCGGCTTCGGATAAAGCGTTGCGCGATGCATTTTCGCGTCTTGCAGCAGTTCCCGATGAGAGTCCTATCCTGCACATCGAAAAGCGCGAGTTGAAGGCGCTGCGGCGCGCGGACGGCGTCGTATGGTTCGATTTTGCGACATTGTGCGGCGGCCCGCGCTCGCAGAATGACTACCTGGAGCTGGCGAGCCGTTTTCATGCGGTGATCCTGTCCGGCGTGCCGCAGATGTCCGCGCGCATGGCCTCGGAGGCGCGTCGCTTCACCTGGTTGATCGACGTGTTCTACGACCACAAGGTGAAGCTGCTGATGTCGGCAGCGGTGCCGCCCGATCAACTGTATGTCGACGGTCCGATGGCCAACGAATTCACGCGCACGGTCTCTCGCATCGTTGAAATGCAATCGAAAGAATATCTCGACGCGCCGCGCCGGCTCGTCGATACGTCATTGACTTAAGCGACTGTTTGACGCGGCTGCGGATGCTTTTACGATAGATCACGGTCCGCTCGCCTAAGAGGCGGGGTCCGAAGGCGTATTTTCAAGATTCGGATTGGTCTTATATTCCGTCCGCGGACGACTGGATATCTTCTTTGTCATGGTTCTAACAAAGGAGAAACCATGAATCCGTACCGCGATATCAATGATGAAGAATGGCAACGCGTTGCACCGTTGCTCCCTGAGCTGCGTCCGCGCTCCGAACTGCGTGGCCGGCCGCTTGCCAATACGCGCTCGGTGCTTAACGGCGTGCTGTGGGTGATGTATAGCGGCGCAACCTGGTCCGCCATGCCGCGCAAATATCCGTCGTATCAAACCTGCCATCGCCGCTTCAAGGCGTGGTATGAATCCGGCGTGCTCAAGCGCGTCATGGATCAGCTATTCGGCGAAGCGAGCGCAGAACTCTGTAACCTGATGGAAGGGCGTATGCGCACGCATGTGAGCGCGGAACAGAAGAGTGTTGACGCAGAAAAGGTTCCAGCCGCGGCGCCCACGGCGTATAACCCGGCATCGGTCAAGCCGTTGCCGTCTTCGCCGTTCGCGTATACGTCGCCCTTCAAGCACGCTGCATGACAGCCCCAACCAGCCAGACTCAAACAAAAAAACGGCCGGACGATTGCGATCGTCGGCCGTTTCTTCCGGTTCCATTCTGGCAGCAGTAACGGCCTTGATGGAACACCTCATTCACGCGTCAGGCATCGGCGCCTGAACTGCCCGCTATTACTATTGCTGACGAATCCAGGTCTGCGAGCGGCCCAGCAATGAAACGCCGATGTAGCCACGCACGATCAGCTTGTTCCCACCATCTTCCAGGTGCATCTTGCACTTGTAGACCTTGCCGTTTTCCGGGTCGAGAATCTGCCCGTGATCCCAGGCGTCGCCGTCCTTTTTCAGATCGTTGATAATCGTCATGCCGAGAATCAGCTGGTCCTTGCGCGCGTCCGTACATTCGGTGCAGCGGCGATCCGGTTGATCGTTCGCATTGAGTCCCTTGATCACCTTGCCGCTCAGCGAGCCGCCGCTCTCCGGTGTAATCTGCACGAGTGCTTTGGGCTGGCCGGTGTGATCGTCGATGGTTTGCCACGTGCCGATTGGGGAATCGGTCTGCGCCATTGCCGTGACGGCGCTGGCGAGCAGTACGCCGGCGAGGGCGGCATGTTTGGCTGTGCGAAGCGCGATTGTGCGCGCGCGTTGTGCGAATTGCATCATTGTCTTCCTCCTTGATTAAAGACGGCGCGATCATGGTCGCGCGGCGTTATTGGCATCTCGGGCGGCCTTCTACTGCGGCCGCCGTGACGCCTCGTATGCCTTGTATTGCCCCTCAGGTTCAACTTCGGCTACATCGGTTTGCGATTCGCGGCCTGAGTGCTGCGAATCGCACATCCTCCGCGCAGAATACGTGAAAGTGCGCGCGCCGTTTGATAGTGGAACCTCTAATCAGGACGCGGCACTTCTGAATATCAGTTCAGTTGGTACGAGAATGTTGCGTTGATGCGCGGGCTGCGCGACGCGCTTTCCACCGGCGCGTCGCCGATCGCCTTGGCGACCGACAAATCCAGGCTGTAGTACTTCGCGTCCGAGATCCGGAAACCGAAGGCAATCGACGACAGCCTCGACGGCGACGGCGTCCCCGCGTGCAGATACACACGCGCCATGTCAAACGAGACATACGGCGTGAGGGTGCGCAGATAGGTGAAGCCCGGCGTAAACGCCCGGTTGACCTCGAACATCGCCCCCCAGCCCGAATCGCCCGACGCTTCGCCCGGTTGATAACCCTGCGCAAAACGTTGCGCGCCGAACGAGATCTGTTCCGAGGTCGGCAGCGAGACGGCGCTGTACTGGCCGGTCAACGAAACCGCGGTGCCGATCTTCAGCGGCCACTCGTTGGTTTGCGAAAAGCTTGCACCGGTCCGCACGAAATTGATCGACGCCGGATTCCGCGCTGGAGTTGGAGCAGTCGGCACAACTCGCGCCGACCGATGCGGTGACCTTGTCGGATCTTGGCTATGCACGCATGCGCAACGGCGATGTAAGCGGCGCGCGTGTGCCACTGATGCAGGCGGCTCAACTCGATCAGAACAATCCGAAGATCGTCAGCAATCTCGTGCTGTTTCTGCTTGCTAACGGGGAGCAGGCGCAGGCGCTGGCGGTGATGAATCAACAGAAGCTGGCGCCCGAAGTGCGCACGGCGATTCGTGGCGACGCGGCCAAGGTGGCCGTGGCGGAACGCGCGCAATCGCAGTCGCAATCTTCAGCGCCGGCGCAGCAGTCAGGTGGACCGGCCGGCGCCATGGCGAGCGCGCAGGGGATCGAGCCGGCACCGCGCTTATTGCAGCGGTTCGCGCAATGAGCAACGGCGCAATCAGGGGAAGGGATATGAAAACCAAACTGATGGAACGGGGTTGCATGGGATCAGTGGCACGCATTGTCATGGGCGCGGGGCTCGCGTTCGGCTCGACCGCGGGCCTGGTCGGCGTGGCATTTGCCCAGACCAGCACATCGACGGAGACGGCACCGGCTGCGAGCGAAATCGGTCATTCGGCACGTGCCTGGACCAATCTGCAGAGCAGCAACGCGGAAGCAGCACCGGCGCTGCCGATGCTGGGTGCGGAAGCGGGTCTTGCGTACGGTCGTTATCTGGAATCGTTCAAGAGCAAGATTCCCGATCTTTACGAGTCGGCGTTGGGTTCTGGCGGTAGCGGCGGCAGCGGTTCGCAGCTCGGCTCCGGCTCGAGTGGCAGCAGCCGGTGAGCGATGACATGCCTGGACGTCAATTCCCCGTGGTCCTAGCCAGACGCCGGACGCGTGCGGGCTGCGCACGTGGTGCCGGCGGCGATACCGTCAATGCGGCGATTTTGCGAACGCTGGCCGTTGCGATTCCAGGCGGTCAGAACATCACCGTCGGCGATGGCGGTCAGTCCGCCCCCGGGCTGCTCGCGCTTGGACTCGCCAATCCGAATGCCGCGACCGCGGCGACAATTAATGCGTTCGATGCGTTGAGGGTTGCCGCGCAAATCGCGGCGCGTCCGGACCCAATAACTGGCAAAGCGCCGGTGATCAACGTAACGGCGGGGCTGCTCGGGGTGGCCGGGATTTCCTTGCAGGTCATCAATCCACCGGTGCTGGCGGTGGGCGAGGGCGGTACGACGACGGTTAATGGTGTGACGACGTCCCGCACAATTGCGCGCGCGGCGGTGGTCAACGTGACCATCAATCTGGTACCAGCGCTGTTGCCGACATTAACGGTGGGTTTGCCACCGCTAGTATCAGCTTCGATCTCCTCCCTGAGTACACCGCTCGTGGTGACGTTGGCCGTTGCGCCTGGCACCGCGACGTTGAGTTCGGTCGACTGCGAAAGCACCAAGGCGGCCGCCACCGCGACGATTCAGGTTACGCCAGGCATTCTTTACGCCTGCATTGCTGGAGATGCATCGTGTAGTGCACCGGTCAATGTGGCGACGGTCACGGCGACGCTCCTCGGTTTCACCGCACAGGTCGCAAATGTCGTATTGAACAATGTGCGCTTGAAGATCGATCCCGGCACGACTACACCGCTGGTATTCAATGGGTCGTCCGGTAGCTTTGACTACAGCCAGAGTGCGAACTCCAACGCGCTCGGCAGCGATGCTTCGGTATTGACCACGAAATTGCTCGGGAATTTGGGCAACATACTGAAGGTGTCGCTTTTAAACAACCTGATCGATATCTCTTCGCTCCTCACGGGGATCACTACAGCCGTGACGAACGCCCTGACACCTCTGCTGCAACCCGTATCGGTCTGCTCGACACAGTCATTGTCCCGACGCTTTCGTTGTTGGGCGTTCAGATCGGCACCGCCACGGTCCACAATATGTCGCTGAAGTGCGGCGTCGCGCAACTGGTCAACTGCGGCGACCAATAAGCATCTGCCGCAACTGGTTAAGGACGGCACGTTCCGCGCCTATCTTTACTATCGGCTTGCCGTGATCGAGTTGAAGATTCCGTCTCTCGAAGAGCGGGGCGCCGTCGACAAGATTGCTATCTTCAAGGCGTTCATCGCGCAGATCGTCGGCAGCGAGCGTCTTTCGGCGTTGCCGGATCTGCCGTACTGGCTCGCCGACGCGGTGGCCGACACCTACTTCCCCGGCAATGTGCGCGAACTGCGCAACCTGGCCGAGCGGATCGGCGAGACGGTGCGTCAGATCGGCGCGTGGGACGCGGCGCGTCTGCAGCGGCTGCTTGCGCTTGCACGCACCAGCCAGCCGGTGCCGGCTGAGAGCGCCGCCGAGGTGCTGGTGGATCGCAGCAAATGGGACATGGCGGAGCGAAACCGTGTATTAGCCGCGCTCGACGCAAATGGCTGGCGTCGGCAGGACACGGCCCTTTATCTAGGTATTAGCCGCAAGGTTTTGTGGGAGAAGATGCGTAAATACCAATTTTTTGACGAAGAGCCCGAAACACGCGAAAGTGAGTAATAATGAGACGGTTGTACTAAAACAAAAACTGTTCAAGCAGGATTTACATGGACCGAAAGTCGAAACTACGGCAGATTGCCCTGGCCGCATTCATCGCGATGGGGGCCGTGCAGGGCGTGAATGCGCAGGCTCTGCTGGATAGCGGATCGAGCGCTGGCGTCGTTTCCCAACCGGGCACGACGACGGCCTTGCCGGCCAATGCAGTGGCTGGGCAGAATGGACAGGCGCAGACAAGCGCGTTGACGTCGGACGAAGCCAAGCAATCCGCTGCGGGCAACGTGGCGGAATTGCAGCAGATGATCCGCGGCTCGGATATGAGCGAATTGCGCACGACGTACAACGGCAGCTACGGTGCGAGCTTGCTGTTTTACGGCAAGGAGATGACGTACTACGTGGCGCTGTTCCAGCAGAAGAATTTCTGGCGCGTCATCAAGACGCAGGACGCCACGCGTGCCGACATGATCTACAAGGATTTTGTGCGCCAGACGTTGCAACTGTCGGACGTCGAGATTCGACGCACGCAGCTGGAAGCGCAGAAGGCGTTCACGGAGCGGATGATCGCGTTGTCGCAGGACCGTGCAAACCGCTTGCAAGCTGACCTCGACGTGGCGCATCAGCAGCAGACCATTGTTGCGAATCAGCAGCTGCAGACCCGTGCCGAAGCAACGGCGCTGGCGCAGCAGAAGGCTGCCGCACAAGATCAGCTGCGTGCCGCGCAACGCCAGGTTCGCGAACTGCAGCGTCAACTGGACACCGGCCTGCCGACGCACTAAACGCGACGGCCGGGAAACCGGAAGGTGGGGAGGGCGAGGCGGCTTGACCGCATCGCACCCTCCAGCAGACGTACAAGCCGTTGTAGTAATACAGGCCACCTATCCCCGCGGCACGACGGTACAAATCCCCGCAGTAAAAGCCCTATCTCCAAGGCAACTCCGCCTGCCGCACAAGCGTCCACCCGCAATCCCACTGGTTTCCCTAGCAGACCCATGCGCGACGCACGCAGTGCGGAGTGGGAGCTGATGAGTGCTTTTCACTACGGCTGAAGGTGCGAGGGCACGGATTCCAGATGCACCACTACCGCAACTGCGCGGGGGACCCGCTTATAAGCTGGCGGGGACACAAGGCAAAACCCTGCACCTTCAATGCCGCTTCTTCCCAGCCGAAGGCTCCCCCTCCACTGGCAAGTGCCTTGGCTCACTCATATCGACGGCGATCGGATCACTGGCAGGAAAGCTCTCCTCTAGCGCCTCATCGAGGCGACTATCGGCAGAATCAGCGGGCCGCGCCGCGTCCTTAGGATGAGATGTATGTTGCTTCTGTTTGGCCATGACGTACTCCAGTTAGAAGAGAGTCAACAACCCAGCATAGCGCAAAGCGACCCCAGGCGAGCGCCAGCCGAACGACCAAAACCCTCAAATTGTAAGCATCCCCTTCAAACCCCAAACCCTAAAAACCAGACCAGAAATCAACGAACAAAAAGCAAAACTTAAAACCAATCCGCATCAAGTCGTTTTCTGTGTGTCGCTTAAAAACAAAAGCATCCGCTGGCCGCACCGATCGGCAGGCCACACGACGTGCCGTGAACCGGCAATTTCCAGCTCGGGAGGGGAGCAAACAGGAGCAGCGAACAATGGGTAGCGAACGACATGGACCGAAAAAACCCTGCGCGCGCGCAGCGCTTCAACGCGTCACACGTGGTGGAAGCTGAACTGGAACATCTGGATTGGGCGACACGGCAACCGGCGCTGCGCATGCTGGACGCCCTGTACTGGCGGCGCCGCGTGCTGGCGGTCAAATGCGGATTCGAGCTGTCGGATTTGCAGATGATGCGACTGGAGAAGATTTTGCAGCGGCTCGGCCATCCGTCGGAGTAGCCGGCCGCCGCAACGGGGGTTTATTCGTTGCCGCCGCTAGTGCCACCGTTGCCGTTGCCACCATGATTGCCGCCGCCATGGTTGCCACCGTCGCCGCCGCCCGTGCCGAACAGACGCCGGCGGCGTGTGACGACCACCGGACCGTCGGACGTGCTGCTGCTACGATCGGACGCAGGGCGATCCGATGACGGCGCACCATACGACTCACGCGGTTCGCGCGGCTCACGATGGTCGCGCGGCTCACGCGAGCCGTGCGGGCCACGCGTGGTGTGCTCGCCGTGCGAAGGCCGCCCGGCGCGCGGCGCCGGACGCGTGCCGGTGTCGAGCTGGATCGTCGAGATCGCGCGCTTGTAGATGCCTTGCAGGCCGACAGGCGTGCGCAGCATCACCAGATACTGATCGAACGACTCGATACACCCCGTCAGGCGAATGCCGTTGACAAGGTAGATCTCAACGCGCTTTCGTTCTTTGCGCGCAGCGTTCATGAAGTCGTTTTGCGGATGCGATTCTGCGGAAGCCATGGAGAATTCAGGTTAGTAAGACGGGTGTTCGCCGCGATTCTACCCTGTGTAGGGGCGGAACGCGTTGGCGGCCGAACTGCGTCCACTATAACGGCTTGCGCCCACATAAGCATCTGATAACTATTGGCTGTAACGTTGAGTTACGAATCTGGGGACGAATAGCGCGTTCTTCGGCCAGCTTCGAGCGCTTCCGGCGCGGATGGCGGAAAATATCGCTCGTGCCGGTGCCGTGCGTGGAATAAATCGCAGCCCGCTCACGTTAAGTCAGGCATGGCAGCGCTGCATGTCGCACGTGGCCGATCGGGTTCCCGGCTCGCACGCACTGGTCAGGCACTCATCAGGAGACTCACCAGGAGACTCACCATGAACGTATCCCGTATTCTTTCCGCCGTCTTCGTGCTGCTGGCGCTCGCGCTGGGCTCGCTCGCAACGAGTGCCTGCACCTCCGCGACCGATAGCAGTGCCTCAGGCGCCAGCGGTGGCAGTAGCAGCGGCGGTGGCTACTGAGCGTTGCCACGCCGGGTGAATTTCGAAGCGGAAGTGATTTCGTGGCTCCCGCAGTTGCGCCGCTATGCGCGCGCACTGACGGGCGACCGCGCCTGGGCCGACGACCTCGTGCAGGATACGGCGGAGCGCGCGCTCGCGCGCTGGGCGGCGTTTCGTCCGAACAGCAACCTGCGTGCGTGGCTTCTGACGATCCTGCGGCATCTTTATATCGATCAGTTGCGCGGCCGCCGCGAAATTGCCGTCGACGATGAAAGCGCGCCGTGGCGCAATCTCGAAGCGCCGCATGGCGAGGTCGACGGTCTGGTGTTGCGCGATCTTCAGCGCGCGCTGTATTGCCTGCCGGTCGAGCAACGGGAAGTGTTGCTGCTCGTTTGCGTGGAGGAACTGTCTTATCAGGAAGCGTCGAAAGCGCTCGGCGTGCCGATCGGCACGGTGATGTCGCGGCTGTCGCGCGCGCGGGAGCACATGCGCGTGCTGATGACGGAGGGGCCGGTTGAAGGGGGCGCTGTGGGGCTGGCGCGTAAAGTCCCGCCGTTGAAAGTAGTGAGAAATCCGTGATGAATAACGACCACGATTCCAGTTTGCCTGAGGGGCTCGATCTGAGAGCGCTGTCGGCGTTTGTCGACGGCGAGTTGCCGCCGGTGGAGCGCGCCGCGATCGAGGCGCAACTGGCGCAGCAGCCGCAGGCCGCCGCGAGAGTGGCCGCGTGGCGTGCGCAGAAAGCGGCGCTGCAGGCGCTGTGCGGTGCACCGCAGCGCAACGAGCGTCAAGAGCACAACGAGCACAGCGGGAGCTTCGGGCAGACCGACGCCGTCGAGCCGGCCTTCATCGTAGTGCGGCGGTCTACGCCGTGGTGGCAACGCGTCGGCCTTGCGGCGTGCTGGCTCGCAGCCGGCGCGGGTCTCGCGCTCGCCGTGGGGCCACTCGCGCCGCGTCTGACGGGCGGCGCGTGGAACGGTCTGGGCGGCCAGCCGCCAAGCTTTGCCGAGCGCGCCGATATCGCCTATGCGGTGTACACGCCCGAGCGGCGTCATCCTGTCGAAGTCGCCGCGAGCGAAGAAGAGCATCTGATCAACTGGTTGTCCAAGCGGCTGAACCGGCCGCTATCGGTGCCGTCATTGCAGGAGTACGGTTACTCGCTGGTGGGCGGGCGTTTGTTGCCCGGCGAAGCGGGACCGGCCGCGCAGTTCATGTATGAAAATACCAGCGGTGCACGGCTTACGCTGTACATCACGGGTATTTCTCGCGACGAAACTGCGTTCCGCCTGTTCCGCGACGGAAACCGCCGGACCTTCTACTGGGTCAACGACCGCATGGGCTACGCGTTGTCCGGGCCGATTGCGGAAGGCAAACTGCGCTCGATTGCTATCGAGGTGTGCAGTGCGCTCGGGGGCAAACCCGAGAGCTGGCAGTAGCGCTGAAAGTACGGCAAGCATCTGGACATGTCCGGCGCCGGCCCCGCGAGCCGCCTGCAACACGTGGTAACAGAAATGCGTTGCGGCCCGCGCGCGCCGTCGGAATAGCGTCACGCGACGCTTCGTTTACTTGCTGCAGGATCGTGCCGCGCCGCGTTGCATGCGCGTCGGGATGGCACGGTCTCGTGCGAGGCAAACCGGCGGGGTCTTCACGGTGTCGACATGCTTTTTGCGAGTCGCAACGCCGGCGCGTCGAGGCAGCGAAATCATGCTTACTTTTCATCAGTTCGGCACCGGGTTGTGTTCCGGCGTAGTGTGTCTGGGTCTGTGCGCCGTTTGCGCGGCGCCCGCCCTGGCGCAATCGGACGCGAACGCGCCGGTGAACGACGCTTCGACGTGCCGCTTTGTCGTGGGTCAGGCGGAAATCGACGGCGCCATGCAGCAGATCAGCGGCCGCGCGTGCCTGCAGCCGGACGGCAGCTGGCAGATCGTCGAAGACGATGCCGCCGCGCAGGCCTTAGGCCCGGCCCCGGTGTATTACTACGATCCATGGTACTGGGGGCCGCCGGTGGTATTCGGTGCCGGCGTGTCGTTCATTTTCGTCGACCGCTTCCATCATTTTCATCACATGGACCACATGCGTTATGGACACGGATCGTATGGCAACTGGCACGGCGGCGGCTCGCCGCACATGTGGAGCGGTATGTCGCACGGCGGCGGTGGCGGTGGAATGCGCCGCTAGGCTGGCGTCGCCCGCACGTGCGGTTGCAAAGGAGACACCTTGACGCGCAGCTTGCCGCCGAAAGTTTCCGCCGCCGAGTTCGATCGCGCGCTCGCCGGCTGGCGCGCGATTGTCGGTGAGCCACAGGTGGTGACGTCGGCCGCCGGGCTCGCTGCTTACCTCGATCCGTTCGCGCCCGGCGAACGCGAAGCGTTTTCCGCGTCCGCCGCGCTGCTGCCCGCATCCGTCGACGAGATTCGCGCAGTGTTGCGGATTGCCAATCAATTTCGTATTCCGTTGTGGACGGTTTCGACCGGACGCAACTTCGCGTACGGTGGCGCCGCGCCGCGGCTGACGGGTTCGGTAGTGCTCGATCTGCAGCGGATGAACCGCATCATCGAAGTGAACGAAACGCTCGCCTACGCGCTGGTCGAACCGGGCGTCAGCTACTTCGATCTTTATGCGCATTTGCGCGACAAAGGCTACAAGCTCTGGGTCGATCCGCCGGCGGCAGGTTGGGGCAGCGTGGTCGGCAATACGCTCGAGCGCGGCTTCGGCTATACCGCGTACGGCGATCACGCGGCTGCGCAGTGCGGCATGGAAGTGGTGCTCGCCAACGGCGACGTACTGCGCACCGGGATGGGCGGAATCGAAATCGGCACTGCGTGGCAACTGTATCAGCCGGGCTACGGACCTTCCTTCGATGCGATGTTCATGCAGTCGAACTACGGCATCGTCACCAAGCTCGGTGTCTGGCTGATGCCCGCGCCGCCTGCGTATCTGCTCGGTGAAATCCAGTTTCGGCACGAAGAGGATCTCGAAGCGATCGTCGATATCTTGCGACCGTTGCGGCTCGATGAAACGATCCGCAATAACGCGGTGATCGAAGGCGGTTTGCGCCGGGCCGCGGGATTGTCGGCACGTCAGCAGTGGTACGAAGGCAAAGGCGCAATGCCCGCGAACGCAGTGGCTGCGATGCTCGATAAGCTCAACGTCGGCCGCTGGAATCTGCATTTCGCGCTGTACGGTACGCCTGAATTGATCGACGCCCGCTATGCGATCGTGCAGCGCGCGTTCTCCCGCGTGCCACAGGCAAAACTTTCGGCAGCCCGTTATACAGGTGACGCGCAACCCACCGCCGGCGGCGATCGCAACCTGGCCGGCATCCCGGCAATGAGCGCTTTCCGCATGCTCGACTGGCGCGGCGGCGCGGGCGCACATGTGGACTTCGCGCCGGTGTGCCCAGCGACCGGGCGCGACGCGCTGCGCCAATACACGATGGTCAAGACGCGCGCGGCGGAATACGGCTTCGATTACTACGGTGGCTTTACGGCGGGCGTGCGTCATCTGCATCACATCTTCGCGGCGATCTTCGACCGCGACGACGCGAATCAGGTCGAGCAGGCCGGTGCTTTACTGCGTTCGCTGATGAGCGATGCGCGTGCGGCGGGTTACGGCGAATATCGCGCGCATCTCGCGTATATGGATTTCGCCGCTGCGCAGTACAGTTTCAACGACGGCGCGTTGCTGCGGCTCTCGGAAACGATCAAGGATGCGCTCGACCCGAACGGTATTCTTGCGCCGGGCAAGCAGGGGATCTGGCCGGCGGCGTGGCGTGACCGACGGGGTTATACGTGAGGCGTGTGGATGAAGGTGTGAAGGTGAAGGTGTGAAGGTGTGAGGCAAATGAGTCACATAGGTGAGTAACCGGAATGACGTATTTGACGCTTCATGTGTGTGGCGAGTGTGACGTGGGCGACGTGTAAATGATGCGAATGGCACACGCCACGTAATGACGTGATAAAGCAATGGACAGACGCGCTTTCATGATGACCGGCGTTTGGTTTTCAACTGCGGCAGGTGGTGCGTGGCCGTGGCTGACCCATGCAGCCGCTCGCCGCGACACGCTCGCCGTGATCGATTCCACCCTCGCGTGCAGCCCCGCATTCGCCGACTACGTCGCACACATGAAGCTGCCCGCTTTCGAAACCGGCGACGACGTCGGCGCACTCTGGTACACGACACTTGCACCACGCCTCAGGCAAACGCCCGCGCAAGCGCCCGCGTCGCTGATCGGCCTCACACGCGTGTCCGATTACTTTGTGCTCAAGGAACTTGCCACCCGCGTGGGTCACATGGCCGTGCACAGCTACGAGCAGAGCGCGGGGCCCATCGCACATGTCGCGTTCGCGCTGACGCCCTGCCTTGTCGGCTAGAACTTATAAGCCTTGTTCTTCGGATCGAAGGTCGAGTCGTCGAAGGTCTTCGGCGTGATGCTTTCGAAGACGATCTTCTCGAAGATCTTGCCGTCGTTGTTATATGACTCGACCGTGCGGAAATACGGATGCCGTAGATCCAGCCCGAGCGTTTCTTTCTTCGCATAGAACTTAGGCTGGCCGTCCGGCGTTTCAAAAGTGAAGGCGACCACGCGCACGCCGTCGATCGTTTTCACTTCCACCTGAGTCGAGCGCGGCAAGCCGGCCTCGATGTATTTCTTGCCTTCGGCGAGATACTGATTGGCAATGTACTCGGTGCCGAGATCGCGCACCTGGTGATTCGACTGTGCACGGGCGAGGGCGCCGTTCAGCGAGGTCCACAACGGCATCACATTCATGATGCCGCCGAGGTGGCCGTACATTTCGTCGGTACGTTTGGACTCGTCGTAAATAATTTCCTGACCGGCGTGCGCGCCGTCGGGCAGCCACTTCGCGTAGATCCGCAGCGGATCGTGGGCGATGCGCACCAGCATGTGATCGGGCTTGTCGGGCCACTGCCCGTGAATGCGTTCCGAGCGCGACATGGTGAACTCGTATGACGGATAACCGTTCGGCCCTTCCTTGATGTAACGCGGCAACGCAAGCGGATCGAGCGACTGGAACAACGCGACCAGTTGCGCGTCGTCGAGCTTTTCCATTGCGCCGCTTTGTTGCTCGGCGCGCAGCCATTTGACCTGCTGATCCAGCGTGAGCTTGCCGACCTGCGAGACCGGCGTAGTGGGCGCCTTGACGTCACTGGCAGTGTCGAGCGCCGGCGGCGTGTCGTCGTTCTGCGCGAACGCCGGTGGCGGTGCCATCGCAACGGCGCCGGCCACCAGCGCGCCAATCAGAAGCCCGCGTGACGAAACCGCGCGCAATGAAGCGGTCAGAGACGCGCTCAACGTCGCGGCCTCCGACGAAAAACGGACGAGGCGCATGAAGGCCGATGCGCGGATCGAGCCATTCAACTGGCTCGATCGGCACAAGCGGCGTGAGCGTGCGGACAGGCTGTGCTTCATGAATCTCTCCGAAAAGATGGCGCAAGGCATGGCATCAAGCGCCTTGCCTCCTGTCAGGCAGGTTTTTGCTTCGCGAGTTCCTCGTCGCGCAGCGCGCGGCGCAGAATCTTGCCGACGTTGGTTTGCGGCAGCTCGTCGCGGAATTCGACGAGCTTCGGCACCTTATAGCCCGTAAGGTTCTTGCGGCAGTGGGCGATCACCTGTTCCGCGGTGAGCGAAGCGTTGCGTTTGACGATGAACAC
>NZ_DASRSY010000067.1:0-4851 GCF_035656215.1 Paraburkholderia sp.
GACGAGATCCAGGAAGGGTTCGACAACTTCAAGTCGCTGGTGGCCGAGATCGATTGCGATCCACAGCCGGGCGGCCATTTTCTGATTGCGCACCGGCCGCGCATGATGGCCAAACTCGCAGCCGAAGCCAAAGTCTGGAAAGACGTTTTCGGTTACCCGTCCGAACTCATCGACCAGGCCACGTTTCGCCGCGAGTACGTCAACGATTCTGAGGCGGCCGGCGCGCTCCACGAACCCGAGGGTATCGGCATCCACGCGCTGAAACTTGCGTATGGCTATCAGCGGCTGGCGCGTGAAGCGGGTGCAAGAGTCCATCCGGCGAGCCCGGTGATCGGCTGGGAGACCATCAACGGCATTCATCATCTGCGCACGCCGGGTGGCATTGTGCGGGCTCGGTCCGTGGGTATCGCGACTGGTGCGTATACGGCGCCGGACCTCCATCCTTCGCTGACGAGCCGGGTGATGCCGATCCTGTCGAACTCGATGGTGACGCGTCCGCTCACACAGCAGGAAATCGCCGCCTGCAATTTTCGAACGACACAGGTACTCACCGATACGCGCACCTTGCGTTTCTACTATCGCTTCCTGCCGGACAATCGGTTGCAGATCGGCAGCCGTAGCGCGATCACTGGTGCGGACGCACCGAATCCACGCCATTACGAGTTGCTTGTCGAAGGGATGGGCCGCAAGTTCCCGGCGTTGCGTGGTGTCCAGATCGACTATTCATGGTGGGGCTGGGTGGATGTGAGCCACGACATGATGCCGCGCGTGTGTCAGCCGGATCCGAAGCAGTCGGTGTTTTACGCACTCGGCTACGGTGGCAACGGCGTGTCATATTCGCAGCAGGCGGGTCGCCGGCTCGCCGAACGGATAGCGGGTAAGGGGTCGAAGCAGACGCTGCCGATCTTCACGTCGCCGTTGCCCGGCCATCCGTTCGCGCCGTTCCGTCGCATCGGCCAACGGATGCTCTACCAGTTGTATTTCCGGCGCGACGAGAAACCTTGAGCGCGGCCTGCGTGCCGCGCTACCCGCGGCACGTTATTCGCCAGTCGTCGTGCGTTATGCGCACGGCGTTGCGCAGCCAGACAGGTCTGCGCGTTAAATCATAAGAAAAGACACGATGCAGCGAGACGCGCAAGCGTCCTCGCTCGATCCGAATTGGCGGCGCTCAGGTTCCGGGAATGCATGCAGCTTCGCACGCAGTCCCGCACGACCGGCGCCGGCATCAACAGGATGTGGAGGTGACATGCAAGTATCGAATCAAAGTGAACTGAAGACTGGCCTCAAAGAGCGGCACATGACCATGATCGCGCTGGGCGGCGTGATCGGCGCGGGCCTGTTTGTCGGCAGCGGCGTCGTGGTCCAGCAGGCCGGCCCAGCGGCAGTCCTGTCGTTTCTGATTACCGGCGGCCTGATCGTGCTCGTCATGCGGATGCTCGGCGAAATGGCGTGTGCGATGCCGGCGGTAGGCTCGTTTTACGAATACGCGCGTCTTGCTTTTACCGGTAAGCGGGGTCCAGGCAAACTGGCTGGTTTTCTGACCGGGTGGATGTACTGGTATTTCTGGGTCATCGTCGTGGCCGTCGAGGCGGTGGCGGGCGCGAAACTGGTTCAATTCTGGCTGCCGGATACGCCGGCATGGGCGATCAGTCTCGTGTTGCTGGTGGTGTTGACCGCGACCAACCTGATCTCCGTGGGAAGCTACGGCGAATTCGAGTTCTGGTTCGCGTCCATCAAAGTCGCGGCGATCGTCGTGTTTCTGTTCCTCGGCGGTCTGTATGTGCTGGGGCTCTGGCCCGCGTCGATGCACACCACCTCCGTGATGCCGACGCTCCTTTCGCATGGCGGGTTGATGCCGAAGGGGATTGGACCGGTATTGAGCGGCGCCGTCGCGGCGACCGGCTTTTACTTCGGCGCGGAGATCGTCACGATCGCGGCGGCTGAAGCCCATGAGCCGGTCAAGGCGGTCGCCAAAGCCACCAACTCGGTGATCACCCGCGTGCTGATTTTCTATGTCGGTTCTATTCTTCTCGTGGTGGCGCTCGTGCCGTGGGACTCGCCGAAAATGGCGACGCCGTATGTGAGTGCGCTCGATGCGATGGGTATTCCGGCCGCCGCGAACGTCATGAATGCGATCGTGTTGACCGCAGTGCTCTCCGCGCTCAATTCCGGCCTCTACGCGGCCTCGCGGATGATGTTTGCGCTGACCCGCCACGGCGATGCACCGGCTGCGCTTGCCAAGGTCAATCGCCGCGGCGTTCCGGTTCGCGCGATTCTGGTCGGCACCTTGTTTGGCTATGTGTCGGTCGTCATGTCTTATGTATCGCCCGACACGGTGTTCGCATTCCTCGTCAATTCGTACGGCACGGTGGCAATCTTCGTCTATGTGCTGATCGCCGTGTCGCAACTCAAGCTGCGCGCCCGGCTCGAGCGCGAGGCGCCGGAGATGCTGCGCGTGCGGATGTGGTGCTACCCGTATCTGACCTGTTTCGCGATCTTCGGCATGATCGGTATTCTGGTGGCGATGGCGTTCATACCGGATCAGCGCACGCCGCTGTGGCTCGGCGTAGTAAGTCTCGGTGTGTTGCTCGTGGCGTATGCATGGCGGGCCCGGAAACGCGGCGCAGTGTCAACTGAGCCGGAATTCGTGGAATATCGGCCGCACACGCATTGAGGCCTGTTTTACGCGTACTGTTTGCAGTGCAGCAGGTGTCGCTTGCGACAACCGCTGTACTGCAGCGACACGTTGCCGGCGCGCGCCGCTGCGGTCTCTCTACTTCGACACGGCCACTGCGGCCGTAGCCGCCGTATTCGCCGTTGCGGGTTGCAGCAGCGGTCCGATGCGCACAGCGATCTCCTTGAGCTTCGGCACCGCTTTCAGCAGATCCTCCAGGCTGGAACGCGCCGTGGGCGAATGAACGGCCAACGCCGCGAGCACACGGCCATCCTCGACATTGCGCACCGGCACCGCGACCGCCACCATCCCGCGCACGAATTCCTCGTTATCGACACCAATGCCGCGCATAGCGAGGCGGTCGAGTTCCGCTTCGAGCAGATCGATATCGGTCAGGGTGCGATACGTCATCGATTTGAGCGGCAAGCGCCGGATGACGAGTCCGCGCTCGGCCGAGTTCATCTGCGACAGAAACAGCTTGCCGCTGGCAGTGCAATGCAGCGGGACGCGCGTGCCCGGTTGCATATGCAGACGCAAGGGTTCACTTGTCTCGACGCGTTCGACGTACAGCACGGTATCGCCGTCGAGCACGGTGAGATTGCAGGTCTCGCCGAGCGCATCCACGAGCGTGCGCAGCAGTGAGCGGCACGCGCGCGTAAACGTGCTGTTCGCAAGCGTGGTCAGGGCGAGCTGCGCGGCGCGCGGCCCGAGCGCAATGGCGCGATCGGCCCCGCGCGAGTCCGGCATGTGCGTGACGTAACCGCGTGCCTCAAGCGACTCGATCAGGCGCATCAAGGTCGCCTTCGGAATCTGCAGACGTAAGGACAACTGGGAAAGTGAAGACGGCTGTCCGGCGGACGCAAGTTGTTCCAGCACGCTGAGCGCGCGCAGGACGCGGGTGTCGTCGGCGGGCTCGTGAGCAGGTGAGGGGAGGTGTGTGGTGTCTCTCATTGTCCTTCCCGGAGCGGATGAAGGTGAATGCAGCCCGAACGGATCAGTGACAACCCGGATGAACGCGTGCGGACAGACTGAATAGTGAAACGAAAAAGTCGGTTTTCGTACCGGATTATTCAATCGTAACCGGATTTGCTTGAAGTCGAAACTCTCATCCAATAAATTGGGACGAAATGATCCGCTTTCAAAAAAGGCATCAGCTCGGAGACATCAATGGTACGGAGTTTCGACTACGTGGTCGTCGGCGCGGGATCGGCCGGCTGTGTACTGGCTAACCGCCTCTCGGAGAACGGCCGCTACTCGGTATGCCTGCTCGAAGCCGGGCCGCCCGACCGCTTTCTGTGGATCCATATTCCGATCGGTTACGGCAAGACCATGTTTCATCCGGTCTACAACTGGGGCTTCTACACCGACCCGGATCCGAACATGCACGGTCGCAAGCTCTACTGGCCGCGCGGGCGCACGTTGGGTGGCTGCAGTTCCATCAACGGGCTGATCTACATTCGCGGACAAAAAGAAGATTACGACCACTGGGCCGCGCTCGGTAATCGCGGCTGGAGCTGGAAAGAGTGCTTGCCTTACTTCCGGCGGCTCGAACACAACGAGCTCGGCGGGTCGCCGACGCGCGGCGTGGGTGGCCCGTTGTGGGCCTCCACAATCAAACAGCGCCACGAACTGGTGGACGCATTCATCGCCGCATCGAATCGCCTGGGCGTCCCAACGGTCGACGACTTCAATCAGGGTGATCAGGAAGGGGTCGGCTACTACCAGTTGACTACGCGGCACGGCTGGCGCTGTTCGACTGCCGTCGCTTACCTCAAACCCGCGCGCAGCCGTCCGAATCTACGGATCGAGACCGATGCGCTGGCGTCGAAAGTTCTCTTCGAAGGTACACGTGCTACGGGTATTCGCTATGTGCAGCACGGCAAGGAACACGAGGTGCGCGCGCATCGCGAGGTGGTGCTGACGGCAGGTGCACTGCAATCGCCGCAATTGCTGCAGGTGTCGGGCGTCGGGCCGGCTAAATTGCTCAATGACCTGGGTATTCCGGTGGTCGCCAATCGAGCCGGCGTTGGCGAAAATCTGCAGGACCATTTGCAAGTACGCCTGACCTATGAAGTGACGCGGCCGATCACGACGAACGACTTGCTGCACTCCTGGACGGGCCGCGCGAAGATGGGTTTGCAATGGGCGCTGTTTCGCGAGGGGCCGCTTTCCGTTGG
>NZ_DASRSY010000068.1:0-23689 GCF_035656215.1 Paraburkholderia sp.
CCACATCTCGGCGCTGATCGCCGAGATCGTCTGCGGCGGCGACGTCGACGCGGGCGCCCTCGTCAGCGAGGACTACCTGATGGCGCTCGAGCGCCGCCACTTCTGCGAGCTGCTCGACCATCCGAAGACGCAGGAACGGATCATGGGCATGCTGCAAACCGGCAAGCCGGTACGCAACTAAGCGACGAGCGGATCGCATCTATATGCATGGGACGGGAGTAAGCGCTAAAGCGCCAACTCCCGCCGACCGCGATAAGACTGCATGGGACCAGAGTAAGCGCTAAAGCGCTAACTCTGGTCGACATAGGAGCTTTAAATGGCAAAGCAATTGCAAGACGCATACATCGTCGCCGCGAGCCGTACGCCGATTGGCAAGGCGCCGCGCGGGATGTTCAAGAACACGCGCCCGGACGAACTGCTGGTGCACGCAATCAGATCGGCCGTGGCGCAAGTGCCCGGCCTCGATACGAAGGTGATCGAAGACGCCATCATCGGCTGTGCGATTCCGGAAGCCGAACAAGGGCTGAACGTCGCGCGGATGGGCGCGCTGCTGGCGGGCCTGCCGAACTCGGTTGGTGGCGTCACGGTGAACCGCTTCTGCGCGTCGGGCCTGACCGCGCTGGCTATGGCGGCTGACCGGATCCGCGTCGGCGAATCCGACGCAATGATCGCGGGCGGCTGCGAATCGATGAGCATGGTGCCGATGATGGGCAACAAGCCGTCGATGTCGCCGCATATCTTCGATCGTAACGAAGACATCGGTATCGCCTACGGCATGGGCCTCACCGCCGAGAAGGTCGCCGAGCGCTGGAAGATCAGCCGCGAAGCACAAGACCAGTTCTCGGTCGAATCGCACCGTCGCGCGATCGTCGCGCAGCAAGCCGGTGAGTTCAACGACGAAATCGCCGCCTACACGATCACCGAGCGCTTCCCCGATCTCGCCACCGGCGAAGTACGGATCAAGACGCGTGAAGTTGCCCTCGACGAAGGTCCGCGTGCGGACACGTCGATGGAAGGTCTGGCGAAACTGCGCACCGTGTTCGCGAACAAGGGTTCGGTGACGGCGGGCAACAGCTCGCAGACGTCGGACGGCGCGGGCGCGTTGATCGTCGTGTCGGAAAAGATGCTGAAGGAATTCAACCTGACGCCGCTCGCCCGTTTCGTCAGCTTCGCCGTGCGCGGCGTCCCGCCGGAAATCATGGGCATTGGTCCGAAGGAAGCGATTCCGGCCGCACTGAAGGCCGCCGGCCTGAAGATCGAGGACATGGACTGGATCGAACTGAACGAAGCATTCGCCGCGCAATCGCTGGCGGTGATTCAGGACCTCGGTCTCGATCCGTCGAAGATCAACCCGCTCGGCGGCGCGATCGCACTCGGCCACCCGCTGGGTGCGACGGGCGCGATTCGTGCCTCGACGGTTGTACACGGCCTGCGCCGCCGCAACTTCAAGTACGGCATGGTGACGATGTGCGTCGGCACCGGCATGGGCGCGGCGGGCATCATCGAACGTCTGTAATCGTGTTTGCCATGGTCCCTGCAGTGATTACTGTAGTGATCCCCCAGGGACCGCGGAAACGGTTCGCAGGCCGCGTGGCTTGCGAACCGTTTTTTCCATTCAGCAGCAACCAGGAGTACGAGGAGATGACAATGGACATTCTGGTCGAGCGCGCCGACGGCGTACTGACGATTGCCTTCAACCGGCCCGACAAGAAAAACGCGATCACGGCCGCGATGTATCAGACGATGGCCGATGCCCTGGTCGAAGCGCACGACGACGCGTCGATTCGGGCGATTCTGATCCGCGGCAGCGTCGGCATTTTCAGCGCCGGCAACGATCTCGAAGATTTCATGAAGACGCCGCCAGGTGGCGACAATTCTCCGGTGTTCCAGTTCCTGCGTGCGATCAGTTCGGCGGAGAAGCCGGTCGTGGCATCGGTGGCGGGTCCGGCGGTCGGCATCGGCACGACGCTGTTGCTGCATTGCGATCTGGTCTATGCAGCGGATACGGCGAGCTTTTCGCTGCCGTTCACGCAACTCGGGCTGTGTCCGGAAGCGGCGTCGAGTTTGCTGTTGCAGCGGGTGGCCGGTTATCAGGCAGCAGCGGAAAAGCTGCTGCTCGGCGAAGCATTCGACGCTGCCGAGGCGCAACGCATGGGCTTCGTGAATCGCGTGCTGCCTCTGGCTGAAGTCGATGCATTCGCCGCCGCGCAAGCGGCGAAGCTGGCGTCGCTGCCGGCGTCGTCGCTGCGGGTGACGAAGAGTCTGATGAAGCGCGCGAGCCGCCAGGAACTGCAAACACAGATGACCGAAGAAGCGGTGCACTTCGGCAAGATGCTGCTCGCGCCGGAAGCACGCGAGGCGTTCAAGGCGTTCTTCGAGAAGCGCAAGCCGGACTTCCGGCAGTTCGACTGATTGTTGGCGCTCGGGGCGGTTGGCCGCTTAAGGGCGCTGAGGCCCCGTCAAGCCCTCAGGGCACGCGGGGCGTTCAGCGCGCTCCCGCTGCCTGAGCTGCTCAAGCTTGCGTCGGCTGCAACGTGTCGTAGTCGACGTAGCTGGCTTCCCGGCAGAAGCTGACAAGCCGCACGCCTGCCTTGCGGGCAATCGTAATCGCGAGCGACGACGGCGCCGAAATCGTGGCGACCATCGGCACGTCGACACGCGCCGCCTTGCGCACCAGCTCGTAGCTGGCGCGGCTCGACAGAAACACAAAACCTTCCTTGGTATCCACGCGATCGAGCACCAGTTGGCCGATCAGCTTGTCGAGCGCATTGTGACGGCCGACGTCTTCGAACGCGTAGCGGATCGCACCTGCCGCATCGCACCATGCGGCGGCGTGCAGGCCGCCGGTCAGACGCGTCAGCGCCTGGTGTTCCGGCAACTCACGAGCGGCACGAGCAATCGCATCGGGAGCGAGACGTTGCAGAAAACCCGTGTCCGGCACGCGTTCCGGCTTCAGATCCAGCAGATCAATGCTTTCGATCCCACATACGCCGCAGCCGGTGCGCCCGGCGAGCGCACGGCGCTTTTCCTTCAGCGCGACGAAAGCCTGCTGCACTACCTTCAATTGCACTTCGGCATGCGGCAATTCGTCGTCGTCGTTTAGCTCGACCTCGATGTCCTGAATGTCGCTGCCCCGTTCCACGATCCCTTCCGAAATCGCAAAACCGACCGCGAACGCTTCCAGATCGCGTGGCGTGCACATCATCACCGCGTGCGAGATGCCGTTGAAGACGAGCGCAACCGGCCACTCCTGACCGACGTGATCGGTGACGGTTTCGACCGCTGCGCCGCGATGCCGGTGCACTTGCCGTTCCACGGCGCCCGGCTGCCCGGCTGTTTCCAGTTCGTTCAAGCTACTTCACTCCTTTCATGCTGCGCGCGTTTCTTCGGCTTGCAGCCTTGTCCGGCGACGCGAAGCGGTGCCAGACCATGCCGCTATCGCGCGAATAAGGTTCTAAAATACCTCAAGCTGGGCTTGAGCGTGGCCCGTCACTCAAGAGGAATACTGTCATGGGACTCAACGAAGCACCGCTTCTGTTCAACTTCGAAGTCGCGTCTTCGGAGAATTTCACCTACATCCCGATGTCGGTGCGCTTCAATCTCGATCGCTTCGGGCTGCGCATCACGCTCGAGCAATGGCAACTGCTACCGCTTGAGGATCGCAAGCTGCTGGCGCGTTTTCCGGTCGAAGAAGACGCGGAAATCGAGCCGAATTTCGATCACGCATTGTTCGAAATGCTGCGCACGCACGCCAACGTCGAGCCGGAGTGGTTCACGCCCGAGGAAGCGCCTGCCTGGCGTCGCGCCGATGCCGTCCCCGCTGGTATCGCGCACCAGGCGGGACTCGCCGGGCTGCCCACGCCTGGCGTCGCTCAGTGGGCCGAACTCGCGCCGTTCAAGCGCTACGTACTCGCCAAATTGTCGCGCAAGGCGGAAGCCAACCACGACTTCATCCCGGCGATGAAGGAATTTGGTGCGGCCGGCTAGGTGCGGCCGGCCAGGCGCGGCCAGCTAGGGGCGGCCGGCTACGTGCGACCGCCCACGTATGGCCGGCCAGCTACGTTTCGCTAGACGCGACTGCCCACGCTCGCCGGCTAGATGCTCCCGACCAGACGCCCCACCTAAACCCGCGAATTATTTCGCTACACCCCCTCAATCTGTTCCGAACCCTGCCGTTATCCATGGGTTGGCGCGTAAAAAGACTCGATGCGACCCGACGCATCGAAAGCGACCCCCGTGCTCCCGCCCTCAGAACGATTGACGTTCGGAACCCATGATTCCTTTTTTATCGAAGCGGCTGCTGATCAATCTGGCAGTCGTCGCCGCGGCAGTCGGCGCGAATGCGTTCGTCGCCTATACGCAGATTTGCGGGCAGCGCGACGCCGACGCGCGCATGCTGCGTTCGACGAGCGTGCGTCAGCATCTCGACGCCTACCATACGGCGCTCGACGGCGGGCTGGCCGCACTCGGCCGTTTCGAAGCCTCGGGTGAGGCCGCGCCTGTCAACGAGGCCACTGCCACGGCGACCTCGCTGGCCAGTCTGGAGCGCGAATTGCGCAAGGAGCTCGCCGGCGAACCGGCCATGCTCGACACGCTTGCCAGGCTGAGCGCGGACGGTCACGCGCTGCAACGCGACATCGACGATGCGCTGTTGAAGAGCACCAGCGCCACACCGAATGAATCGCGCGCATGGGCGGCGTCGACCTATACGCATCTCGGGCTGGGTCTCGACCGTGTGGAAGCCGGTCTGGCGGCGTTGCGCAAGCAGGAGGATCAGGCGTTGCAGACGTCGCTCGCGGCGTCCACGAGCGAGACCCAACGCGCCATGTTCCTGCTGATCGTGACGATGCTGGCCGGCAGCGCGCTCCTGATCTTCACGTTCGGCGCCCGCGAAAGCCGGGCGCGCGAGAAACTGCGCACCGTCCGCGCGCTGAGCCGCAACGACGAGCGGTTTCGCGGCCTGTTCGATGATCATCCGGTACCGATGTATATATTCGATCGCGAGACGCTGCGTTTTCTCGCCGTCAACGCGGCCGCGATCCAGCAATACGGCTACTCTGAAAGCGAATTTCTCGGCATGACGATTCGCGCGATCCGGCCGAATGCCGAAATCTCGCGCCTCGAATCGCATCTGCAGCGTAGCGATGTCCTGCACCAGGGCCGCACGATGGCGGGCGTCTGGCATCACCGGCGCAAGGACGGTTCAATGATCAACGCCGACATTTCGTATCACGCGATCAGCTTCATGGGCCACGCCGCCTTCTTCGTGCTGGCCGACGACGTCACCGAACAGATCAACGCCGAAGCCGAAGCGCAGCGTTCGAACCAGATGCTCGAAACGGTGATCGACAACATCCCGCAGCGCATTTTCTGGAAGGACCAGGAGTCGCGCTATCTCGGCTGCAACATGGCGTTTGCGCGCGATGCGGGGCTTTCGTACCCCGAGCAGGTGGTGGGCAAGAGCGACAGCGATATGCCGTGGCGCGCCTTCGCCGATCTGCTGAACGAGCACGATAAAGAGGTGGTGACCACTGGCGTGCCGAAGATGAACTTCGAGGTCGATATGGTGATCGACGGCGTGCACCGCACCACGGTCACGAGCAAGCTGCCGTTCACCGACAACGACGGCCGCGTGATCGGCGTGCTCGGTTCCTACACGGACATCACCGAACGCAAGCGCGCCGATCTGGCTTTGCGTCTGCAAAGCCGCGCGCTCGATGCCAGCGTCAACGCGATCCTGATTACTGCGCCATCGCCGACGGGCAATCTGATCGAATATGTGAACCCCGCATTCATGCGTATCACCGGTTACGATCCCGCCGAAGTGATCGGCCAGGATTGCCGTGTGCTGCAGCGCGACGACCGCGCCCAGGAAGGCGTCGCGTTGATTCGGCAAGCGCTCGAGGCCAACCGCGAAGTCAGCGCCGTGGTGCGCAACTATCGCAAGGACGGCGCGCTGTTCTGGAATCAGTTGTTCATTGCACCCGTGCCGAACTCGGAAGGCATGATCACGCATCACATCGGCGTGATCAACGACGTGACCGATCTGATCCGCTATCAGGAACAGCTCGAATACCAGGCCAACTACGACAGTCTCACACGGCTGCCGAATCGCAACCTGCTGCGCGATCGCCTGCAGCATGCGTTGATTGTTGCGCAACGGCATCACAAGGGCGTTGCGGTCGTGTTCATCGATCTGGACGGTTTCAAGAACGTCAACGACAGCCTCGGCCATAGCGTCGGCGACCGCTTACTGAGCGTGGTAGCCGAGCGGCTCGCGCGCTGCTCGCGAACCAGTGACACGGTCGCGCGGCACGGCGGCGACGAGTTCGTGATCGTGATGACCGATACCGTCGACGAGCAATCGTTGATCGCGTGGATGGAGCGGGTGCGCGCGTCGATTTCCGAACCGGTGTGGCTCGACGGCACCGAGTTGTATGTCGGCTGCAGCATGGGTGCGAGCCTTTTCCCGCAGGACGGTGAAGACGCGGAAACACTGATGAAAAAGGCCGACCTCGCGATGTATCGCGCGAAGGACATGGGCCGCAATACGTTCCAGTTCTACCAGCCGGAGATGAATGCGAGCGCGGGTGCGCGCCTGAATCTCGAACGGCGTTTGCGCCGCGCCTTGCGTGACAACGAATTTCTGCTGCACTACCAGCCGCAAGTGGATATCGAGAGCGGACAGATTGTCGGCACCGAGGCGCTGGTGCGCTGGCACGATCCGGAAATCGGTCTGGTGATGCCGTCGTTGTTCATTCCGGTCGCCGAAGAAAGCGGTTTGATCGGGCCGTTATCCGAGTGGGTGTTGCGCGAAGCGTGCCGTCAAAACAAGGCGTGGCAGGACGAAGGTTTGCCACCCGCACGGGTGTCGGTGAATCTGTCGGCACGCGTTTTTCAGCAGCGTGATATCGCGAAGCTCGTCATGCAGGTGCTCGCGGAGACGGGTCTTGAGCCGCAGTATCTCGAACTCGAACTCACCGAAAGCACCATCATGCGCAATGCCGAGGAGGCGGTGTCGATGCTCAACGAGCTGCACGCACTCGGCATCGGCCTCGCCATCGACGACTTCGGTACCGGCTATTCGAGCCTCAGCTATCTGAAGCGCTTCCCGGTGGACCGTTTGAAGATCGACCGCTCGTTCGTGTCGGATATCGGCGTGTCGGGCGACGATGAAACGATCACCTCGGCGATCATCGCGCTCGCGCATTCGCTGAAATTGCAGGTGATCGCCGAAGGCGTGGAGACGTCGGCGCAACTCGATTTTCTGAAAGAGCGTGCGTGCGACGAGATGCAGGGCTTCTACTTTGCGAAGCCGTTATCGACGGACGCGATTTCGGCGTTGTTCCTGGGTGGTGCCGCACGCGAGCCCGCGGCGGTGTAACTCACCGGAGCGCTATGCGAGATTCGCTTAACGTTGCGGCTCGCCGTCCGCCAGAATCCGCGCGGCCATGAAATCGATGAACACTCGTAACCGGGGCGGTACGTTGCGGCCGGCCGGCCAGACAATGCTCAGATCGATCGCCCGCTCGACGTAATCGTCGAGCACCGTGCAGAGCGAGCCGTCTTTCAACGCCTGCCGCACCGAAAAATCCGGCATACAGGCGATTCCCAAACCGCGCATGGCGAAGCACACGCGCGTTTCAACGTTGTTGCAAACCATCGAAATCGGCAAGGTCACCTCGCGCTCACCGGCTTCACGTCGCAACGGCCAGATCTCCAGCTTGCCGCTCGTCGGGTAGCGGTAGTGCAGACAGACATGGTCCGCGAGATCAGCGGGTTTTTGCGGCATGCCGTGTCGGGCGAAGTAGGCCGGCGCGCCGACCAGCACCACGCCGAACGAACCGATTTGCCGCGCGGCAAGGCGTGAATCCGCCAGCGCGCCGGTGCGCACGACAACGTCGAAACCTTCGTCGATCACGTCGACCACGCGGTCGCTGAAGTCCAGATCCAATTCGATCTCCGGATACGCCAGCATGAAATCGGCGAGTACCGGCAGCACCAGCGAGCCGACCAGCGGCAGACTCACGCGCAAGCGGCCGCGCGGCAAGCCGGCGCTTTGCGACATCTCAAGTTGCGCTGCTTCGATTTCGGCAAGGATCCGCCGGCTGCGTTCGAGAAATTGCATGCCGTCGGTGGTGAGCGTGATGCTGCGTGTGCTGCGATGAAAGAGCCGTACGCCGAGCCGTTCTTCGAGGCGCGCAATGCGCTTGCCGACGGCCGACGCCGACACGCCGAGGAGGCGCCCGGCCGTGACGAAGCTGCGTGTTTCGGCGACCTGCACGAATATCAGAAACCCGCTCAAACTTTCCATCGTCACCTCCGATTCCGGACATAAATGTCCGCAGACTGAGGAACTCTAGCCCAGTTTTTCTTCGGTTGCCGGGTTCGTATGATGGCCGCATCCCTTTTCATTGGAACTGCTATGTCCGATCTGCACGAGCCGCCCAACGCTTCTCGCCATGCCGCGCCGCTTTCGTCCGGCGTTCAGGAGGCGAGCCGGCCATGAGCGAATTCGACCTGGACCAGGCCGGCGCCGCGGTGCGTCCGGCGCAATCGACACAATCTGCCGATCGTTTGCCGCTGTCTGGCTTGCTCGCGCTCGCCACGGCTGGCTTTATCACGATCCTGACGGAGGCATTGCCCGCCGGCCTGCTGGGCGAAATGAGCGGCGACTTCGGAGTGTCGGCGGCACTGATCGGGCAGCTCGTCACCGTGTATGCCGCCGGGTCATTGCTGGCGGCGATTCCGCTGGCGATCGCGACGCGCGGCTGGCGTCGTCGTTCGCTGCTGCTGGTGGCGATTGCGGGTTTCGTCGTCGTCAATACGGTCACGACACTGTCGACGAACTACACCCTCACGTTGGTCGCGCGGTTTTTTGCCGGCGTGTCAGCCGGTCTGGTGTGGGCGCTGCTCCCCGGCTACGCGGCGCGGATGGCGCCCGCGCATCTGCAAGGCCGGGCGATCGCGGTGGCGATGACGGGCGTGCCGGTCGCGTTGTCGCTCGGTATTCCGCTCGGGACGCTGGTGGGCGCTTCGACGGGTTGGCGTTATACGTTCGGTGCGATGAGCGTGCTGACGGTCGTGCTGCTCGGCTGGGTGCGCTGGCAGGTGCCCGATTTCGCCGGTCAGCCGGCCGGGCGGCGCACGACATTGCGCGGCGTGCTCGCTTCGCCAAGCCTCAAGGCGGTGCTCGCCGTGATGTTCGCTTACGTGCTCGCGCACACCATCCTTTACACCTACATCTCGCCTTTCCTTGCGCTCGCGCACTTGCAGCAGCGCGTGGATGCCGTGTTGCTCGTGTTCGGCGTAATGGCGCTTGCGAGCATCGCGATCGTCGGCGTGCTGGTGGACCGGCATCTGCGCCGGCTAACGGTGGTCAGCGTCGCGCTATTCGGCGTGGCGGCCGTGATGCTCGGTCTGGCGAGCGATCTCCCGGTTGCTGTCTATCTCGGCGTGGGCGTGTGGGGGCTCGCGTTCGGCGGCGCCGCCACGCTGTTTCAAACCGCGTCGGCGCGTGCCGCGGGCGGGGGTGCCGACGTCGCGCAATCGATGATCGTCACGGTCTGGAATCTCGCGATCACGGGCGGCGGGGCGTTGGGCGGCATTGCGATCGACCGGTATGGCGCGTTCGCGTTGCCGTGGGTGCCCGCCGCGCTGTTGATCGGCACGCTGCTGTGTATCGGTGTCAATGCGCTCCGCGGCAGAGGTACGGACGCGGTGGACAAAACAACCGCCGCGCGCCTCGGATCCTGCGGCAGCCAATGAAGGCGTATCTCAGACGGCGGGCGTTGCGACGAACACCGGCAACTGCTCGGCCGTCTCGGAAAACGCCTGCAAGCGTGGATGGTCCGTCTTGGTGACGATCTCCGGCAAGAACATCTGCGTGAAATTCCACGCGACGGCCACCGCCACGTCTGCCGCGCCGAAA
This sequence comes from Paraburkholderia sp., assembly GCF_035656215.1. GTDB lineage: Bacteria > Pseudomonadota > Gammaproteobacteria > Burkholderiales > Burkholderiaceae > Paraburkholderia. Next base: position 9,932 of record NZ_DASRSY010000068.1, read on the forward strand.
TGATTCGGTTCGACCGGCAGCGGGGCCGATGCGAGCTCCTCTTCGAGTTCGCGGTAGGCAGCGTGCAATTGCTCGGTCACGCGCTCGACCCACGGTTCATGCTGTTTCTCCGCCGGACGTAGATTGCGTTCGTAGACGATCTGCACGCTCTTTTCGGACGCGGCTAGCGCCAGGCCCGTGAGGCGCGCGGCGCGCAGGCAATGCTCCGGTTGCAAAGGGAAGATTCGTTGATCCGGCGCGGCGAGCGTGGCGAGGTACTGCAGGATCACCGTCGAGTCCATCACGCGCTGACCGTTGTCGAGGATCAGGGTCGGTGCTTTCACGACCGGGTTGATTTTCGCGAACGCCTCATATGTGCTGAACACGGAAATCGACTGGTGCTCGAAGTCGAGCTTCAGCAACTTCATGCAGATAGCGACGCGACGCACGTAGGGCGAATCCAGCATTCCGATCAGTTTCATCTCATATCCGTTAGAAGATCTATATGACTCGCCAGAGCAGGCAGGTACGCGACTGTTCGCTTGTCAGGCAATACTTGCAGAGCGATAAAACCATAGACTAACCGTCTCGTCGAGGCAAAAAAAGCGACATTAATCGACGGTTTACGTCAGAATTTCTTACATGAAGCCCATTCCACCGCTTACCGCTCTGCGCTGCTTCGAAGCCGTCGCCCGGCTCGGCGGCGTCACGCCGGCCGCGCGGGAGTTGCATGTCACGCATTCGGCGGTCAGTCAGCAGATCAAAGTGCTGGAAGAGTCGATGGGCGTCGCGCTGTTCGTGCGCGAAGCGCGCGGCCTGCGGCCCACCGAGGAAGGCCGGCTCTACGCGCTCGAAATACGCGCGGCGTTGCGCGACATTACGCATGCAACCCGCCGCGCGCAGGCGCGCCCGCACGAAAGCGAGCTGGTCATCGCGACCGTGCCGTCGTTTGCGCAGCATTGGCTCGTGCCGCGTCTCGCGAGTTTCCGCGAGACACATCCGTACTATCGAATCCGTCTGCTGACGAGTCTGCAGGTCGAGGATTTGCGCCAGGGCGTGACTGACATCGGCATTCGCATGGGGCAAGGGCACTGGCCCGATGTTGCACAGCAGAAATTGTTCGACGACGAAGTGCTGGTCGTCGCGGCGCCGGACTTCACGCTCGCGCCGGGCGGCCGCCTTCCCGTCACCGCTGAGGACGTGATCGCATGTCCGTTGATCTCCAGCCCCAACACGCCGTGGACTGACTGGTGTCAGGCGGCGCAGGTGGCGGAGCCGGCCACCGAGGCGGTCGTGCTGTCGGCGAACGATTCGAACGTCGTGCTGGGCGCGGTTTTGCTGGGGCAGGGCATCGCGCTCGAACGGCGCAGTCTGGTCGCGCATGCGCTGGCAAAGGGCGATCTGGTGCAGATCACCGATATTCGCGTGCCGTACCGGTATCCGTACTGGCTGGTGTGGCAGCAACGCGAGATCCTGAACGCGAAACAGGCGCATTTTGCGCAGTGGATTGAAGCGCAGGTTGACGCCTATTTGCGTAGCGGCATGTGAGATTCTGGGTCGATTGGCGCGCGTGGGCCATCGCTCGCGGGGGATTACCGGTTTGCGCGCGAGTGTCAGTCGTATATATTCGGGATTCCCGTCTCAGACTTCGCCGGGAACCATGAAGCATCGATTCACGTGGCGTTGCGCCCGCCTTTCGGTGCTCGCACTCCGTCAAGGGCGTTTCGCCGTCAATATCTTCTAATACGACTGGAGAGAACAATGACTTCTTCACCTGCAAAGAAATGGGCTGTGCTGCTGACATCGGTTGTACTGAGCGTGGCTTCGGTTGCACCGGCGTTCGCGCAAAGCGGCGGCGGTGGTTCGGCGGGCAGTGACTCCGATGCCGCCAAACCGGTGGCCGCTTCCAACGCAACCACCACCAAGGCGCAACGCAAGGCCGCGCGCAAGCAGGCGCGGGCAAAGAAGAACGCCGAGCTGAAGCAATTGGAGAGCAACGGGTATAACCCGTCGCGCAACGATCCGAACTATCCGACGGATCTCCAGAACGCGCAGAAGAAGGCGGCGGCAGGCGCGGCGGCGAGCCAATAAGCCAGCAAGCCGGCTGCATGCCGGACAGCGGTTGCTGGCTCCGCGGTGTTTGCGCTGAGCGATCCGGACAACTGCAATCCGGCACACGACCCGGCAAACACAACGTATGAAGCTAAACGAGGCGCTCAGGCGCCTCGTTTTTTTTAATGTCCGCCGCCGCTTAATCCAGCACTGGCAGCGCACGCGGGCGCCGGTCGCTATCGGTTGCGACGTAGGTCAGGGTCGCTTCGGTGACCTTCACGACCTCTTCGGTCAGGCTCATGCGTTGCGCGTAGACCTCGACCGACACCGTCACTGACGTGTTACCCGTCTTGACGATATCCGCGTAAAAGCTCAGTAGATCGCCGACGAACACCGGCTGCTTGAAGACGAACGAGTTGACCGCGATGGTCGCTACCCGCCCGTTGGCGCGGCGGCTTGCCGGAATCGAACCGGCAATGTCCACTTGTGCCATGATCCAGCCGCCGAACACGTCGCCGTGGACATTCGCGTCCGACGGTTGCGGCACGACGCGCAGCGCGCAAGACTTTTGCGGAAGTTGAAGAATATCGGTCATCGGGGTGAAAAGCGGCGTCAGCCAGCTTCTGCGACAATAGAAAGATCAGGAATTGTACGGGAAAGCGCCCAGCCGGGTCGCGCGACATAAAGCAGAGTGCCGGGTTTGCACGCTGCCGGTCGGCGCGCTGCTGCGAACTCCGTCGCTTCCATACTCTCCCCAGCCGATCCCATGCGCCGTACGCCCTCGTCCGAACCTTCACCGATCTCGACCCAGCCGCGCAACGACTGGCAAACGATCCTGTCGCTGCTCCCGTATCTCGCCACCTATAAATGGCGCGTCGGCTTCGCGCTGAGTTGCCTGATCGGCGCGAAGGTCGCCAATCTCGGCGTGCCGATCGTGATGAAGCGGATCATCGACGGCCTTGCGTCGGTGAAGCATCTCACCGCGCTCGGCCGCGCGCACGATTCGCCGGGCATCGTGCTGCTTGGCGGAGTCGGTTTGATGGTGGTCGCCTATGCGGTGGTGCGCCTGTCCACCTCGCTATTCACCGAGCTGCGCGAAATTCTGTTTGCGAAGGTGACCGAAAGCGCGGTGCGGCAGCTCGCGCTGAAAGTGTTCCGCCATTTGCATGCCCTGTCGTTGCGGTTCCATCTCGATCGGCAGACAGGCGGCATGTCGCGCGATATCGAACGCGGCACGCGCGGCATCACGCAACTGATTTCGTATTCGCTGTACAGCATCCTGCCGACCCTGGTCGAAGTCGGTCTCGTGCTCGGCTTTTTCGTCATCAAATACGAGGCGTATTACGCGATCGTCACGTTCATTGCGCTCGCCGCATACATCGTATTTACCGTGAAAGTCACCGAATGGCGCACGCATTTTCGCCGCACGATGAACGACCTCGATTCAAAGGCGAATTCGCGCGCGATCGATTCGTTGCTCAACTACGAGACAGTGAAGTACTTCGGCAACGAAGAGTGGGAAGCGCAACGTTACGACGAAAATCTCAAACGCTATCGCACAGCTGCAATCAAGTCGCAGCGTTCGTTATCGGCGCTGAACTTCGGGCAGCAGGCGATCATCGGCACGGGGCTCGTGTTCATTCTGTGGCGCGCGACCGAAGGTGTGATGGCCGGGCGCCTCACGCTCGGCGACCTGGTATTGATCAACACCTTCATGTTGCAGCTCTACATTCCGCTGAATTTTCTCGGTGTGGTGTATCGGGAACTGAAGCAAAGCCTCACCGATATGGACCGCATGTTCACGCTGCTTGGCGCGGCCCAGGAGGTGCCCGATGTGCCGGATGCGCCCGAGTTGCAGGTCAGCGGTGCGCAGGTGCGCTTCGAGCGCGTGAACTTTTCGTATGAGCCGGCGCGGCAGATTCTGCACGACGTGAGCTTCACGATTCCGGCGGGCAGCACCACGGCGGTGGTCGGCCATAGCGGCTCGGGCAAATCGACGCTCGCTCGGCTGATGTTCCGCTTCTATGATCTGGACCGCGCAACGGGCGGTGCGATTACCATCGACGATCAGGATATTCGCGACGTCACGCAGGATTCGCTGCGCGCGTCGATCGGCATCGTGCCGCAGGACACCGTGCTGTTCAACGATTCGATCTACTACAACATCGCTTACGGCCGTCCGTCGGCCACGCGTGATGACGTGATCGCGGCCGCGCGAGCGGCGCATATTCACGACTTCATCGAAGGGTTACCGAAGGGTTACGAAACGCCGGTCGGCGAGCGTGGCCTGAAGTTGTCTGGCGGAGAAAAGCAGCGCGTGGCGATTGCGCGGACCATCCTCAAGAACCCGCCGATCCTGCTGTTCGATGAGGCTACATCCGCGCTCGATTCGCGTTCGGAGCGCGCGATCCAGCACGAACTCGATCAGATTGCCCGCGAGCGCACGACGCTGATCATCGCGCACCGGCTTTCGACGGTGGTGCACGCGCAGCAAATCATCGTGATGGACAAGGGGCGCATCGTCGAGCGTGGGACGCACGCCGAGTTACTGCGTTCGAACGGCTTGTTCGCGCAGATGTGGGCGCTGCAGCAGCGTGCCGCAGAGGCGCCGGAGTCGGCTGAAACGGTCGGGGCGGGAGACGGTGGGCGGTGAGCCGCTTCTGCTTGTTGGATGACGCGTTGAACTGAGCGTGTCGAGTGTTCGCCGCGGGGCGATCGGCGTCGGCCGCTCAGTTCTGGCTATTGCAGGTTGAACGGCAGGTGTCGAGTGTTCACGGTTGCGCGATCGGCGTTGACCGCTCAGCCTTGACCGTTGGACGTTGCCCCGCGTGCGTTATTTCGCTGCGTCGTTCAACGCCGTGTGGCCTGCAATCAGCGCGCGCTCAACCGCTGATCCAAAGCTTGCAACTGCGCCGGCGTACCAACGTTTTCCCATAGGCCTTCATACAACTCGCCGCTCGCGAGACCGCTTGCAATCGTCTCGCGATAGTAAGGCGTCAGCGCGCGCCGCGTGCCGCGCGGCAGATCGCGAAACATGCGCGTGTCGTAGAGACCGATATTGCCGAACGTGAAGCGCGGTTGGGCGTCGAGCGACAGGGTTCCGTCGACCAATCCGAAATCGCCGTTCGGATGGAACGCCGGGTTCGGCACCATCACGAGGTGCATACCGGGCTCGGGCAATGCCGCGAGTTTTTCAGCGCGGGCATGCAGCGTCGCGTAATCGAAATCCGCACACACATCACCGCTGACCGCGACGAACACTTCACTCGTGCCGTTATCTTCGAGCAGCGGCAACGCCTGCACGATTCCCCCCGCCGTCTCCAGGGCTTCATGCTCGGCCGAATAGCGCAGTTGCACGCCCCAACGCGAACCGTCGCCGAGCGCGGCCTCGATCTGCTCACCGAGCCACGCGTGATTGATCACGATGGTTTGAAACCCAGCCTTCGCGAGGCGTTCGATCTGCCACAGGATCAACGGCTTGCCGCCCACTTCGAGCAAGGGCTTGGGGCGCGTGTCGGTCAACGGACGCATGCGCTCGCCGCGCCCGGCGGCGAAAATCATCGCTTTCTTCAGAGACATCGTCATCGGTCAGAACGTGTAGCCGACTTCATTCGCGCGGCCTTCGAGCTCGTCGAGCAGCTTCGCGAACGGACGCAGCGGCGCATAGCGTTCCGCGACCTTGCGGGCATAGCCGATGAAACGCGGCAGATCCTTCATGTAATGCGGTTTGCCGTCGCGGTAGTTGATCCGGCAGAACAGGCCCAGCACCTTGATGTGACGTTGCAGCCCCATCCATTCGAGCTGGCGGTAGAACTCGCCGAAATCCGGATCGACCGGAAGGCCGGCTTTTTTCGCGCGCTCCCAGTAGTACACGAAGCAATCCAGCTCGAACTCCTCGTCCCAACTGAGGAATGCATCGCGCAGCAACGAGGCGACGTCGTAAGTGATCGGGCCGTACACCGCGTCCTGGAAGTCCAGCACGCCGGGGTTCACGGGCTTGGGCGCGGCGGCGATCATCAGATTGCGCGGCATGAAGTCGCGCAGCATGAACACCTGCGGCTGCGCCCGGGCGCTCGCGATCAGCAGCGCAAAGGTGCGATCCAGCAACCCGCGGGTCTTGTCGTCGACCTCGCGGCCCAGATGGCGGCCGATGAACCACTCCGGCAGCAACTCCATCTCGCGGCGCAGGAAGGCTTCGTCGAACGGCGGCAGGACATCCTCGCGCGATGTGAGCTGCCAGCGGATCAGTGCATCGAGCGCGTCGTGCATCAACGAGCGGGCACGGCGGGGTTCATCCCCGCGTTGCGCCTCGGTCAGCGCGCCGAGGTACGAATCGGTGCCCAGATCGGTGACGAGCATGAACCCGGCGTCGAAGTCGACCTCCAGCACGCGCGGCACATGCACGTCCGCAGCTTCGAGCAATTGCGCGATCTGCACAAATTCGCGGCACTTTTCGGGCGGCGGGGCATCGACGGCGATCAGGGTGCCGATACTTTCGCCTTCCGCCGCCTTACCGGCGAGCCGGAAATAGCGGCGAAAACTGGCGTCGGACGAAGCCGGGCGAAGCGTGTCGAGGTCAAGCGCATAGCGCGCTGCATGGGCGTTCAGCCAGGCCTTAAGCAGGTCGAGGCGGCTGTCCGTGAAATCTTGGGTAGTGTCTTTGGAAGGGGGGAGCGTCATGAAAACCGGCGGCAAATTCAGAGGGGCAACGTCTTGCCATATAATACCCCACGACTTTTTTGACGCGACTCACGCCAGTTTTCGCGCATTCCGCTTTACCGCCCGCCTCATCGTTCGACAGATTGTAAACATTGATGTGCAGCCGACTGTCACGGTCGGGGTGCGCAGGCGGTGGATCGTGACTGCAGGAGCTGACGGACGGGTCGATTCGCCAAACGATACATGCCGCCTAGACAGCTTTCCCAAACGACTCCCTCTTGTGCCGTAGTGCCGCGCAAAAGGCGGCTCGTAGCGGCGTTGATCGCCGTTCCGGGCCTGATGCCCGCGCTTGCCCACGCCCAGCTGGTGGGGGAAGCCGCGCAGCCGCAACCTATCGACGCGCCGTGGGGCATGCAACTCGCTCCGCAGCTCGAAGAACATCCATTGCAGTCGGGCCAGAAGCCTGCCACCTTCGTACTTGGCGACACGACGAGCGGCACCACCGACCAGGACATGGCCGCGAAAGGCTCGGCCGAGGTGCGGCGTAACACCTTCGTGATCAAGGCCGACGCGCTGCACTACGATCAGGACACGGACATGGCCGACGCATATGGCCAGGTTCACCTGAACAACAACGGCGCCACGTTCGCCGGTCCGGAAGCGCACATGCGGGTGGACTCGAGCGAAGGCTTCATGTCCGCACCGAAGTACCACTTCAACGTGACGGGTGGCTCGGGCAGCGCGGAGCGCGTCGACCTGCTCGACAACGAGCGCTCGGTGTTCACGAAGGGCACGTACACGGCGTGCTCGTGCACGGACAATCCGGCCTGGTACATCAAGGGCAGCGAGTTCGATTTCGACACCGGCGCGGACGAAGGCGTCGCGTACAACAGCGTGCTGTTCTTCCAGGGCCTGCCGGTATTCGCTTCGCCGTGGCTGTCGTTCCCGCTGTCGGGCGAACGGCGCAGCGGGGTGCTGCCGCCCACGTTCTCGCTCAGTTCGTCGAACGGCTTCGAACTGTCGGTACCGTATTACTTCAACATCGCGCCGAATCGCGATCTGACGGTCACGCCGCGCCTGATCTCGAAGCGCGGTGTGCAGTTGCAGTCCACTTTCCGCTACCTGTCGCCCACGTATTCCGGTTCGATCACCGGCGAGTATCTGCCGGACGACCACCTGACCCATACCAACCGCTACGCGCTGTATATCCAGCACAACCAGAACTTCGGTAACGGGTTCGGCGGTTACATCTACTACAACAAGGTCTCGGACAACACGTATCCGGAAGACCTGTCGTCGTCGGTCAGCCAGTTCATGAACGGCACCCAGCTCCTGTATCAACAGGAAGCCGGGTTGACCTACAACAACGGCCCGTGGTCGGTGCTCGCCCGCGAACAGCACTGGCAGACGTTGACGCCTTCGGTGGCGCCGTACGGCCGCGAGCCGCAGTTGAACGTGAAGTACGCGAAGTACAACGTCGGTGGTTTCGACTTCGGCGCGGAAGCCGATTACACGGACTTCCGCATCACCACCGCCGACCTGACCGAAGGTCAGCGGTTGATGTTCAACCCGTATATCTCGTATTCGGTGGTCGGGCCGGGGTACTTCGTCACGCCGAAGGTGCAGTGGCACTTCGCGTCGTACAATCTGCGCAACATCGGCGACGATGTACCGGTTGGCACGCCGAAGAACTTCACCGAATCGATTCCGACGCTGAGCTTCGACACCGGGCTGATTTTCGACCGTTCGGTGCGGATCTTCGGCGAGGATTACATCCAGACGCTGGAGCCGCGGCTTTACTACGTCTACACGCCGTACCGCAATCAGGAATCCGCGCCGCTGTTCGACACGGCCGACTCCGACTTCGGGCTGGCGGAAATCTTCACGCCGAACACGTTCGTCGGCAACGACCGGATCGCCGACGCGAACCGTCTGACCGCCGCCATCACCACGCGCTTCATCAACCCGGCCACGGGCGACGAACGCGCGCGCTTCGTCATCGCGCAGCAGTATTACTTCCAGGATCAGCGCGTCACGCTGCTGCCTACGCAGACCAGCACGCAGGCTACGCATTCGGACCTGATTCTGGGTGCGTCGCTCAAGCTCGGCGCCGGTTTCGCGTCGGAAACGGCGTTCCAATATAATGCCGACAACAACCAGTTGGTGAAGACGAGCGTCGGTTTCGGGTTCAGTCCGGGTACGGGCAGGGTAATCAACGTGGCGTATCGCTACACCCGTGCGAACACCACGCTGGACAATCAGCCGATCAATCAGATCCTGGTCTCGGGGCAGTGGCCGCTGTCGCATCATGTGTACGGGGTGGCCCGTTTCAATTACGACCTGGGCGGGCACCGGGTTGTCGACGGTCTGGTCGGCCTGCAATACGATGCCGATTGCTGGACGCTTGGCGCCGGGCTTCAGCGCTATGCGAACGGTCTGAACACTTCGGGGCAGAATCAGTCGAGCACGCGGTTTCTCGCTCAGTTGACGTTCAAGGGTTTGTCGAGCGTCGACAATGGACTGATTTCCGCGTTCCGCGCGAGCGTGGCGGGATACACGCCGTTGCCGCCGCCGCCGCCGCCGGCAGCGCGTTTCACCAATTACGAATGACGCTCGCCCGATCATTTATAGAATGCGAAAAGACGGGCCAGGCGCGCCCGACATCATTGGAGTATCTGTGGCAATCATGAAAAAGCTTCGCTTGGCAACGCTTGCGGCCGGTTTTGCCGCTGTGGCGTCTTTCCTGTCGGTTGCGCCGGTTCAGGCACAGGCGCTTTCCGGCAATAGCGGCCAGACGGTCGACACTATTGCCGCAGTGGTCAACAACGGTGTCATCACGCGGCGCGAGCTCGACGAGCGCATCGGCCTGATCACCCACCGGCTGAACCAGCAGAACGCGCCGGTCCCGCCGATGGACCAGTTGCGCCAGCAGGTGCTCAACCAGATGGTGCTGGAACGCATCCAGTTGCAGAAGGCGAAAGAAGACGGCATCAACATCGACGACGCAGCCGTGCAAAAAACGCTCGAGCGGCTCGCGCAGGCGAACAACATGTCGCTCGACATGTATCGCTCGCGTATCGAGGCGCAAGGCGTGCCCTGGACCACCTTCACGAGCGACGCGCGCACCGAGCTCACGCTTTCGCGTCTGCGTGAGAAGGAAGTGGACAGCAAGGTCACGGTGTCGGACGCCGAGGTTGCGAACTACATTGCCAGCCAGCGCGGCCCGAACTCCGGCCTGACGAGCGATCTGCACGTTCAGCACATCTTCGTGAAGGCGCCTTTGAACGCCTCGGAAACCGACATCGAAGCCGCGCAGAAAAAGGCTCAGGCCCTGCTGACCGAAGCGAAGGGCGGCGCCAACTTCGAAAAGCTGGCGAAGTCGAATTCGCAGGCGCCGGATGCGTCGAAAGGTGGCGATACGGGTTTCCTGCCGCCGTCCAAGCTGCCGCCTGAGTTCGTCAAGGCTGCCTCGGCTCTGCGCCCGGGCGAGGTCAGTCCCGATGTGATCCGCACCAACGACGGCTTCGAAGTCGTGCGCCTCGTCGATCGTCGCGCAGGCCAGGGCACCAGCTCCGATGCACCGAAGCTCGTGCAGACGCACGTTCGCCACATCCTGCTGCGCGTCGGCGACGGTATGTCCGAACCGCAGGCACGTCAGAAGTTGCTCGAAATCAAGAACCAGATCGCCGCAGGTGGCGATTTCGCGAAGTTCGCCCACACTTATTCGCAAGACGGCTCGTCGTCGCAAGGTGGCGACCTCGGCTGGATCAGCCCGGGCGAGACGGTGCCGGAATTCGAGCGCGCCATGAACAGCCTGCAGGACGGTCAGATCAGCGACCCGGTGCGCAGCGAATACGGCTATCACCTGATTCAGGTGCTGGGCCGTCGCGAATCGGAAGGCTCGGTTTCGCAGCAGATGGATCTGGCGCGTCAGGCGATCGGTCAGCGCAAAGCGGAACAGGCTTACGCCGACTGGCTGCGCGAATTGCGCGATACGGCTTACGTCGAAGTGAAACCTGTCCAGGCAAGCCTGCAATAATCGTCATGACAACCGCCGCGCAGTCCACCAGCCTTCCGTTGCAGATCGCGATCACGACCGGCGAGCCTGCCGGCGTGGGCCCCGAACTGACCGCGCAGGCGCTGGCGGGCGCGGCGGCGCATTGGCCGGGTGCACAGTTCACCGTGCTGGGCGACGCGGATTTGCTGGCTGAACGCGCGCGCGCAGTTGGCGTCGATTGGGCTGCGCTGGTGGCGGGTGGCAAGCGCGTGCGGGTGCAGCATCAGCCGCTCGGCGCGCCCTCGCTGGCCGGCAAGCTGGACGCCGCCAACGGCCGCTACGTGCTCGATCTGCTCGACAGCGCGATCGACGGCGCCGTGGCCGGCACGTTCGACGCGATCGTCACCGCGCCGCTGCAGAAAAGCACCATCAACGATGCCGGTGTGCCTTTCACCGGCCACACGGAATATCTGGCCGAGCGCACGCACACGCCGCGCGTGGTGATGATGCTGGCCGGCACCGGCAGGCGCCCGTTGCGCGTCGCGCTTGCTACCACGCATCTGCCGCTCAAAGACGTCTCCGCTGCGCTGACGATCGAAGGCATCGTTGAGACGCTGCGCATCATCGATCACGATCTGCGTCACCATTTTGGTTTGCCCGCGCCGCGTATTCTCGTGACGGGTTTGAACCCGCATGCGGGCGAAAACGGTTATCTGGGCCGCGAAGAAATCGAGGTGATTTCTCCCGCACTGAAGCTCGCGAACGAACAGGGCATCGACGCGCCCGGTCCTTACCCGGCGGATACATTGTTCCAGCCGCGTTATCTGGAACAGGCCGACTGCGTGCTGGCGATGTTCCACGATCAGGGCCTGCCGGTGTTGAAGTACGCAACGTTCGGCGAAGGCATCAACGTCACGCTCGGCTTACCGATCATCCGCACCTCGGTCGATCATGGCACCGCGCTCGATCTGGCCGGCACCGGCCGTGCCGACGCAGGCAGTCTGATCGCTGCGATCGATACGGCGGTTTCGATGGCGCAGCACCGCCGGGCGGGTTGATGCTACCGTGTCGATCGCATCGCCTGGCCGAGTGGTCTGATCCAGCGGCGTCGATGGCGTAGCATTGCCTGGCAGGCCGCTTCAGCGGCGAGACCGCACGGCTCCATCAGCGTTTGCCGCGATTGCGAGTTGTTCCGCTTGCTCTTTTTTAAGCAGTTCTCTTTCTTAGCGTTTCTTCGATGTCCACCAGCAGACAGCAACAGGGCCGGCACCAAGGTCATATCGCGCGCAAGCGTTTCGGACAGAATTTTCTGGTCGATATGGGCGTGATCGATTCGATCGTCGACGTGATCCGGCCGCAGCGCGGCGAGCGCATGGTCGAGATCGGGCCCGGGCTCGGCGCGCTTACCGCGCCGCTGATCGAGCGTCTGGCGACGCCCGAGGCGCCGTTGCACGCCGTCGAGCTGGATCGCGATCTGATCGGCCGTCTCAAGACAAAATTCGGCGACCTGCTCGAGCTGCACGCGGGCGATGCGCTCGCGTTCGACTTCGGAACGCTCGCGGCACCTGGTGAGAAGGCATCGCTGCGCATTGTCGGCAATTTACCGTACAACATTTCGAGCCCGTTGCTGTTTCATCTGACCGCGTTCGCGCATCGCGTGATCGATCAGCATTTCATGCTGCAGAACGAAGTCGTCGATCGCATGGTGGCGGAGCCGGGCACCAAGGCGTTCAGCCGCCTCTCGGTGATGCTGCAATACCGCTACGTGATCGACAAGCAGCTCGACGTGCCGCCCGAAGCATTCAACCCGCCGCCGAAGGTCGATTCGGCGATCGTGCGGATGATTCCGTACGAGCTGCATGAACTGCCGTCCGTGGACGAGCGCGTACTCGGCGAAGTGGTGACGGCGGCCTTCTCGCAGCGGCGCAAGATGCTGCGCAACACCCTGGCCGCGTTTCGTGACTCGGTGGATTTCGAGGCGCTCGGCTTCGATCTGCAACGCCGCGCCGAAGACGTGCCAGTGGCCGAATATGTGCGTGTGGCGCAGATCGTAGCGGCTTCGCCGACGCGCGGCGCAGCAGCTGCCGAAACTGGAACTAACGACGCCTGAGTTGCGTTGTGCGGTCTTGAAGGAAGCGCGCTGCGTCCTGCAGCGCGCGTGAAACGCCTCACTCCTTAAGCAGCAACCCGCTTGACCGGTGCATTGACCAGCGCGATGCCGGTCAGCACCAGCACCGCCGCCATCAGAAAGCGCAGGCTGAACGATTCGCCGAGCAACAGCACGCCGAAGGTCACGCCGAACAACGGCGTCAGGAACGAGAACACCGACAGGCGCGACGCGATGTAACGCGTCAACAGCCAGAACCACACCAGATAGCTGACGAACGCCACGACCACCGCCTGGTACGCGAGGCTCACCACCGCCAGCGGGGTGACGGTTGCCACGTGTGCCTGGCCGAGCCCGAGCGCAAGCGCGAGCAGGACTACCGCCGACACCGTCAATTGATAGAACAGTGTCTTGCTGGCACTCGATTGGGCGAGGCGCGTGGCGCGCACCACTACGGTGGTCGCGGCCCACGCGATGCCTGCGAGTACGCCGAGCGCGTCGCCGGCGACGCCCGTCAGCATCGACCCCTGCGCCGCATGCCTGTGCAGGAAGCCATCCGCGAACGCCAGCGCCATACCCGCAAATGCCACCAGGATGCCGAGCCACTGAATGCGCCGCATCCGCTCGCCGTCGACGAACCAGTGCAGCCCGAGTGCTGTGAAGCACGGTGCGGTGTACAGAAAGACCGCCATGCGCGACGCGCTCGTCAGTGTCAGGCCGAGAAAAATGCACACAAATTCCGCCGCGAACAGCACGCCCGCGAGCAAGCCCGCGCCTAAGGTGCCGTCATCGCGAAAGAGCGGTGTGCCGCGCGAGCGTGCCCAGACCCATACCAGCAAGGCCGCGATCGCCGAGCGCAGGCCCGCCTGGAATACCGGTGGCAGCGCTGCGTTGGTGCTCTTGATCGCCACTTGCTGAAGTCCCCAGATCGCGCACAAGCCGATCATTAACAGGATGGCGAAGC
>NZ_DASRSY010000069.1:0-39525 GCF_035656215.1 Paraburkholderia sp.
CCGGGCGCCGAATCGATCCGGCGGATGATCGCGTCGCATTGCGAGCCGCTGCCGACGATCGCGACCTGATGCAGATTCAGGCCAGCACTGCGCGCCCGCGCGAGCACCGCATGCGTGATCAGCCGGTAAGCGATCAGCAGGCCGCCCGTCACCGCGGTCCAGTACGAGAACCACAGCCGCGACACGAAGTCGATGCGGTGCAGCGAATACATCAGTACAAGCGCACTGCCCTGCACCATCAGCCACGCGAGCGACACCTGCCCGGCCAGCGAGAGCTTGGAGCGGCCTCGCCATGATTCGTAAACGCCGAACGCTGGAAAGATGGCCAGCGCGAAGGCGGCGGAAAACATCACGAGCGCCCAATAGAACCCGGATTGAGCGAGGTAATCGAAGCGGATCTGCGACGCCACCGCCGCCCCCGCGAGCACTAACGCGACATCGAAAACTCGCGCGAGCAAATCCTGAAATTTGCGCATTTTGCTTACCTCGTTCTTGCCGTTCGTTCTTTTTCCGCAAATGATTCCGGACGCGCGGTTAGGAGCAGCGTCCGTAGTTGTCGTTGAACCTCACAATGTCGTCTTCACCGAGATAGGTGCCTGACTGGATTTCAATGATTTCGAGCGGCACTTTCCCGGGGTTTTCGAGCCGGTGACGTGTGCCGAGCGGGATGTAGGTCGATTCGTTTTCGCTGAGCAGGAACTGCTCTTCGCCGCGCGTGACGAGTGCCGTGCCGCGCACGACGACCCAGTGTTCGGCACGGTGGTGATGCAGTTGCAGCGAGAGTTTCGCGCCCGGCGTGACGACGATGCGCTTCACCTGGAAGCGTTCGCCGCGGTCGATGGAATCGTAGAAACCCCACGGGCGGCGCACCTTGCGATGTGCATCGGCCTCGGGGGCGTGCTGCGCCTTGATCCGCGACACCAGACCCTTGACGTCCTGCACGTGCGAACGGTCGACCACCAGCACGGCGTCGGCCGTTTCGACCACCACCACGTTGGTCGTGCCGACACAGGCGACGAGCCGGCCTTCGGAATGCGCGTAGCTCGACACCGCGCCTTCGAAGGTCACGCGGCCGCGCCCGGCGTTGCCGTTGGCGTCCTTCTCCATCGCAGCCCAGACGGCGTCCCAGGAACCGAGATCCGACCAACCCGCATCGAGTCGCACGACAACGCCGGACGGATTCGCACCGGCCACTTGCGGGTCCGTGCCGGGGGTCGCGGGTGTCTCGCCCGTGGCGCTCACGTCACTCCCGTCACCCACGTTTCCCGCGTCAACGTTGCCCGCGTCAGTAAGACGCTCCATCACCGCATAGTCGATCGAGTCAGCGGGCGAACTCAGGAAAGCGTCCACCAGCGGACGGAAACACACGCCTTCGGAGCAGCCATTCACGAACGCGCGTTCGCAGGCCGCGTGCATCTCGGGCTGCAGACGCTTCAGCGTATCGAGCCACACGCGCGCCCGCACGACAAAGATCCCGGCGTTCCACCAGTACGTGCCCGCCGCGACGTACTGCGCGGCGATTTCCTCGGCAGGCTTCTCGACGAAGCCGTCGATCGCATGGCCACCATCAGACAATTGGCCGCCGATGTGGATATAACCGAAGCCCGTATCGGGGCGCGTGGGCGGCACGCCCAGCGTGGCGATCGAGCCCCGTTCGGCGTATCTCGCGGCACGGTCCAGCGCGCCTTGCAGCGCGGGCACATCCGCGATCGAATGGTCGGCCGGCATCACGACGAGAATCGGGTCGTCGCCGTTCGCGCACGCGAGCGATGCCGCGAGCGTCAACGCCGGCGCAGTATCCCGTCGCGCAGGCTCGACGATCAGACGCGCGTCCACGCCGTTTTCAAGAAGCTGCTCGGCAATCACAAACCGGTGTTCTTCGCCGCATACGACGATCGGCGACACGTCCACGTTCCAGCCGGCAGGGAAGCCGTCCATACGCCGCGCGGTCGCCTGCAGCAGCGAGTCGGAGCCGACGACGTCGATCAGTTGCTTGGGATAGTTTTCACGCGACACCGGCCATAGCCGCGTGCCCGAGCCACCGGCAAGAATGACCGGGACGATGCGCGCGCAATGCGCACCGGCTATCCCGGCAGTCGCGCCGTCCGGGTTCACCGATGCAGCGCTCACAGTTTCCTTGGTCAACATATTCGCATTCCTTACAGTTTTATGAAGTCGAAGAAATACTTACCGAAGTACTGCACGAAAATATTGCGTGGCGAGCGCGCTCAGCCGGCTCGCGGCATGTACGCTATCCGCCGACCATACGGCGGCTTTGGATCCGGAACTCAGTGGGGGAAATTCTCATGCGCTTGCGGAAGACCTTCGCGAGACGGTCACCGTTGCCCATGCCGGTGCGCCGGGCAATCTTGTCCACCGGCAACTCCGACTCGGTCAGCAGGCTGCAGGTCACCGCGAGGCGCTCATGCAACAGGAAACTCGAGGGCGTGATACCCATTTCCATCTTGAAGCGGCGCAGGAAGTTGCGCTCGCTCATCGCGGCGAACTGAGCGGCGTCGGCGATCGAAATCGACTGCTGGCAATTCTCTTGCAGCCAGCGAGCCGCCGCGCGCACTTTGTCGCCAGGGCTCAAACCGCCGTCTTCGCCAAGCAGCGGCGCGAGGTTCGAGCACGAATCCGCGAGCAGGCGCTCGGCCACCGTGCGAGCGGCCGCACCGCCGAGATCGCGCTTGATCATGGCGAGCGCGCTTCTCATCGATTCAAGCCGGTCGCCCGCGTCGCCATTCTGCTCGGTCTGGCGCGACGGCATCGACTGCTGCTGGCGGAATTCGCCGCCTTCCTTGCCATCCGGCACATAGGCCGCCTCGAGCAGCGCGCGCCCTTCCGAGATCGGCCGGATCATGCCTGTATTGCGGCGAACGCGCCGTAACCAGGCGATCAGCCGCTCGTCTCCGGATGCGGCGAACGCGCCTTTACCACCGGCGACATACAACGCGTCGAAACCGCCGTAATGGCGCGCGTCAAGTCCGTCTGTCCAGACCCGCAGCGCCGATGACGAGGTCACCATGCCGCCGTCGGCGGACAGGAAAGAAACGTCATACAACCAGCCGCCCGAGCCGGACGATGCCATTTCGTTCGCAGCCTGGAACACCTCGGCAACCACGCCCGCGCCCTGCAGCGAGCAGTCGTTGAACATCAGTATTGCGATGCGCCGCATTCCCTTATTCGGTGCGTGCACCCAGCGCAACATTGCAGACTCGAGACTCGCGCAGGTCATAGTCATCCTCTCTCTCTCACCAGAAAACGGATCTACTTTTAAACCTTGAACGCCCACACAGTGGAATGCTCTGTGCAGCGCATCATAGCCATCCGCAATCAAGCATTTAGCCGCCATGACCGAAAGTGCAGACATGTTGGCGTTTCGATATGGTGGCCAGCCAGTTATTTGCGGAACAATTGTTCCATTACTATTTTTTCAATGAACTAAATACCGATTCTGCATATGAATGAATTTACATTCCGCGAATTTCAATACGGATTAATACGATTTTTTTGTGTGTTGGCCCACATACAACCGCCACTGGAAATGCTGGAGTTGTAATTTGATCCGTCCGCCGTTCTGCGGATTTGAAGTGACTTCCTCCTGTCACGTTGCCAGAATGAGGGCAGCCGCCTTACTGCACCAGCCATTGTTCTAACGGATTCCAACGGGACTTTCTTCTGACGATATATCCGGCGAGCCGGGATACGAAAAGCAGTCTCCAATATAATCACTTTCGCGCGTAGCAAAATTATTTAATTCGTTGTTATTGGATCGCAAGAATATAAACAGGACGATTAATGTTTCAAACGTGAAACACAGCAATAGGACACTTTTAGCTCACCCGGCAATAGACGGGCCAACGGCGGATTCTGTCGGATGAGAGCCGGTGCGATTCCGCCATCGAATTGCGGAAATAGCCTATGCGGTTTCCGCAACAGATTGCGATACGAGGTAGCCTGAGGCGGGTCTGGCCTGGTCAACTAGCAATTCAGCGACGCGTTGCCGCTGGAACATGTACGTCGGACGACACGGGGAACACATGTCGAATGGTCGGGAATATCGCACGCTGCGAACACTCGCCAGCACCTTTACCGTTCACGGATTAGTGCTGTGCGCCGCTGCCTCGACGGCGGCATTTATCCTGATAGGATTCGTGGCTTCGCCGTGCAGCGCGGCGGGGGCGTCAGGTGGCTCTGATAGCGCGAGCAGTGCCGACCTAACGGTCGACGGCAGAAAGTGGACACCCTGCGCAGCGGAATACGGCACGTGCCGCTTCAGCGGCACTCGTGACGTGCTGTACGGCACGGCAGAGCAGCATGTCGTAAAGACGTTCTCGAACAGTGCCGATTGCAATAACGGTGTGTTCGGCGATCCGGCACCTGGGGTGGAGAAGCGCTGCGCGGTTGCGGTCACCGCGATCACCGCAGCCGATGCGGGCGTGCCGGCGAAGGCGCCCCCGGCTGCCTCGGCGAACCAAGACACCGCGCCGGAATTGGCAGCCACCGCGCCCACTGCATTGAAGGCGCCGCCCGGGCAGGGCCTGCGCTGCGCCGCGCCCTCTTCACAGGTGCGCGCGGCCGCAAACGGCGATCTGCTGGAAGCGGACACGCCGAGCGACGGTACGCGCCTGTTCGCAGCGGACAAACCGTTCGCGCTCGTCTTCACAACACGTCCGACGCAAAACGACACGCTCAACTGGCAGATCCGCGATAGCTGGAATGCCGTGCGCGCCAGCGGCCACTTCCCCGTTGCGGCGGGCGCCACGCTATCGGCCCTCAGTTGCGCGTCGAGCGTTGCCGGCTACTTCGCCGTCTCCGCTTCGCTGGAACGCGCACATGGTCAACTCGAATCGCGCGGTACACGTCCTGCCGGCATCGCCACATTCGGTGTACTGCCCGACACTTCCGCTGCTTTGCCAGCGGTACGCTTTCCCTACGAAGATCTGCATCGATTCGGCGGACAGGGCACCGCCTATCTTGCGCCCGGGCAGCATTGCTGCGACGGCGACGGCTACCGGCCGGTCTATACGGCGCTTGGCCTTTCGTGGGCCAACGACAATCGCAACTGGTACATGGAAGAGCCGAAAAACGCGGGCACGTTCGATCCCGCGAGCAAGCAGTTGCTCCCTTACTTCCGGCGCGGCGACATCATGCGTTTGATCCAGCTCGACGGCATTCCTCAGTGGGCCAGCCCGACCGGCAAGGAGACGCACAGCTATGCACCAACCTCGCTCGCGCAAATGAAAGACTACATGGCCAAAGTCGGCACCGAGTCCAACCGCACGCGGATGACCTACTTCCCCAAACAGCGCGACAACTACTATCAGGTGACATGGGAACCTGACGCCGATGGCGGACTGCCCTGGCGTGACTCCGACGCGAATTTCATCGCGATGTATAAGGCCGTGTGGGAAGGTATTCATCATACGGACCCGCATGCCGTGGTGATGGGTGTGACGTACGCGTCGGTGCAGGCCAACGTCATATGGATGCGCCGTCTCGGTCCGCTCGGCATCGGCCACTATATGGACGGCATGACCATTCACGGTTATTACGACATCGGCACGACACCGTCGCATCCCCCCGAGCGCGTCGCCGACCCAGGGAATGCTGGCACCGTGCCAGGCGCGCTACCTGCCGCGATGCGGGCGCTGCGCCATGAGATGCATCAGTACCTGAAACCCGGCGCGCCGCTGTTCATCACCGAAACCGGTATCAGCTACGACATCGGTCAGGCGTACGGCAAGAATTATCCGGGTGCGAATGTGCTGTATGCGCAAGCCGCCGTCGTCGCGCGCACGCATCTCATCCTGCTCGGCGAAGGCGCGGACATGACCTACGTGTTCTACCTCGCTGACATGCCGGACGCCGCGCCCGGCTACGGTCTCTTCTTCGAACTCGATCATCCGGACGGCGCCTACGGCCCCGCTCGCATCAGCCCCAAACCTGCCGCGCTCGCCGTGGCGGCGATGACGCGGATCATCGACGGAACGGATACGCTCGGGCCACTCAAGGGAATGCCCAAAGGCGTCTACGCGTACGCATTCCGCCGGCTCGGCGGCGGCAAGATCGTGACCGCGCTGTGGACGCATGATAACGACGCATGGAACGCCAAAACGGGGTTCAGCGCAAGCCAAAGCGCGGACTATCGTCTGCGGGTCGATGCGCCCGGCACGTCGGGCGAAGTCATGGTGTTCGACATGATGGGCAACCCATCGACCCTGCCGTATCGCGACGGTGTGGCGAGCCTCAAGCTGTCTCCGACGCCGATCTATGTCGTCTCCTCTAACGCAGGCGTGTTCAAGGATGCGGTCGCGACCCCGGAGGGTTACGTTCCTCGCTAGATTTGCCGTGGACGGTGCGCGTAATGGCCGCCGCGAGCGCTTCTTTCGATAGACACCGCTCGCTGTCGCGATGTGCCGATACTTCGGCGTGATGTGACAGGGCAGCACCTTGTTTGCGCACGTAGAATCCAGGCGGGTGCTGGTTCGCGTGCATATCAACGCGCTGGAGCCGAGAAATGAGCGGCCTCGCATGGACGATGCTGGTGCTAGCCGCGATGGTCGGCGCGTTTCTCTTCGCCACGCTCGGCGCGATTCTGGTCGCACTGCTGCTAGCGTCTGTCTCTGAGCGCCTCACCCGGGACGATGAGCACCATCACGACTATTAGCGCCTTCAGACACATCTCACGATCACCCACGCCGACCCGGCGCACGCCCCGCAGGAGATGACATGCTGACCGAGATCGATTTCCTGGACGTGGTGCGTCTGACGCCGCTGGTCGCGATCGATCTGATCGTCAGCGATGCCGAGGGCCGCGTATTGATCGGCCATCGTCGCAATCGCCCCGCTCGCGGCACATGGTTCGTTCCTGGCGGGCGCATTCATAAAGACGAAACACTCGACGCCGCGTTCGCACGCATTGCCGACGCCGAATTGGGCATCGCGAGGCTAACGCGCTCGGCCGCACGCTTCGAAGGTATATTCGAGCATCACTACAAAGACAACTTCGCCGCCGAACCTGACGTGTCGACGCACTACATCGTGCTCGCCTACGCGCTGCAGTTCACCAGCACCGTCTCAGTCGGCCGGCTCGATCAGCACAGCGAATATGTCTGGCTCGCACCTTCGGCGCTGCTCGCGCGCGCCGATGTTCACGAGAACACCAAGGCTTATTTCCGCTAGGGCGAGCTTCAGCGTTAGTGCCAGGACTGCCGTTAGCGCCAACAGCTCCGGCGCCTGCATGCCCCGCTGCCGGCACGCAAAAGTGACGCCTACTGTGAGTTCGCCAACGTGGCGGACCACGCCGGTACAGTATGATCGAGCTCATCGTCAGGGTTCGAATCAACATGCGATCATCGGCAGCCAGGCTTGTTCGCGATTCATCCATTACCTTTCTAGCGCTACTTTTCTTCGCTCTCCTTTCCGGTTCGGCGCGAGCGGCGGATTGTGGCGCCGGTACGCTGGTCACGGTCGTCGCTCACCTCGACGACGATCTGCTCTTCGTGGACCCCGCCATCAGCGAGCGGCTCGACGCCGGCTGGTGCATCACTACCGTACATCTGATCGGCGGCGCCAACGGTGCGGATTTCGCTTACGTGCAGACCCGCGAGCGGGCTTCGCGGCTCGCTTATGCGCGCATGGCGGGGGTGCCTGACGAATGGACCGAAACGAATATTCCGATCGCCGGCAAGCTCGTGCATCAGATGGTGCTGAAGGCAAAGCCACAGGTTCGTCTCCTCGAGCTCCGGCTGCCCGGCGGCGCCGTGCGCGGTGGCCGTGTACCGCTCGGCCTCCTGTGGGAACAGCACGCCACGCTCTCCACCTATCCGATGAACGCCGACGGCTCAGTGCGCGTGCAATACGATCGGGCCGCATTGTCGGCTACGCTGAAAGCGATACTCACCGAAGCCTCGCAAATCTACACGCTTAATCCGGACACTGTGCCATTTCTCGAGCATCCCGATCACATCTACGCCGCGCGCATCACGCGCCACGTCGTCCAGACGCTGAACAAGAGCGTGCCGATCGAATACCACATCACCTATCCGACCGGCGACTGGCCCAGCAACGTTCCGGCGGCTGAAGTTCAGCGCAAGCGAGATATCGTCGCCAGCTATTTTTCCGTCGACGGCAATGAGTTTGCGCATGTATTCGGCGAGTTTCAGTGGGATGGCAATTGGGTTGCGCGCCGCTATGCATTTGCCGATCGCAGCGACCACCGCGTCGCGGATTTCAAGTCGCGTCCCATTCAGCTATTCAATACGGCGACGAGCCGCTGTCTGACTTCCGCGGGCAGCGACCAGACGCCGACACTTGCCGCGTGCACGGGCTCATCCGCGCAACAGTGGCGCTGGGACCCGCTGACCGTCTATCCGGGTAATACGCGCAACGCCGCACTTGTCAGCGTCGCAACTTCGCAATGCATCGCGGAGCGCGACGGCTATCTGACCTCCGAGACCTGCGATCAATGGGACATGGCGCAACGCTGGACCCCGTGGGACTTCGGCCTCATCTATACGCCGCTGCGGCACTGTCTCGGCGAAAACGACGGCAAGCTCACCATGCGCGGCTGCACGCAGCTCACCACACGCTACCGTTGGGCGACTACGCAACACACCCAGGCAACCGATCTTCGACTCGCTACTGCAATGGTTGGCGACATCGACGGGACGGGCGAGCAAGCCGCGGTCTATGTGCAGCGACAACACGACGGGCCTGGATTCAATGTGTATGCGGCGTCGCTCGTGAAAGCGTCGCGTCCTGCGCTTTGGTACGCGAGCATCGTCCCATTTGATCCTCGCGCCACGGTGCCGAGTTGCGCGAATGACAAGCTGTGCTTCGACAGCGCACGCTTCCTGCTCGGCGACTTCGACGGTGACGGCAAAGCGGACTTGATGGTAATCACCGCACGCCGCGGCGGCACGGCGTTCTGGTTGCTTCGCAGTACAGGCGATCACTTCGAAACGCCACGTCTCTGGCTTCAGACCAGCAGCGCGTTCAAGCCCGAGTTGACGCAGCAATACGTGGCAGCGGATTTTGGCGGAACGAGCCGCGCCAGCGTGCTGATCGCGCAGAAGCGAACCGATAGCGGGCTCGACCTCTGGATAGCGTCTTCCACCGGCTCATCGGGCACATCTGGCACATCTGGCTCATTGGGCTCAGCGCCGACGCTCATGGCACAGGCAAAAACCCTGCGGCAAAACGCAAATCTTCTGCCCGTCCAGGTGCCAGGATCACGCGCGTCACTGGTCGCGATGGATGGCGCGGACGGTCGGCTCGCGCTCACGCAAATCGCCAACGACGGCACGCGCATGAGCATCGGCGAACGCAAACTATTGCCAGCGAGTTTCCTGCCCGATTTCGTCAAAGTGACGGTGGGGGCCGTGCGCGGCAACGCGAGCAATACGCTGATTCTTTTAACACCGCATCTCGACGGAACGAACGAGGACGCAGCCATCGACATTGCCACGCTCGACACGACCGACGCGGCGAGTGTACCGGTCCATGCGGCGACATTGCACGGTATGTCGTGGTCGGATGTTTTCCCTGCGTTCGTGCGTGACAAGCGCAATGCGGCGCTCGCGCTTTATCGAAGAACCGACGCGACGCTCGGCGATTTCTATTTCACTGGCGGCGCACCGGCACTGACACGCTACCCGGTAGGTGACAATTTCTCCCTGGGCGCCGCTCAGGATCTCGGTGAGCTGCCCGGGCTGTTCTCCGAGACACTGCGAATCGACCGATTGGCGCAGTAGCGCGAGCCGGTCGATCCGACGCAGTTCATGCTGAAACCTGCATCGGCCGGACGAACTGCCGCGCGATCGTCATATAACGATCTGCCGTGTCATGCAGCGTATATCCTGCCAGTTGCCGGCTCGCACGTGGCATGTCGAGCGCCCCGAGCAACGCGCGGCCATAGGCCTCAGGATCGGCCGTATCGACGAGATTGACGCCGGCAAATCCACTGGCAAAACCGAACGACGGAATCCGGCTCGCCACGACAGGAATACCCGAGGCAAGCGCCTCCAGAAAACCGATGCTCTGCGCTTCGAATCGCGAGGGCATGGCAAAGACGCGCGAGGAACGAAGGATCGCGGCGACATCCGAGCGCGGGCCGCATACCGTCACGCGGCTGTCCAACCCAAGCTGATGGACGAGCGACAGCACCGCCTCGTGATAGGGAATGTCTTCGACGACCCCGCACAGCAGCAAACGCGCCTCGGGCTCGCTCTGCACGACACGCTCGAACGCGCGGACCGTGTCCAACTGGCTTTTCCCTTCTATATAACGGCCTAGCTGAACAATCTGCTTCGTAGGCACTTCGATATCCGGTGCCGACGGGCCGTTGTCTTCCGCGAACAGCGACGCGTCCACGCCATTCGGGATCACGACCATAGCCGGATGTTTGCCGATCTCTCGCAGGTAGTCGTCGATATTTTGCTGCGACACGCCGATGATCGCTCTCGCCCGCCTGGACAGCAGACGCTCGGCCTGCTTGAGCGCGCCGTTCTCAAAGTCGTTGACGCCGGAGTGCATCACCCAGGCGATCGGCGTATGCACGGGCAGAAGACGCACATAGAGTGCGGCGAGCGTGGCATGCGCCACGATGAAGTCGGGACGGAACTGACGTACCACGCGATACAAGTGCAGCAGTTTGCCCACCCTGCCGTAGTGGGCGTCCGGGAACAGGCAGGTGACGCCCGCGGCCCGAAGCTCAGCGCGAATGTCGAGAAAATCGTCCTGCTGCGGAAGCAGCGATGCAATGCAGACCTCATGGCCGCCGCGCTGATGATGAATCGCGAGCCCCTTTACAAGTACCTCAGCCCCGGATAGTCGCGGTGCGTGAACCAACTGAAGAATTCTCACGATTTATCTCTCTGGACAACCGCCTTTTTTGCGCAGCGGATCAACATTCCGACCAGCAAGTACCGGCCCCAAAAAACTCGGCGCCTCCTCATCGTCAATCTGGCGCGCCCCTTTCGCGGGGCACCGCCTCGTCTCCGTAAAACAGCGACAGTTCCGCCGCGAAGTCACTATCGCGAGGAAACCTTACACCGAAGGCCCAGCACTTTTCCGCCATCTCCAAGGCTCCATCGGCTATGAAATGAGCGCTATCGCCCATTACGCTGCGGTTTACACCGATTCGTATAGTTAGGCATCCACTACAAATATTTTCGACCCCATTTCTGTTTGGCGGATAAAGACTGGTCTCACCATACCTATGCTTTGATGTGATCAATGCAATTAGTACTGCACTATTGTTCATACGTAACGACTCGTTACTTCTTTTAAACATACTAATGCGTATGGTGACGGTCGATTCTTCCCATTTGAACCTGCTTTACTTACAGAACAGCAAATAGTTCATTCGCTTACGCCATGAACCGATGTATTGCGATGTGACCTGCGCTGTTCCCCGAAATTCTGGTTTTTTCGTCGTACGTTCCCCGGTCGTTCGATTCCGCCAACCCGCCAATACGAGCGGCAGGGTTCGCATGACATGAATTTCTCTGCAGAGAAATGAGTTTGGGGCCGACAACCTGGGAAGGCATCACCCTCGCGTAACGCATCCGTTGCGCACACAGGACGGCCAGTGCCGATGCCTCACTCATCGGCGGGCTTGCAATTGAACCCGGATGTTCGTTCCGCCCCCGGACGCGCTTTGCGCGAAGAGGTGGGCGAATGTTCAGCTAACGCATTGATTACAGATTGATGAAATCGCAACTACTCGTACTCTCGACACTTTCTCTGGCACTAGCAGGTTGCGGCGGCGGCGGTGGTAGCTCCAGCAGCACCGCAGCAACCCAGGCCAACGGAGCCGCCAGTTCGTCCAACTCGACTGCGGCGGGAAACAGCAGCACCGGCGCCGCCGCCACGGTGAACGGCGCAGGCAATGCCGTCGCGGCACTCAGCTGTGCATCGCCAGCCATCTCGGCAGGCTCGGGCAGCGCCACGATTTCCGCCGACACACCCGGCTCGGACGGCACACGCATCTTCGCCGCCGGCAGCGCATTCCAACTCGCCTTCACCACCAATGTGCCGAACGCCGACACGCTGAACTGGGCCGTCACGGACACCTTCGGCAGAGTAGCGGCGAGCGGCAGCACGGCCGTACCGAGTGGTTCGAAGACCATCACGCTCAACTGCACGTCGACGCTCGCCGGCTATTTCGCCGCGACGGGCACGCTTGCGCAGAACGGTGGCCAGTTGCCGCAAGCGGGCACGCGCCCCGTCGGCATCGCGACCTTCGGCGTGACGCCGAACCTGTCGGCCGTCATTCCCGCGGTCACCTATGCGCATCAGGAACAGCACCGCTTCGGCATGCAGGGCGCGAACGATAACGGTCCGCTGCTTGCGGATCTGGGCATCTCGTCGACGATCGACGACCGCCAGCTCTCGACGATGGAACCGAACGGAGCGAACACGTTCAGTCCCTCGGCAAACAATCTCGATCCGTTCTACAAGAGCGGCAACGTGATGCGCCTGATCCGTCTCGACGGCATCCCTGCCTGGGCGAGCAGTACCGGTGCGTTCCAGGACGACACGCGCGTGCCGACCAATCTTTCGTATTACCAGAACTACATGAGCCGCGTCGGCACGGAATCGAATGCGATTCGCGCCGCGTACTTCCCGACGCAGTCGGCGAACTACTATCAGGTGACGTGGGAGCCCAACGAGTTCTGGACCGACACCGACGCCAACTTCATCGCGCTGTATAAGTCTGTCTATCAAGGCATCCACTCGACTGACCCGAATGCGGTGGTGATGGGCCCGACCGATGCGTTCCCGAGCCTGACCACGACGCGTCTGAAGCGCCTCGCGCCGCTCGGCTTCGGCCAATACATCGACGCTGTCTCCACGCATGGTTACTACGACGCGGGCACGTCGCCGTCGCATCCGCCGGAGCGCTACGACAGCGACCCGTCGACCACCGACGGTTCGTTGCGCGGCCAGATGCGCGATCTGCGCGCGGAAATGGCCACCGATTACCGTCCGGGCATGAAGCTGTTTTCGACCGAAGCCGGCATCAGCTACGACCTCGGCACCTCGTATGGTCCGAACTACCCGACCGCGAACGTGCTGTATGCGCAAGCTGCGGTCGCGGCGCGCATGCACATCATCACGCTCGGCGAAGGCGCGGATCAGACCTACGTGTTCTACGGCGCGGACTATCCGGGCGAAGTCGGCTACGGCACGTTCTTCGACCTGAGCGATGCGCAAGGCGCATTCGGTGCGACGAACATCAGCCCGAAGCCGGTTGCCATGGCGATCAGTGCGATGACGCACACGCTTGACGGCACCCATACGCTCGGACCGGTGAACGGCACGCCGACTGGCATCTATGCCTACGCATTCCAGCAGGTAGGCAATGGCGCCGTGATCACCGCGCTGTGGGCGCACAACAACAGCGTGTGGGACGCGAGCGTCGGCTTCAGCTCGACCTATAGCGTGCAGTATAGCCTCACGGTGGATGCGCCGGGCACAAGCGGCACCGTGAAGGTTATCGACATGATGGGCAATGCGTCGAGCGCGAACTACACCAACGGTATGCTGACGCTCAACCTGACTGAATCGCCGGTGTATGTGGTGTCGAACAACGCGTCGGTCGCCAAGGGTAACGCGACGGTGCCGGTGGGATACACCGGTATCTAACTGACTCACTGACGAACGCCACGTCACGCGGTAGATGTAAAAACGTCAGCCGGCTCCAGGGCCGGCTGACGTTTTTTTCAGACATGAACATAAGTGGCGGCAACCGGTCGCACAGTCGCAGAGACTCAGCTTTCCCCCAACTGCCCCTCCATTCCACTCAGTTCCTGTTCTCGCTCCTTCGACACCTTGCCGATCGGCGGACCCGCAAAACTCTTGCGTACGCCCGCGCCGTACCAGATCGCCAGCAACACCGCGAGCAAACCGACGATTACGTACACCACTTTCTGATTCGGCGGCTGCATGCCGACATAGGCGAGCACGAGTGCGCCGAACACCGCCGCCACCGCGAACGGCTTCGACAGCATGCCTAACTGGAACGGCCCCTTTTCTTTCCACGTGCGACCTTCGGCAAAAATTCCGGCCGCAATCGGCATGGCGTATGAAATGAACAGGAACACTGCGCTACCCGCGCTCAGCACCGTGAACGCATCGCCATACAACGTCACCACGATCGCCAGCACAGCCGAGGTCCAGATCGCGGCGCCCGGCGTGCGGTGTGCCGCATTCACTTTGCGCAGCCACTTCGAGCCCGGCAAGCCGCCGTCGCGGGCAAAGGCGAACATCATGCGCGAGGTCGATGTGACGGCTGCGAGACCGCATACGTAGTTGATGAAGAACATCAGCAATTCGATCAGGATGCGCAGCGGTCCCGGAATCGGCGCAAGAATCGCTTCGAAGAACCCGGTGCCCTGCTTCACGCCCGCGCCGATATCCGGCATCACCAGCACGAATGCACACACCATCACGTAGCCGAACGTGGTCGACCAGAACACGGAGCCGACAATGCCGCGCGGCACATTGCGCGCCGCCTGATGCGTCTCCTCCGAGGTATGCGCGGAAGCGTCGAAGCCCGTGATCGTGTAAGCGGTCAGCAACAAGCCGGACAGAAATGCCATCGCGATGGTTTGCTTCGGCCACGCGCCGCCATCGACGCCCGTGAAGTTGGTGAAGGTATAGAGCCGCGACAGATCGATCTTGACTGGCGAATACACCAGCAGGGACACCACCAGCATGATCGTCACCACAAAGATCAGATAACCCGACAGATCCGTAATCTTGCTGGTGATGCGAATGCCGCGGTGATTCAGAAACGCTTGCGAAGCGGTGATCACCGTCAGAAAGAGCGTCTGCTGCCACCAGCCGAGCGAATCGGGACTCACACCGAACATCGGTGCGATCAGCGTGCGAAAGAACGGATCATAGGTCCCGTAATTGATCGCGGCGACGACGAACACAAGGCCGAGCAGATTCAGCCATGCGGTCAGCCAGCCCCACATTTTTCCGCCGAGAATCGAGCTCCAGTGATAAAGACCACCGGCCGTCGGATACGACGAAGCGATCTGCGCCATCGCCGCCGCCACAACTAGCGCGAACAGCGAACCGAGCGGCCAGCCGAGTCCGATCGATGCGCCGCCTGCTGCCGACAAGCCCATCTGAAACGACGTGATGCCGCCCGACAGAATGCAGATCAGCGAGAACGACACCGCGAAGTTCGAGAACGCCCCCATGCGCCGGGACAGTTCTTGCGCATAGCCCATCTTGTGCAACAGCTTGACGTCGTTGTCGGCGGGGTCCGCTGACGGCACGGCCGTGTTGATGTCCATGACACGATCCTTTGAACAGGGTTATGACGAAGCGGCTAAGCGTTGCAGAGGCGTGACCGCGCGACTGAGGACCGGCTCACGCAGCCGTAAAGCAGTTGTCGACGTACAGGTGTGCACCGTTGACGAAACTGGCGTCGTCGCTGGCGAGAAAGAGCGCGGCGCGCGCGACTTCCTCCGGCGCGCAGAGACGGCCTTGCTGCACCGACAGCGCCGCCTCGCTTGCATCGAAGCCATACTTCGCGAGCGCATTGATTTCACGGCGCCCATGCGGCGTATCGATGAAACCAGGGCACACGGCATTGCAGCGAATGCCACGGTCGCGATACTCGACGGCAATCGAACGCGCGAACATCGCGCACGCGCCTTTGGTCGTGCAGTACAGCACTTCGAGCGGCGTAGCCGCCACAGAGGAAATCGACGCGGTGCACACAATCGAACCGCCACCCGCGGCGAGCATGTGCGGCAGCACGGCGCGCGTCATCATGAACATGCTTTTCACGTTGACATTCATGAGCCAGTCGTAGTCTTCGTCGGTGGTATCGATAAACGGCTTTACGACGATGCTGCCGGCGTGGTTAAACAACACGTCGATGCGCCCAAATCGAGCGATGATGTTCGCCACGGCGGCGTCCACGGCCTCGCGCTTCGACACATCGGCGGCAAACAGTTCGGCCGTGCCGCCTGCCGCGCGGATTCGCGTCACGACTTCCTCACCCGCATCGGTATTGATATCGACCACGGCGACCTGCGCGCCTTCCTGAGCGAATAGCAGCGACGCCGCGCCGCCCGCGCCGGTCGCGCCGCCCGACACGATTGCGATCTTGCCTTCCAGCCTGCCTGCCGATCTGCTCATGCGTGACTCCCGTTCCAGTGTCCAGTGCAATACGTTGCGTTGTGCACAAAGTAGGGGCGGCAAAAAGCGGCGGCTATCCAAAATTGGCAAAAACGTAAAAGTCCCGTAAAAATCCGGCATGCTGACAAATGCATTACACCTGGGCCTGAATGCTTGCCGTATCTGGCAGCCGTCGTGTTCGCGATCTGTGCGGACACGGGCCAGAAAGCCGCATGTGTGTCCCAGATGGGTCGCTCCAACACTGCGACATAAATTTTTTTTCGCATACACTGATCCGCACGAGGCTTTCGGGGAGCGCCAACCGAATCGGGAGAAGCTATGCAGCCGGCCAATCAGACAAGCAGCGCCGTCGAGACTCACTCTTGCCGGAACATCGACGAGCAGGCGATGTTGCTCGACGCGTGGAACCAGAGCTATTGCCAGATTTCGCGCGGCGCCTTCGACGGCTCGGTGAGTTCGTTTTTTGCGGGCGGCGTGCGCGTGTTGGTGGAGCGCCTGAACCGCACGGTCTATCAACGCGGCCAGGTGGCGCTATCCAAGCTGGCGGTGGGCATTCCATTTCAACTCGAAGGGCATGCGCTGCTGTGCGGACAGACGAGTCATCGTGACGGTCTGCATGTGTTTTCCGGCGATGGCGGATTCGAATTTTTATCGCCCGACAAGCACGTGGTGGTGAATCTGGAGATAGAGCCTGCTGCGATTAGCGATGAACGGGTGCGCTCGCAGCTCGATGGAATTAGATCGCTACTGGGCGCGAAGCCCGGCGTATTGAATGTTGACCCTGCGAGATTGCAGGGCTTTCGAGAGGTACTGAAACATTTGCTCGATGCGGTGGCTGCCACACCAACTTTGCTCGATGACGCGGGTGTGGCGGCGTCGTTTGAGAAATCCGTGATCTTCGGACTCGCCGAGGTATTGCCGGACATGCAGGATGCGGATCCGCATGGGAATGTCGAAGCGCGTACCGCGCGGAACTGGCAACTCGTGCGCGGCGTTCGCGAGCTGGTGGAAAAATCGCCGGATTGCCCACTGTCCGTGGCCGAGTTGTGTGCGCGGTTTCGCGCGAGCCGGCGAACTTTGCAATATGCGTTTGAGGACACGCTTGGGGTGAATCCTTCAGCGTATATACGTGCCGTCCGGCTCGATCATGTGCGGCGTGAATTGCGAGGCTCCGCTTCGGTAACCGAAGTCGCCACGCGATGGGGGTTCTGGCATTTTGGGAATTTCTCGAACGAGTATCGCGGGCAGTTTGGGGAGTTGCCGTCGGAGACCTGGCGGCGTAGTAAAAGCCGCTCTATTTGATTGGGTTGTACGCCGCAGCAAAGAAAAAGGGCGCCGATAAAATGAACTGCACCCCAAGAAGCTGGACAGCGATCCAACCGGGAGTGCAGTTCACCCCATACTTATCCGGACGAACAAACGCCGCGTACGCAACAAACAAAAACCCGCCCATAAACCAGAAAATCAGCGCACACTACTCCACTGCTCCCTTACGGAGCGACAACGCCAACTGGGGGGTCCATCATGGCAAAAGGTCAAGTACGCAGTAACCGCGAAGCGAAGAAACCGAAACAGGAGAAGAAACTGAAACCGGCCACTTCACCGTCTGGCGCGCCGCCGATTCGCGTAGCACCGAGTGCATCGGCGACACAAAAGAAACACTAAACGAACAAGCCCGCCCCGCCAGGCGGGCATCACCCATCCGCAAAGCATTACCTCGAAATATCCTCCAACGCGACACCGCGCGTCTTCGGCCCAAGCGTCCCGATAGCCAGCATCACCACCATCATCGCGCCTGAAATAAACACAAACACCCCGTTCACGCCGAAGCGGCTCAAACATCCCGCAATCACAAACGCGGAAAACATCGCCGAAAGCCGGCTCCACGAATAAACAAACCCTACTGCCCTCGCCCGAATGCTGGTCGGAAATAGCTCCGCCTGATATGCGTGATAGCTATACGAAATAATGTTGCCCGCTAGTACAAGGCACACACCCAGGCTCACGAGCAACACCGTTTCCCGCGCCTGGCTGAACAGCAATCCGCACACCACGTTCACCGCCGCCATGCAGATAATCACCGTTTTACGCTCGAAGCGGTCGGCGATCAGCATCCCCAGCAACGGTCCAAGGGGCGCCGCAATCGCAATGATGCTCGCGTACATCAAACTTGTCGTGACGGTAATGCCCTGCCTGATCAGCAACGTCGGGATCCAGTTCGCGAAGCCGTAATAACCCATCGTCTGGAACACGTGGAAAATGATCAGCATCAGCGTGCGCTTGCGATACGGCGGCACCAGAAGATCGCGAAACGCCGCACGCGCGCGCACCGGTTCTGGCGACGCCGGCTCCGGCAAAGGCCGTCCATATTCTCGTTCTACGCGCGCTTCGAGTCGCTTCATCACCGCGTCGGCTTCCTCGATACGGCCTTTCTGTGCGAGCCAGCGTGGACTCTCCGGCAAACGCAGACGAATCCACCACACCACGATCGCGCCCGTTACGCCGGTCAGCACGACCAGGCGCCAGCCATCGAGACCGAAGTAACGGTGCGGCACCAGCAAATACGATAGAAACGCGACAATCGGCACCGCGCAGAAACCGACTGCCTGCGAAAAGGCCGATGCGCGGCCCCGTACATGCTTCGGCACGAGCTCGGAGATGTACGTGCCGATCGTTACGATCTCCACGCCGATACCGATCCCCGCAATGAAGCGCCAGAGATTGAGCCCAAGCGCCGTGTCCTGGAACGCCATGATGATGTTGGCCGCGGTGTACCACAGCAGCGACCATGTGAAGATCGCGCGCCGCCCGAATCGGTCGGCGAGAAAACCGCATGCCGCCGTGCCGATAAAGAGGCCCGCGAATAACGCCGCGATGAAACTCGCCACGCCGCTGGTGCCGAACAGACCATGCGTCGTCGCGGTGAGAATACCGCTGCGCACGAGGCCCGGCGCAATATAGCCGGAGAACATCAGGTCGTACAGTTCGAAGAACAGGCCGAGGCTCAGCAGCACCACCAGTTGCCAGATCGAGCGCGTGGCGGGCAAGCGATCGAGTCGCGCGGAAATACGCGCGCCCTCCAGCGCTATTTCATCAGCTCGGGCGCCTGCCGATGCATCGGCGCCCGAAGGCACACCACCAAGCGCACCGGCATCGCCGACCGCTGTCGCATACACCACATGATTCGACGATTTCATCGTCTGTCTCCATAAATTCCGGTCTGACGCCGGATAAGATTGATTGACTACCCTCACGCAGCTTCCCGCGGTGACTGTGCCACGCCGCCGCCCAACGCCGCGATCTGCGCGTCGTCGTAGCCCAACCCACGCAGCACTTCGGCGGTGTGCTCGCCGATCTTCGCGATCGGCTGGCGCGGTTGCAGGCGAGCGCCGTCCATCGAAATCGGCAGCAAGGGCATCGCGGTTTCGCTTCCGTCATCCAGGGTCAATCGTGCAAGGCCGCCGCTCTCATTCAGATGCGGATCGTCGAACAGCTCTTCGGGTTTCGTGATCGACGCGAACGGAATGTGGTCGCGTTCGAACAGCGGCACGAGCGCCGCGCCTTCGAAGCGGCTCAAGGTTTCGCCAAGCGTCTTCAGCAACCACTCGCGCGCCAGCACGCGATCGTTGTTGGTCGCGAGGCGCGGATCGGCCAGCAGATCCGCGCGGCCAAGAATCGCGCACAGCGCGCGCCACTGACCGTCGCCGGTCGCGGCGATAAACATCTGCTCGTCGTTGGCAAGCGTGAACACGTCGTAGACGGCCCATGCGCTGATGCGCTCGGGCATCGGCGCAGCGGGCACGCCGGTCGCGGCGAACTGCTGCATGTGTTGCGCGGAGAGCAGCACGCAGTTTTCGAACAACGCGCTCTGCACTTCCTTGCCGCGCCCGCTCGCATGCCGTTCGTGCAATGCGGCAAGCACGCCGATCGCGCCGAACATGCCGCCCATGATGTCGTTGACCGAACTGCCCGCACGCAACGGACGGCCTACCGGTCCGGTCATGTACGCGAGGCCGGCCATCATCTGCACGACTTCGTCGAGCGCAAGGCGGTGTTCGTACGGACCGTTCAGAAAGCCCTTATGCGAGACGTAGATCAGCTTGGGATTGCGTTCGCGCAGCGACGCATAATCGAGACCCAGGCTCGCCATGCGGCCCGGCTTGAAGTTCTCGACGAAGACATCCGCGGTATCGACCAGCTTGTGCAGTGCGGCCAGTCCCGCTTCGCTATCGAGGTCGAGCGCGACACTCTTCTTGTTGCGATTGAAGGTACGGAAAAAACCCGCACCGGTGCCGAGCAAACGGCGCGTACCGTCGCCACGCGGCGGTTCGACCTTGATGACTTCGGCGCCGAGGTCGCCGAGAATCATCCCGCAGGTCGGCCCCATCACCATATGCGACAACTCGATC
Source organism: Paraburkholderia sp. (assembly GCF_035656215.1). Taxonomy (GTDB): domain Bacteria; phylum Pseudomonadota; class Gammaproteobacteria; order Burkholderiales; family Burkholderiaceae; genus Paraburkholderia. The sequence goes on from NZ_DASRSY010000069.1 coordinate 20,586, forward strand.
ACGCGGATGCCCGCAAGCGGTAACGCGCCCTGCTGCTCCGCTGAGGATGCAAGCGCAAATGAAGCGGAAGAAGCGGAAGCAGAAGTAGAAGAAACCGGATTCATTGCAGCACCTGTGATTCGGAAGATTCAAAACGTTGAGCAGCGGTACTGAACTGCTTCGGCAAACCGGCACGCGCCAGATAGCCGTATAGCGGTTCGCCGGGCAAGCCGTCCGCGAGGACGTCGCGCGAGGCGATGAGTCGGGTGAGGTCGATGCCGGTGTCGTAACCCATACTGTCGAGCATGAACACGAGGTCCTCCGTGTTCACGTTGCCGGTCGCGCCCGGCGCATGCGGACAGCCGCCGAGGCCTGCCAGCGACGCGTCGAATTCGCGGATGCCGTGTTGCAGCGCGATCAGCGTGTTGGCGAGACCGAGGCCGCGCGTGTCGTGGAAATGCAGCGAGCGCAGCTTGCTGCCCGCGACCTTCCGCACCAGTTCGATGATTTCGCCGACGTGGCGCGGCGTCGCTTCACCGGTGGTGTCGGCGAGCGCGATGACATCGGCGCCCGCCTGCAACGCGGCGCGCGCAATCGCAGCGATGTCGGCGTAAGGCACCGCGCCTTGCAGCGTGCAGCCGAACACCGTCGACAATCCGGCAATCAATTCCACGCGCCGCGCGTTTGCACCAGCAGTGCTATCGATCAGCTCGCGCATCGCGGTAAATGCCTCGATCATCTCGGCAGGTGTCTTGCGAACATTGGCAAGGCTATGCGCCGTGCTCACCGAAATCGGCGCGACGATCCGATGCACGCCAGAGTCGAGCGCACGTTGCGCGCCCTTCAGGTTCGGCACCAATGCCGTCACGATGAGATCGTCGTAGGTGAGCGCGTGGGCGATCACTTCGTCGGCGTCGGCCATTTGCGGCAGCAGCTTCGCCGGCACGAACGACGCGACTTCCATATGCCGCACGCCGGCAGCATATGCGGCGTCGATCCAGCGCCGTTTGAACTCGGTGGGCATCGTGCGAGCAATGCTTTGCAGGCCGTCGCGCATGCCGACTTCGGTCACGATGACGCGTTCCTGGGTGTCACTCATGGTCTTGAATCCCGGTCTTGAATCTTGCGTGGAATGCGGGGAATGAAGCAGTTGAGTGACAGCGTGCCCGCGCGCGATCGCGCGGCAAAGTCTGCGTTGACGACGCACTCCATCGCCGCTCGCGATGGCGGCAGAGGCATGCGGGACAGGCATGCGCCGTCGCAAAGGGAAAACCCTTAAGGGCTTATCAGAGGATGTGAAAAGGACGTTGTGAAAGCGTGCAGAGAACGGCGGGGAACGTCAGGTCGGCTTTGGAAGGGGCGCTGGAAGAACGCTCAGCAGCGCATTCAGTGGGCGCCCAGGCTGCGCTCAAAAGGCAAACCGCAGCAGGCGCTCAGACCGAGCGCAGCAAATGGTCGAGTAAATGCGATGCCGTCAGCGTCAGCGCATTGCGGTCGCGCATGCAGATCACAAAGCGCCGTTCTGCCCATGCTTCGCTCAACGGCACGGCGACGATACCGTACTCGTCAGCAGCATGCCTGGGCAGCGCCTCGCTCGGCAGGATCGCGACGGCAAGGCCTGCCTGGATAAACCGATAGGCGGCATCGAAGGTCGATACGTAGGTCCGATAGTTGAGCTCGCTACCTTTTTCCATCGCAATACGCTGCATGAGCGCGTTCACCGACGCGTTCGATGCGAGCCCGAGATGATCGAACGCCAGGGTCTGATCGAAGCCGATAGCGGCCTCACCGGCCAGTGGATGATCGCGCGGCACAATCAGCGCGAGATGATCGGAGCGATACTGCAGCACATCGAGACTGCCCATCGACACCACATCGCGGCAGATGCCGAGATCGGCCACGCCCTCTTCCAGACCGCGCACGATCTCGGCGCTCACGCGCTCCTCGACATCGATACGAATCTGCGGATTGGCCTTCAGAAATACCGACAACGCCTCGGGCAAAAACTCGACCATCGACGACACATTCGCCAACACCCGTACATGACCGCGTGCGCCCGCCGCGTATTCGCTGAGCTCCGCCTGCAAACGTTCGTGGCCGCGCATGATGAGCCGCGCGTGCCTGAGCAGCGCCTCGCCGGCCGCGGTGGCGCGCACGCCGCGCTGGCTGCGCGAGAGCAGCGCGACGTCGACCAGTGCTTCGAGATCCGCGAGCCGCTTGCTGACCGCGGACGGTGCGATGAACTCGCGTTCAGCCGCGCGCGCGATCGTGCCTTCTTCGCAGACAGCGATGAACAAGCGCAACGTCACCTGATCGATTTGCCACATGAACGGGCGTGCCTCGGGTGTTTGAAGTGGGAAAATTATGCCCGAGGAAAGCGGCGGCCGAGTCCGTCCCAGGGTATCCACGGTCGGCACGCTGGCTTGCTCCGTCGGTCGCGCGCTGAGTTGCGAAGATCGATCATGCGCCGAACAGCGTAGTTTGCAGCGGTGCCAGGTTGCACTGCCTGATCTTCGCAGCCTTGCCCGCGATTTTCGGTCTGGCTATGCTTGAGGGCGCGTCGGCCTGACGCCGCCGGCAAGCATGCGAAAAGCACAGCACGCGCGACGATCCACGAAGCAGAACAACCGATAAAGGCTTTCCCATGTCCACCACCAGTCTCTTCGTCACCTCAGCGGGTGTCGGCCTCGCAATTGCCGCGCCGGTTGGACCGATGGGCATGCTGTGCATCCGCCGCACGCTGACCGGCGGTCCGCGCGCGGGACTCGCGATCGGGTTCGGCATCGCGAGCGGCGATGCGTTCTACGGTCTGATCGCGGCACTCGGCCTGGTCGGCATTTCGCAATTCATGCTCGCCTACGACCGGCCCTTGCATCTGATCGCCGGTCTGTTTCTGCTTTATCTCGGCGTGCGTACGCTGTTGCAGAAACCGCCCGCCGACGCAGCAAACGGCAACGGCGACGGCAAGCTCGCACAGGTGGGCCGCGCCGGCGCGCTGCGCGCGTATGCGAGTTCGTTGCTGCTCACGTTGACCAACCCGCAAACCGTCATCATGTTCGCCGCGCTGTTCACGACGCTCGCGCCGCGTGGCGCGTTTTCATCGAGCATCGCGTTGACCACTGTCGGCGGCGTGTTTTGCGGTTCGATCGCGTGGTGGTGTTTTCTCGTCACCGTTGTGTCGCTCGCGCGTCATGCGATCGGCAACAAGCTGCGCGTGGCGATCGACCGGATCGTCGGAATCACGCTGGCGGCCTTCGGCATCGTCGAGATTCGCCGCGCGCTTTGAGTGGGATTCAGATGCTTGCGTACGCAAGCTCGGCAGTTTTGCGACAATAGCGGCTTTCGCCGTGCCGCCACGGGCCTGTCGTCGACATTCGCCGACGCCCGAAGGCAAGCGCGCGCCGGCCTTGCCGCCTAACATGTCCAACCCACCCGACCGTCAGCGGTCTGCTCAATGGCTCTTCCCCACGTCGATCTGCTGTACTCCGTCTCCGGCCTGTTCGTCGGCTTTCTGGTCGGACTGACGGGCGTCGGCGGCGGCTCGCTGATGACGCCGATCCTGGTTCTGCTGTTCAACGTGCATCCGGCCACCGCGGTCGGCACCGATCTGCTGTACGCGGCCGCCACCAAGGCGACCGGCACGCTGGTGCACGGCCTGAAAGGCTCCGTCGACTGGCAGATCACCCTGCGCCTCGCGGCCGGCAGCATACCGGCGGCGACCATCACCTTGATCCTGCTGCATCGTTACGGGATGGACACCCCTGGCACGAGCAGACTGATCCAGATCGTGCTCGGCGCCGCCCTGCTGGTGACAGCCGTGGCGCTCATATTCCGCCCGCAACTCGCGGCGCTCGGTGCGCGCCGTCAGCGCGCTCCCAGGCAAGGGCGCACGCTCGCACTCACCATGCTGACCGGCGCGGTGCTGGGCGTGCTGGTGTCGCTGACGTCGGTGGGTGCGGGCGCCATCGGCGTGACGGTGTTGTTGCTGCTGTATCCATTACTGCCGACTACGCGCATCGTCGGCTCCGATATCGCGCATGCGGTGCCGCTCACGCTGCTGGCGGGCGCGGGTCACTGGCTGCTCGGGTCGGTCGACTGGTCGATGCTGCTGTCGCTACTGGTGGGGTCATTGCCGGGCATTGCGATTGGCAGTTATCTGTCGTCGCGCGCGCCGGACGCGCTACTGCGCAATGTGCTCGCCGCTACGCTCACGCTGGTCGGCGTGCGCCTCGTGCTGGCATGAAGCGGGGGTCCTGACAGGCGGCGCTGATAGGCGGCCCTGATAGGCGGCTTGAAGTGCCTGCCTTTGGCGTTGGCCTTAGACGCTGGCTTTAAGCGCTGGCACCCCCCCAGCGCACCCAGGCCGTCTCTATTTGAAAAATCTGCAGGTCAAATCGGCCTCGAACTGTCTGACCCATTGACCGTCATGGTCGTGATAGCACTGCGCCCAGCCGCCGCGCCGAATCGTGACGAGGCGCTCTCGCGCGGCGTCGCCCGGGTCCGGGCAGGCGCTGATGTCGAAATGCGCCGGCGCAAAACCGTGCCGCGCGCACACCAGTTCGAAAGCCGCCCGATCGCCGATCGGCAAATCGGTATAGCGCAAAAGCGTGGTTTCCATGGCGTTGACTCCGGTTCCACTTGCATCACAGTACGCTTCGCGGCGCGTCAATTGTGTGTCACAGCGTACAAACGGACCCTTGCGGTGCTGGGGTTCAGCCCGGAATGGGTCTGAGCCATCATCATCGCTTCAAAAATCGCCGCCACGAAAAATAAAGCGAAAAAAAAGGGCTCTGGCTATTCGCCGGAACCCTTGCGCGGGCATGCATCACGATGGCGCATAGCGATATCGAATCACACGCACCTTCCGATGCAGCCCTGAGCGCCTGCCGGCGCCTCACGCGCTGTTGCAAGCCGCTTGATGGCAGGCCGCTTATCGCGGCCTGCTCACTACTGCCGTTTTACTGCTGAACAACGGTCAGCTTGTTCGTCACCGACGTCACGCCGGCGACGCCCTTGGCCGCTTGACCGGCAGCGTCGATCTGGCCTTGGTCAGGCACCGAGCCCGTCAGCGTCACCGCACCGCCGCGAGCACGCACGGCGATGTTCGAGACGTCGATGCCTTGCGTCTTGGACAGCGCGCTACGCACCTTGCGACCCAGTTGGCTATTGGCCTTCTTGCCGGCCTTGGCGCTTGCAGCCGGCGCTGCGGTCGTGCCCGTCGCCGTTGCATCGCTTGCCTGAGCGTACACATTGCACGCCACCACCATCGCCACGACTGAGCCCAGCGTTTTCAGATAACCGACCGATTTCATAGTTTCTCCTTAGCTACACATTGGACCGCATGTACAAGCGGTTTCGTTACGACTACGGGCGACCGTGCTGCGGACGCGGCAAAGCGCGGCCCAGCGACGGCCAACTATGGCTGCAACACGGTGTGCGAGAGGCGAGAGAGGCCGGCTGCCGTTAGTCGCACGATGCCACGCATGCGATGCGGTACGAGAGCCGGCAAGCCGCGAAGTCCGCCAGCGCGCCCGGTTCTTGTCTGTCTTGCCGGGTCACGCCGCGCAAACGTCTGATCGCGGCAGCGATCCACAATTTAATCTAGCCGCGCCAGAAGCGCAAAGGGTTTAGTCATAGCGCGGGGTGCCTGCTGGTTGCCGTGGAGGCTTGGACCGTGTTTTTTTCATGCGCCGTTCATATTTGGGTCCGGGCGTGGTTCATGGGCCGTTTATCCGCCGTTCACGCGTCGTTCACGCGTCGTTCACGCGTCGTTCACGAATTGTTACGGGTTTGACGGAGCCCGCCTCGGCCGGACGCTGCGCCGCCGCGCGATTCTCAGGTACCATCGGCGCGACATGCACTGCCGCGCGGCTTGTGCATCTTATGCATATTTTGCGGCGGCCAGCCCGGCACGACGCAAACGCCTCGCCCCGGTTCGCGCGCCGCAGAACGCCGCCACCCTGTTCACTTTCGACCGTAGCCGTCACGTCACCAGATGAAGCCAGCCACCGGCCGCAAACGCCCTCCCCGTCTCGTCGCCCGTTTCGTGGCGATCTCCTGGCGCGATCTGGCAGTCTCGTTCGGGCCGATCCTGCTGATCGCCGTCGCGGCGATCTGGGTCGCCGTGCGCCTGATCCAGCCCGCCCCGCCCAGTACGCTGACGATCAGCGCCGGCCCCGAAGGCAGCACCTTCTGGAATGCGGCGCAGAAGTACAAGGCGATTCTGGCGCGCAACCGTATCACGCTGAACGTGTTGTCCTCGGAAGGTTCGCTGCAGAATCTCAAACGGCTCTCGGACCCGAACTCGAACGTCGACGTCGGCTTCGTTCAGGACGGCGTCTCACCCGGCCCGGTGAGCGGAGACCTGATGTCGCTCGGCAGCGTGGCCTATGTACCGCTGGCGATCTTCTATCACGGGCCGACGGTCGCGCGCCTCTCCGAATTCAAGGGCTTGCGGCTCGCCGTCGGCGCCGAGGGCAGCGGCACGCGTGAGCTGGCGCTCGCGCTGCTCAAGGCAAACGGCATCGTGCCGGGCGGCCCGACCAAGCTGTTGCCGCTCTCGGGCGACGACGCCGCCCAGGCCCTCGTCGCCGGCAAAATCGACGCGGCTTTTCTGGCCGGCGATTCGGCGCAACCGGCGGTGATGGGCAAGCTTTATCGCACGCCGAATGTGCAGTTCTACGACTTCACCCAGGCCGATGCCTACACCCGCCGTTTTCCGTATCTGACGCAGCTCGAGATGCCGATGGGTGCGTTCGACCTCGGCAAGAATCTGCCGTCCGCGCCGATTCATATGGTGGCGCCGACCGTCGAACTGGTGGCGCGCGACTCGCTGCATCCCGCGCTTTCCGATCTGCTGATCGAAGCGGCGCGCGAGGTCCACGGCAAGGCGAACGTCATGCAGCGCGCCGGCGAATTCCCCGCCCCGCTCGCACACGATTTCCCGATCAGCGACGACGCTGCCCGTTACTACAAGTCAGGCAAGAGCTTCCTCTACCGGGTCCTGCCGTTCTGGCTGGCGAGTCTCGCGGACCGTTTGCTGGTGGTCGTGGTGCCGTTGATCGTGCTGCTGATTCCGGCGCTGCGTCTCGTGCCGGCGCTCTATGCATGGCGGGTGAAATCGCGCATCTACCGCTGGTACGGCGCGCTGATCGCGATCGAGCGAAGCGCGCTCAGCGAATACTCGGCCGCCGAACGCGCGTCGCTGATCGAGCGGCTCGACACGATTGAAGAGTCGGTGAACGGTCTGAAAATGCCGCTCGCCTATGCGGATCAGTTCTACGTGCTGCGCGAGCATATCGGTTTCGTGCGCGAGCGGCTCACGCATAGCCGCGAGGCTCAGCGCGATGCAGAGGCCGAACCCGGCGACGGGCCGCCGCCGCCCACTGCAGCGCGCGCATCAGAAGACGACGACGCCACTGAATCACCTGAGGCACGGGGAGCCGCCGAGGCAGACGAGCCTCCGGCCGGCCGCTCCGCCCAGGAAACCATATTGAACGGTGCAAGCGGCGGCCGCACCGCGTAAGATCATTACAATTCCGACGGTCCAGCAGACGACACCGTTCGGAACAGGCAATTCGGGAGACATTTATGACCGTTGGCATCGACGCCAGGCAACCGCAGTGGTTTTACGACTTTGTCTCGCCGTTCACCTACCTGTTGCTCGAGCAACACGACAAATGGCCGGGCTTCGACTTCGCGTTCACGCCAGTCGTGCTGAACGACCTCTATCGCCACTGGGGCCAGCGGCCCGCTTACAGCGTGCCCGCCAAACGCACGTTCCTGTATCGTCACGCGCTGTTTCGCGCGGAGCAACTCGGCATTCCGTTCAAGATGCCACCGGCCCATCCGTTCGAATCGATGAAGCCGCTCCTGCTCGCCACCGCGGCGAAGGGCGACATCAGCTTCGTACGCGAAATTTTCCGTTTCATCTGGCGCGAAGGCCGCGATCCGTCGAGCGATGCAGCGTTCGCCGAACTGTGCGAGCGCGTCGGTATGCCGGACGGCCCGGAACTCATCAAGAACGAAGAGGTGACAGCGCAATTGCAGCGCAACACCACGGATGCAATCGGTCTGGGCGTGTACGGCGTACCGACCTTCCGTCTGAACGACCAGTTGTTCTGGGGCGAAGACGCGTTGCCGATGGTGCTGTATTGCGCACGCACGCCGAACTGGCTCGATTCGAAGGAAGTGAAGCGGGTCAGCTCGCTGCCTTCAGGCTTTGCGGACAACTGAGCGAAAGCAAGACGTAAGATTCATGCAAACAGGTATGCCGCGCTTGCGCCCGCGCATGTCTTTTCAGATTTGATTGCGTCAAAAAGGGCGTCCTGATGCCGGCCATACCGTGCCTGCTATGCCGCCACACCGCAAACGGGCCTAAGGTTATAACCTTTGCGCCTCGCTCTCGCGATCTGGCTCGCGGGCGGCTCCGACCGACGCTTCATCCGGGCCCGACCTGCTTGCATCGCCTCGCCTAAACCATGGACGATTCCGCCGCTTCCCTCGATATCTGGCTCGTGCGCGTGCTGCGCACGCTGATCGTCGAGCGCAGCGTCACGCAAACCGCACTGCGTCTGAATCAGACCCAGCCGGCCATCAGCACCGCGCTGCGCAAACTGCGCGAGACGCTGAACGACCCGATACTCGTGCGCGGCAAATCGGGCATGGTGCCGACCGAATACGGCGAATCCTTGCTGGCCTCGGCGCAACGTGTGCTGCGCGAAGTCGATTTCGTTGCGACGCCGCACGGCGACTTCGATCCCGGACGCTCGCGCCGCACCTTCCGCGTGGCCGCGCCGGATTATCTGAACGACTTCTTCATGCCCACCGTGATCGCGCAATTTCGCGAAGCGGCGCCGCATGCGCGTCTGGAGATCGATTCCCTGAGCCCGATGCTCGACCATTCGGCTGCGCTCGATGCGGGCGAACTCGATCTGGTGATCGGTAACTGGCCGAAGCCGGATCTGCGTTTCGAGCGCAGCGACCTGTTCTCCGACACGGTGGTATGCCTGATGCGCGCCGACCATCCGCTCGCACGCACGCCGATGACGCGCGAAGCGTATCTCGCCGCACCACATCTCGCGCCGACGCCTTATAGCGGCGCGAGCGGCGGCGCTGTCGACATCGGATTCGCGCGGGCCCGCGCCGAGCGGCGCATCGTCGCCACGCTGCCCTACTTCGGCCTTGTGCCGCAGACGCTGCTGCAGTCGGATCTGATCTTTACGACCACACGCCGTTTCGCGATGCACTATGCGGGCATCCTGCCGCTCGCGGTGGTCGAAGTGCCGATTCCGTTTCCACGCATCAAGTGTTATCAGCTATGGCATCCGCAGCCGGACCGGCCGAGCGATGTCGGCTGGCTGCGCACGCTGATGTCGCAAGTATCAGATGGATTGGTGGCGCAGAAGGTGCGGCGCGCGAAACGGCCGGCGAAAAAGGAAACGTCAGTCGCGGCGGGCTGACGTTGTGGTTTGAAGTTTGGCGGCATTGGGGCGTAATCTGAACGCCCTTACATTGACCGCTTTACGCTGCATGCTTTTATCTTAAGCGATTCACGTTGCAAGCCTTGCGTTGAACCCACTGCCCGCCTACACGCTCGCGCAAAGCTTCAGCGTTGCCGCCTGCGCCGCGGCTTGCCGCGACCGAATCTGCAGCAACTCAGCGCACACCGCAACCGCGATCGCCGCAGGCGCTTTATCGACAATGCCGGTCACGCCGATCGGACACGTCATCTCCACCAGCCGGTCCAGATCCACGCCGCGATCGAGCAAACGACGCTCGAATTTCACCCGCTTGGTCTTCGAACCGATCATGCCGAAGTAGGTGAAATCGCGCCGCCGCATGATGCGCGCAGCGAGCGAAAAGTCGAGCGCGTGATTATGTGTCATCACGAGGAAATACGAGCCGGGAGGCGCCGTGTCGACGATTGCATCAGGCGTGTCGGTCGCTTCGATCTGCACGTTGGCAGGTGTTTCGTCGGGGAACAGTTCGTCGCGCTCATCGACCCACTGGACAACGCACGGCAAGCGGCCGAGCAGCGTGACGAGCGCATGGCCGACATGTCCCGCGCCGAACAGCACGATGTGCATCGGCGCCGGACGCGGTGCTTCCACGGCGCTGCGCCGGCCGATCTGAACGGAAGAGAAATCGTTCATGGCGATCAATCCAGTTGGTTTCGATGTATGTTACTGCCGCGCCGCCGCGGTTGCCGCCCGCACTGCGCCGACTGCCTTGAGGATTTCCTCGCTTGTGGCAGGCGCATTCAGCGGCGGATTGACCTTGTGGTTACCCACGGCCGATACTGCATCGCGCACGGCAAAGAACACCGAGAACGGCAGCAGCAGCGGCGGTTCGCCGGTCGCCTTCGAACGATGGATGCTGTCCTCCGCATTGCGATTCTTGAAGAGACGTACGCGGAAATCAGGCGGCGTATCGTTGACGGTCGGAATCTTGTAGGTGGACGGTGCGTGCGTCATCAGCTTGCCGCCGGTGTTCCACCACAGTTCTTCGGTCGTAAGCCAACCCATGCCCTGGATGAATGCGCCTTCCACCTGGCCGACGTCGAGCGCCGGATTCAGCGACGCGCCCACGTCATGCGAGGCGTCCGCGCGCAGCACGCGCATTTCGCCGGTCAGCGTATCGATCACCACTTCCGACACGGCCGCGCCGTACGAATAGTAGTAGAACGGCCGGCCTTGCAGCTTCGATTGATCCCAGTAGAGCTTCGGCGTCGCGTAGAAACCGTCCGACCACAACTGGATACGCGCAACGTAGGCCTTCGCGATCACTTCTTCGAACGGCACGATCATCTCGCCGACCACCACGCGATCGTGCACGAAACGCACTTCCGAGGCGCTCACCTGACCCGCGCCGAAGCGCTCCGCAGCGAAAGCCGACAGACGTTCGCGCAACTGCCGCGCGGCATCTTGTGCCGCTTTGCCGTTCAGGTCCGAACCGGTCGATGCAGCGGTCGCCGACGTATTGGCGATCTTGCTCGTGTCCGTTGCGGTGACACGGATGCGGTTAAAGCCGATGCCCAGTTCATGTGCGACGACCTGCGCCACCTTCGTGTTCAAACCCTGGCCCATTTCGGTGCCGCCGTGATTCACCAGCACCGAACCGTCGGTATAGATGTGTACCAGCGCGCCGGCCTGGTTGAAGTGGGTCACGTTGAACGCGATGCCGAACTTGACAGGCGTCAGCGCCATACCCTTCTTCAGTACTTCGTTATTCGAATTGAACTCGTTGATCGCCGCACGGCGCGCGCGATATTCGCTGGTCGCTTCGAGCTCGTCGATCAGTTCGTGAATGACGTTGTCTTCGACCACCTGACCGTACGGCGTCTGGTTACGCTCAGTCTTGCCATACAGATTGCGACGGCGCACGTCGAGCGAATCCTCGCCGACCGAACGCGCGACGTTGTCCATGATGTACTCGATCGCGAACGCGCCTTGCGGACCGCCGAAGCCGCGGAACGCGGTATTCGATTGCGTATTGGTCTTGCCGCAGAAGCCGTCGATCGTCACGTCGGACAACCAGTACGCGTTGTCGAAGTGGCACAGCGCACGCGTCATCACCGGACCGGACAGATCGGCGGAGAAGCCGCAACGCGAAGTCATGTCGACCGTCACGCCGTCGATCACACCCTTGTCGTCGTAGCCCACTTCATAGGTGTAGTGGAAGTCGTGACGCTTGCCGGTGACCATCATGTCGTCGTCGCGGTCCGGACGCAGTTTCACCGGGCACAGCAGCTTCCATGCGGCCAGCGCCGCGCAGCAGGCGAACAGACCCGATTGCGATTCCTTGCCGCCAAAGCCGCCGCCCATGCGGCGGCATTCGATCAGCACGTTGTGCGACGCCACACCCAACGCGTGCGCGACCATGTGCTGCATTTCGGTCGGGTGCTGCGTCGAACAGTAGACGTGCATGCCGTCGTCGTCCTTCGGCACCGCGTACGAAATCTGGCCTTCCAGGTAGAACTGTTCCTGGCCGCCGAGCAGCATCTCGCCGGCTTCGCGATGCGCCGCACGGGCGATTTTCGTGCCGGCTTCGCCGCGCGCGAGTTTCATCGGCGGCAAGACGTGTTGATTCGCGGCGCGGGCCTGTTGTGCGGTGAGAATCGCGGGCAACTCTTCGTAGACAACTTCGGCGCGACGCGCAGCCAGACGCGCGGTTTCGTGCGAGATCGCGACCACGATGAACATCGGCTGGCCGACGTATTGCACGAGGCCGTCCGCGAGAATCGGATCGTCGCCGTGGATGATCGGGCCCACGTCGTTGACGCCGGGGAAATCCTCAGCGGTGAAGATCGCGACCACGCCGGGCGTGGCGCGCACTTTGTCGAGCGACATCGAGACGATCTTCGCGTGCGCTTTCGGCGACAGGCCGAGCGCGGCGTGCAGCGTGCCGGCGAGCGTCGGGATGTCGTCCGTGTAAGTAGCGCGGCCGCTCACGTGCAAATGCGCAGACTCGTGCGGACGTGAGACGTGGACCTGGGTAAAGTCGTCGAGATCCTGAAGGTCTTTCAGGAACGGTTCGGCGTGCTGATTCATTCTGTGTTCTCCGTATTCTTGGCGTCTCAGGCGCTCGCGCCGGCCGGGGCGCAGGCAGCGGCAACTGCACGAACATCCAGTGCGCTCTTGGGCAGCGGATTGTTCGGACGCGTTTCGAGCCAGAAGCGGTACAACGTGTTCTTCGCCGCTTCAAGACGGTAATTGCTGGTCGCGCGCATATCGCTAAGCGGCGCGTAGTCGTTGCCGAGCGCGAGCATCGCGGCCTGCGCGGTAGCTTCGTGCCATTCGGCGTCGCGCAGCACGGCTTCAGCGTGCGTCGCGCGCTTCGAGGTGGCGGCCATGCCGCCGAACGCGATACGCGGCTCACGAATCACGTTGCCGTCGGCGATGAAAGAGAACGCGGCGCACACGGCCGAGATGTCCGAGTCGAAACGCTTCGACAGCTTGTAGGTGCGGAACTGCAGGTTTTTGCGCGCGCCGATGCGGGTCGGCACCTTGAGCCCGACGACGAACTCATGCTCCGCCATGTCCTTCTTCTGGTACGCGAGGTACAGATCCTCGAGCGGCATTTCGCGTTCGATCTCGCCGCCGCGCACGATCACATGCGCGCCGATCGCGATCAGGCCAGGCATCGAATCGCCGATCGGCGAGCCGTTGGCGATGTTGCCGCCGAGCGTGCCGGCATTGCGGATCGGCAGCGACGCAAAGCGTTGCCACATTTCGGTGAGTTCCGGATATTGCTTCGCGATTTCCCCGTACGCCTTTTCCACGCTGACGCCCGCGCCGATCTCGATCCAGTCGCCATTGGTTTCGAGCTTTTGCAGCTCGGCAATCTGGCCGACGTAGACGATGTTGCCCAGCTCACGCATCATCTTCGTGACCCACAAGCCGATGTCCGTGCTGCCGGCGAGAATACGGGTAGCCGGTGCGGCTTCCTTGATTTTCGCGAGCGCGGCAACGGTGCGCGGCGCGGCGAACTGCTGGCCGGCGTGCTGGTAGTGGAACGTGTCGGCGCGCTCGAGCGTGGCGAGCGTTTTCGACAGCGCTTCGACGTTGACGGGCGCTTTCGGCGCCGGGGCTTCGAACATGCGCACGGCGGCATCGACGATCGGACGATAGCCGGTGCAACGGCACAGATTGCCGGTCAGCGCGTTGCTGATCGCGTCGCGCGACGGCACGGTCTTGTTCGCGCAGCTATGCTCGTGGCCGTGCTTTTCGTAAAGCGACCACATCGACATCACGAACCCCGGCGTACAGAAACCGCACTGCGAACCGTGGCACTCCACCATCGCTTCCTGCACCGGATGCAGCGAGCCGTCCGGCTGACGCAGGTCTTCGACGGTGAAGAGTGCTTTGCCGTCCAGCGTCGGTACGAACTGGATGCAGGCGTTGACCGCCTTGAAGTCGACGCCGCCTGCCTCGTTGCGCTCGCCGATCACGACCGTGCACGCGCCGCAGTCGCCTTCGGCACACCCTTCCTTGGTGCCGGTGCAATGCACGTCTTCGCGCAAATACTGCAAGACGGTGCGGGTGACGGGCGCATCCTTGATCTCACGGATCGCGTTGCGGTGGTAGAAGCGAATCGGCTCAGTCATGTCTCGTTACTCTCAATGTTCTGGGTCCGTGGGGACGTGCTGCGATGATGATTCGAAAACTATCACCGTCAATAAATACAACCCATAGCAGGGATCGCATGCGGGACATATCCGCGAAACGATATAGAGATGGTTTTGAGGATCGGCTGGCTTATGTTGATATGGCTGTTTTGCCATATTTTTATACAAATTGAATGATAACCGCCACCATCAATCATGGCCATTTCATCCGAAGCGCATGAGAGGACCGCTCGCGCAGGGTGAAAACGGATGAAACGACCACTGTAGGGATCCGGCACCGTTATTCAGGCGCCAAAACTATTAAGCAACTCCTGCAAGAGAATCGGTTCCATGGGAAAATCACGCCTTTCCGCCGTTTTCAAGTCTCGTTTTCCCCATGTCCACCGACTCAGCGACACCTCGCAGCGAATTTTCGACGACCATGCAGATCATTCCGGTCGTCTTTTTCACGTTTCTTTGCTACCTGACGATCGGAATTCCGCTCGCCGTGCTGCCTGGCTACGTCCATGACGATCTGGGTTACAGCGCGGTTCTGGCCGGTGCGGCAATCAGCGTGCAGTACCTGGCGACGCTGGCTTCGCGGCCGCTGGCCGGCCGCTCGGCCGACACGTTGGGGCCGAAGCGGACGGTGTCGATCGGCTTGCTGGGTTGCGGCGCGAGCGGGATTTTGTTGCTGCTGGCCGTGTTGTGCGTGCGCTGGCCGGTGTTGAGCCTAGGATTGCTGGTGTGTAGCCGTCTCATGCTCGGTTTCGGCGAAAGCCTGTGCGGCACCGGCGCAATTTTGTGGGGCATTGGCCGGGTAGGTACGAGCAACAATGCCCGGGTGATTTCGTGGAACGGCATCGCGACTTACGGCGCGCTCGCAATTGGCGCGCCGCTCGGCGTGGCGATTGCGCACACAATCGGATTCGCCGCGTTGGGCATTCTGGTGATTCTGCTGGCGGCGCTCGGTTTTTATCTGGCACGGCCCATCGCGCCGGTGCCGATCGTGCATGGCGAGCGGATGTCGTACCGGAGCGTGTTCACGCGGGTGCTGCCACATGGAATCGGGCTGGCGCTGGGCTCGGCCGGCTTTGGGTCGATTGCGACTTTCATCACGTTGTTTTATGCCGCGCGGCATTGGCCCAATGCGGCTTTGTCGTTGACTGTTTTCGGCACGCTGTTCATCGGCGCGCGCCTGTTGTTCGCCAACACGATCAAGGCTTACGGTGGATTCCGGGTCGCGATTGCGTCGTTTTCGTTTGAATGCGCCGGGCTGTTGATGTTGTGGCTGGCGCCCGAGCCGCATATCGCCCTTGCTGGGGCGGCATTGACCGGGTTTGGGTTTGCTCTGGTGTTCCCCGCCCTGGGCGTTGAAGCCGTGGGGCTCGTGCCGCCCGCCAGCCGTGGCGCGGCCTTGTCAGCCTATTCCGTGTTTCTCGATCTCTCGCTGGGGATTACCGGGCCGTTGGCCGGGTATATCGCTGGGGAGTTCGGCTATGGCTCGGTGTTTCTGTTTGCAGCGATGGCTTCCGCAATGGCGGTCGTGCTGTCGACGATGATGTATCTGCGCAGTGTGCGGGCGCCGAATGCACCTGCGGCGACCTGAGTTTTAGACAAGCTAAATCGCTGAATGGAATTGCGCAGTCGATAGCGCCGCGATTCCGCACGCCTTGAAGAGAGCGGGCAATCGCGCTGGGAGACGCACCGCTCGATATGCGACTCGAATATTTCGCCATGCCTTGCGTGAGCGTCGCCCATTCGTGGCGATCACGTCCTCGACGACAACTGACACATCCCCCGGCGCGGAAGCCCAGCCCGAAACCGTTGCCCACTCATTCTTTTGATTCGCCATCCGAATCTCTCACGAAACGAAAATTGTCCAATGATCTGGAACAATGGCAACGGATCTTCCGGAACAAGCTAACGCAGCCGACACAACGACAAACGGGGTTTATCCGATTGGTATAAAGTTTGCGATCGCGCTGTCATTTTTTCTGCGGATCGCCTACGATTTCCTTCGTCACGAACGGCATTATTTCCGGCCATTCGTTCAACATTCCTAATCAATTAAATTCGAAGACAAGCTTCGGCATCGAGTCAACTCACCTGTCAGGAGTGGTTTATGAAAGTGCGCGTCGTGATCTGGATCGTGCTCATGCTGGCGGCGGGCGCCGCGCATGCCGGCAACGAATTCAACGTGAACTGCACGTATTCGCATACGTTGCCGGATGATCCCATCATTCACCCGGGGCAGCCCGGCCAGGCAATGGTGCATGATTTCTTCGGCAATCCAGGCACCGATGCCTACAGCACTTACGCTTCGCTAAACAGCAACAAGGTCACGACCTGCGATTCAGCCGCCGATCCGTCCGCGTACTGGGTGCCACAGTTGAAACGGGCCTCGGGGATCGTCGTACCGGATTTCCAGAAGACCTACTACAGGAACGATCAGCCGGTGGTCCAGGTTCAGCCGATCCCGGCCGGGCTCGAAATGCTGGCAGGAAATCACATGGGCACCGCACCGAACCCGCATATCAACTTCCTGTGCCGCGGCGGCTCGTACACCACGGTCGCGCCCACCAACTGCCCGGTCGTCACCGACAGTAGCGGCACCTATTCGCAACTCGACATCTCGGTGCATTTCCCGGATTGCTGGGACGGCAAGACGCTGGTGCCGAATCTGGCGAGCGGCATTTCGAACATGGCCTACCGGAACACCGACGGCACGTGCCCGAGCGGCTATCCCGCCAAGATTCCTGAACTGCAAATGAATGTCCAGTACAGCCTTGGGCAGGATCCGGATTTGTCGACGGCGCAACTGTCGATGGATCCGATGCTGATGAATGGGCAATGGGTGCCGCAGTGGGGCGGCATGTACACGGCGCACGGCGATTTCATCAGCGCCTGGAAGACCGACTCGATGCAATACATAATCGACACCTGCATGAACATGGGCGCCATTCAGGGCTCGACCTGCTCCAAGAGCATTCCAACCTACTACTCGAAAGCGAGCGCTGACGTGTGGCTGGATGCGAGCGGCGTAGCACACCCGACAGATGCCACGCTCGTCTCGGCGCCCGGCACCATCGTGCTGCTCAAGTTCCCGACGCCGGCCAACCTCAACGACTATCCCTACGCGAGTTCCGATCTGGAAACGCTAGGGCAAAACGTGACGGATACCAACGCCTTCATGCTGCAACTCTACGCGGCGACCACGACTTGGGACGACGCGACCCACCTGCCAACGGCCGCGGCGTGCACGACTACAAAGATCGGCGCCATCTATATGAATAACGAGTCGAAGGTGCGGCTCAACGACATCAGCAGCTATATCGCTTCACAAGTGGCAGCGGGCGCGCCGCAAATCGGCGTCTGTATTCGCAATACGACCACCGAAACGGTGCAGTTCTCGTCGCGTGAGGGGTCGTGGGTACCCGCGCTCTACCTGAAATGACCGGATAGTTTGGCCTCCAGCCGGGCGGCGCATGCTGCGCCGCCCCTTAATCCGACGCAACTGCGCGACGCTATCTCCCGACTGCGCGCGCGCCCCCCGACAACGACTTCTCCAACGCCGCCACGCCCGCCGGCAAATCCACTGCCGCGCCCAGATCCAGCATCGTGCGGCCCAGCGCGTGCAGCGTCCTGAACAGATTGTGCTCGCGGCATTGCTCGCCCATCTGACCAATCCGCACGATCGGCAAGCCAAAGGAGCCGGAAATCTCCACCTGATGCTGTCGCGAAATATGCCCACAGATATCGCCAGGGCTCAGCCCTTCCGGCACCTCGATACCCACGACCGAATTCAGGCGACACGCTTGCGGGGCGTACAGGTTCAAGCCCAATGCGGTGATGCCTTCCTGCAACGCCACGGAACACTTCAGATGCCGCGCAAAGCGCTTCTCCAGCGTCTCGGCGCAAACCAGCCGTAAAGCCTCGTGCAAAGCCAGCACGCCCGACACGGGCGCCGTGTAGTGATATCCAGCGTTGTGCCAGAAATTCTCCGCGAGCGAAGCATCCAAACACCAATGCGCATTCGGCGCCGTGCGCCCCTTCACTCGCGCCCAGGCCGCGTCGGAAAATGCGATCAACGAAACGCCAGGGATCGACGACAAGCCCTTCTGCCCGCCGGTAATGACCGCATCGATACCCCACGCGTCCATCTCCAAAGGCATCGTGCTCAAGGTACACACCGCGTCGACGATCACCAGCGCGCCCGCTTCCTTTGCCAACGCGGCAATGTCCTTCAAGTGGTAATTCCACACCGTGTTCGACGTCTCACCTTGCACCACCGTCACGATCTCCGGGCGCTCGCGGCGAATCGCCTCGGCGATCTGGTCGAGGCTCGCAACCGACCGGTCGGTGACGTCCAGCGTGCTCACCCGCGCGCCGACGCGCCGTCCCATCTCCGCCATCCGCTCGCTGAAAAAGCCGTTCCTGATGCTCAGCACTCTCGTGCCTTCCCATGCGAGATTGGAGATCGCCATTTCCATCGCGGCAGAACCCGGCCCCGCGACACCGAGCACCCATTTCGAATTCGTCTGGAATACGTAGCGTGCCATGGTCTTCACCTGACCGATCACCTTCACCATCGTGGCGCCCAGGTGATTGATCACCACCGTGTTGGCCTTCGCGACGGCGGCGGGAATCGGCACGGGGCCAGCACCCATCATCAGCAACGGTTCTTCGGGAAGGATGGCGTCGAGTGATTCGACAACCGGACAGGGCACTGCGAGAGGAGTAATGGTCGCCATGATCGATAGGAGGAATTCAAGGTGCAACGGCCTCGCCAACGATGACGCTGGCAAGGCCGGGTTTTCGATCATTCACCGATCACGGGAATTACGCAAGCTT
>NZ_DASRSY010000070.1:0-2602 GCF_035656215.1 Paraburkholderia sp.
GCCGACGCCAGGCGCCGCAGCCGCAGCCGCCGCCGCAACGCCACTCTACCGGATGGAGGTGCCCGTCTATGCCGAGGTCCCGGTTCTCACGCGCGAACTCGGTATCGCGCAGATCGGCACCTTCCATGACCGCCAGGGCGAGCAGGCACTACTGAGTGAAAGCGGTCCGCTAGCCGCCGCATGGGCGCGTGTCTGGGGCGAGCACAGCTCGCAGAGCAACGGCGGGGCCGCCAACCCCGAATTCAGCGGCACGATGGCCGGCGTACAAGTGGGTCACGATATCTACGCGGATCGCAGCGCAAGCGGTCATCGCAATCACTATGGCTTCTTCATTGGCTTTGCCCGCGCGCAAGGCGACGTGAACGGCTTCGCGCTCGGTTTCCCCGATCTGTCGGCTGGGCGGCTGTCGATCAATGCATACAGCGCAGGCGTTTACTGGACGCATATCGGTCCGGGCGGCTGGTACACCGATGCGGTCGCGATGGGCAGCTCGCTCACGC
The DNA here is from genome assembly GCF_035656215.1 of Paraburkholderia sp. GTDB lineage: Bacteria > Pseudomonadota > Gammaproteobacteria > Burkholderiales > Burkholderiaceae > Paraburkholderia. Next base: position 501 of record NZ_DASRSY010000070.1, read on the forward strand.
TCGATCCATCGTCGAATCAGGGCATCGGTGCGAGCACGCATGGACATGCGGTCACGACCTCGCTGGAAGCCGGTTTGCCTATTCCACTGCGCGCCAATCTCAGTCTCGAACCGCAAGCACAACTGATCTGGCAGCACGCATCGATCAACGATCTCAACGACGGTATTTCGAACGTATCGTTTCACGCGGCGAACGGCCTGGTGGGCAGACTCGGCCTACGCCTGCAAGGCAGCTTCGAAGGTGCGGGCGCGCAGTGGCAACCGTATTTGCGCGCGAATCTGTGGCGCTATTTCAACGGTACCGATAGCGCGACCTTTGCCGGCACGACCGTGATTCCCACCGATGTCACCGCTACGGCCGCCCAGTTCGGCATCGGCCTGATTGCGCATTTGAGCGCTCGCGGCAGTGTGTTCGCCACCGCGAGTTACACCATGAACGTGAACGGCGAGCACCGCAGCACCGTGGAGGGCAATCTGGGCGCGCGCTGGAGTTGGTAAGGGCTTAGAACTGATGCCGTATACCGGCCATCAGGCCGATCTGGCTACCCTTCTGCCCAAGCCCGACACCGTTGACGCCCTGCAACTGCGCGCCGATCAGGTCGCCCCGGTAGAGCGAGTAATCGCCTTCCAGATAGACATCGGTGCGCTTTGACAGGTTGTAGTCGGCGACCAGTTGGTACTGCCAGGCCGAGCCGTCCTGCGCGGCGGTCTTGCCGTCCTGCAACGTGCGCCAGACGTTCGCGGCGAAGTGCCACGTGGTGCCGACCTGCTGCGTGATGCCGCCCATGATCATGCGACGCCGCGAAAAGTCCGTGTACTTGAGCGCGGCCAACGCGGGTGCGGTGAACGGCCCGTTGGCGAAATTCGAAAAACCGGCGTCATTCTGATCGACGATATAGCCGACGGAGAAACGGGTCATGTTCCACGTATACGACCCACCGAAGGTCCACGCTTTCGCGGCTGCGCCGTTGACCGAATCTTTCGACTCCTGATACGCGCCGCCGAAGGTGAACGGGCCACCCGGTGCGTAAGCAAGCGCCAAGCCGACCTGGCTGCCGTACGAATTGCCCGCGTTACCGCCGAATGCGTAGCCAGCGGCAAGATTGAAGCCGTTATATTTCGCCTGATACTGCACCTGGTTGCTGGTCCAGATACCACCGGTCATGGTCACTTCCGGCTGAAAGCTGAAATCGTACGGAATCCAGAGATTGCTGCCATAGCCGCCGATGGTAATGCCCTCAATCATCACGTTGTACTGACGTCCGAAAATCACCTGACCATAGGAATCCGAACGCACTCCCACTTGCGCCTCATTGAAGAACGGCAAGGTGGGATCGCTTTGCCCGCCATTCATGTAGAAACGGTTTTCGAGCTTGAAGAACGTGGACCAGCCGCCGCCCAGATCCTCGACGCCCCTTATGCCCCAGCGGCTCTCGGTCATGCCGCCGTTGCCGAGCCCGATCGACGAATCGCCGGCTGCGTTTGCGTGGGTCAGATATCGCACACTTTCATCGATCACACCGTAGAGCGTCACGCTCGATTGAGCATGCGCCAAATGGCACGCCAACGCTGCGGGCACAACGGCCATTGCCCACCTGGATACGTTCTTCATATTGTCTCCTCGTACGGGTTCTCGCTTTTCGCGGATATTTCGACACCGCCACGCCTGATGCAAAGTACCGGCACGCTGCTCATTGAGGCCGCGCAAATCGACAGTCAAGGTGAAGGGCCCACATAGGACCCTTGCACGACAGTCAATGCAGGCTGTTTGAATGACCTGACGAAATGCGTGTGGGTGAACCTTAGCGCGAAACCAGGGCGGTAAGAAAATAGACTGACGTAAGTGTTGTTATGTCATCGAAGTGCTTGCAGCTTGTAAGAAGCACGCGTAGGCGGTGGGGTCATCGCATCGCGGCGCGGACGGTTTTGATATCGTATGAACTATCGCAGCTCTTCTGCTCTGGTTGAGCCGGTTTAAAAGCCAGACTAGCCAATCGGCCGACTACCGCGATCCGCGCCGCGACCGCATACCGACCGCCGTCGCTTCACACCGCCCTTTCTCTTCGCCACGCCACAAACCCATGAGCACCCCCGCCCTGCCCG
>NZ_DASRSY010000071.1:0-12963 GCF_035656215.1 Paraburkholderia sp.
GGTGCCGAGCAAGGGTTATTTCCGTCTGTTCCCTGGCAACAAGGTGCGCCTGCGCTACGGCTATGTGATCGAGTGCATCGGCGCGGACAAAGACGAGAACGGCAACATCGTCGCGGTTCACTGCAATTACTTCCCGGACAGCAAATCGGGCACCGAAGGCGCGAACACCTATAAGGTCAAGGGCAACATTCATTGGGTCAGCGCGGCAACCGCGTGCCCGGCCGAAGTGCGCATCTACGACCGTCTGTTCAAAGAACCGCAACCGGACGCCGGTGGCCGCGACTTCCTCGAAGCGCTGAATCCGGATTCGAAGCGCGTGGTCAACGCCTACCTGGAACCGGGTGCGCGCGACGCGTTGCCGGAACAGCGCTATCAGTTCGAACGCCACGGCTATTTTGTCGCCGACCGCGTCGATTCGAAACCGGGTAAGCCCGTGTTCAATCGCATCGTCAGTTTGCGCGACAGTTGGGGCAAGCCGGCGTAAGCTGGAGCGGCTACAGCGCGAAGCGCATCTGAAGTTGAATACGGCGTGCATTTCGTGAGCGGGATGCACGCCGTTTTTGTTGCATCATGTTCCATCGACAAGCGACGGCGCGGCATAGGTGCACGCGCCTGTCCAGGAGACCCGATGAAAGTTGCAGCCTGCCGCGGGGCCAGTGCCGGGGGCTCAGCACGAGGTGCGCGCCGCGCGTGTACTATTCCTGCTCCGTACATAACCCACGCCCCGCGCATCGCACAAAGCGTGCGTTGCGCACTCGTGGCGTTGGTCGCGTTCGGTGCGGCGGCGCTCGCCTGCCCCGCTCATGCGGACGAACTCTCCGGCACGCTGAAGAAAATCCATGACGACGGCGTGGTCGTGCTCGGCGTGCGTGAGGCGTCGATTCCCTTCTCGTACTTCGACGGCAAGCACACCGTCGGCTACTCCCAGACCATCGCGCTGCAGATCGTCGACGAAATCAAGAAAACGCTCGCCCTGCCGCAACTGAAAGTGCACGAAATCACGGTGACCTCGTCGAACCGCACGCCGATGTTGCTGAACAACCAGATCGATCTGGAATGCGGCTCGACCACGCATACGGTGGAACGCGAAAACGTGGCTGCCTTCTCGGACAGCTTCTTTCAGTACGCAGTGCGCATGCTCGCCCGCAAAAACAGCGGCATCACGGATTTTCCGGATCTGGCCGGCAAGACGGTCGTGACAACCGCCGGCACCTCCGACGAACGCCTGCTGCGCCGTCTGAACACGGAAAAACATCTGAACATGCGTATCACGAGCGCGCGCGACCATCCGGAAGCCTTCGCCGCGCTCAAGGAAGACCGGGCAGTGGCCTTCGTAATGGACGAGCCGATCGTGTACGGTTTCAAGTCGACCGACGCGCACCCCGAAGACTTCGTGGTGACCGGCACGCCGCTCGGCTATGAGGTTTACGCATGCATGTTTCGCAAGGGCGACGAGCCGTTTCGCACGCTCGTGAACGGCGTGATCGCGCGTGGCCAGACTGCCGGTGACGCGGAGCGTCTGTATAACCAGTGGTTCACGCAGCCGATTCCGCCCCAAGGCATCAATTTGAATTTTCCGCTATCGGAGCAGAACCGCGCGCTGTTCGCGCATCCGAACGACCGCGCGCTCGACTGAACGCGTGGAGTAACCGCACGAGTGCCAAGGCCTTTGCCGCCCGCGCTTAACGGCGAAAACGGCACATCCGCCACTATAGCGTTCGATGCAGTTCCAGGAGCGAAAGCGTGGTCTGAAAGAGCCGGGTGAGACTGCGGCTCGCGTATCGCTCGACTTCGTCCGGCGCGGCCCAGCGATATGCGTCCATTTCGGGAATCAGCGTGCCGTCCGAGCGGCGCGGAAACAGCGACGTGCAGGTGCACACCGTCAGATCGAGTTCGTCGGCCGTTGCACGCGCCGCAAACAGATGCAGATCTTTGTCGCGCCGGTAGACGAACAGTCCGAGATCCTTCAAACGCTCGGGCTCGATCACGATGCCGGTCTCCTCGACCATCTCACGCAACGCCGTGACGTGAGGCGCCTCACCCTCTTCGCCGTGCCCTTTCGGAACGTCCCAGTGAGAGGTTTCGGTGGCGTGCGCGAGCAATACTCGACCGTCCGGGTCGAGCAGTACGACACCGCACGAGATGACCCGCGCGCTCATCGCCGCATCGCGCCGCAAGGACGCACGGCTTCAGACCGCACCGACGGCAAGCCGGCGCCCGTCGTCATACCGGCCCGCATGCTCAGTGCTTTTTCTGCAATTGCCAGTTGCCACTGCCCTGTTTGCAGAACTGCGGACGCAGGTTCATCGACTGCCCTTTCGCATTCAGTACGACGCCGACGTCGCGGCAGGTGCGCTCGCCGTCCTTCGCGGTGCTGGCGATGGTGATCGTCGCGTCGATCTTGACGCTGTTGCCGGTGCCTTCGTTGACCCAGCTCGCGCTTTCGCCGTCCTGCTTGTCATTCAAGGCAGCGAAGACGGCATTCTTGATCGAATCGACATCGCGCTGTTTCATGTAGCTGATCGGCGTGTCGTTCAGAAAACCGAGGTTTGCCGCTTGCGCGCCAATGGCGCCGCCAAGCAGCAGACCACCGACGGTCAGATGAAACAGGACACGGGTTCGCATCGACATGAAGGGTTCTCCTCAAAGAGTAGTTCGGCGGTCTCGAGAGCGCTCGTAGCGGCTCGTGATCTGGACCCCAAAAGCATAGCATGACGTCCCCGAAGTGACCGCCTCGATGCCACCCACAGCGGCCCGCAGCAGCCTCAGCGTTCAATTCCCGCCTGGCGGAAACGCACTACCACGACGGCTGCGCGTCATTTTAGGACACGTCTCATATCTACTGATGAAACATCTTCTTAAGATAGGTCTGTTGCGCTGCAGCGCCGATCAAGCTTCCAACGCCGCCTTATGGACATCTCGTTTGCCCTCGAAACCTTTGCCGTCGCGCTCGCAATCTTTTGCGTCGCGCTCGTGCCGTTCGCCATCAGTTGCGATCCCGGTCTCGCGCGGCGCATCGTGCAAATGGATAGCCTCCCGCGCGCACGCTGGCCGAATCTGCTGACACGCGCCGGCTTTGGGTGCCTACTGATGTCGTTTGCATTGCTGCTGGTCGGCTGTTATTACATCATTGCCGGCGCGGGCAGCTGACCACGCCCACGACAACACATACCGCCTTGAACCGGCAGCGCAGCCATCGTCTGGCGATCAATTCGCGGCCGTGCTTTTTCCCGCTTTATCTCCCGCTTTATACCCATCCGTGAGCGTATTCAAAAACGCCACCACGTCCTTGATTTCAGCCTCGTCGAGCGCCGGTTTGTCGCCCGGTTTGCGATCGAACGGCGGCTCCGTATTCAGATTGGCCCAGTAACGCTGCGGCAGATCGTCGAACTTCTGCACTTTGCCCTTCGAGACCGGATAGAATTTTTCCGGATTCGTGTCGCGCTGCGCATAAAAACGCACCGCCTGATCGAGTGAGTGATAAATGCCGTTGTGGAAGAAACTTTTCTTCAACGCGACATTGCGCAGCGTCGGCGTGCGGAAGATGCCGCAAAACTCGGCACGGCCCTTCAGGTCGGTACGCTCCGGCCCGCATGCGCCAAGGTCATAGAAATGCGGATCGCGATTCACCGCCTGCGCCCGGTTGCGCGGCACGCCAATCGCGATCAAACCGAAGTCGCTGAACTGCGGCGGCGCGCCGTCCATGGTGCGCTGACTGATGTGACAGCTCGCACAATTGCCCTTCTTTTCGTCGTTGAATAGTTGCAGACCACGCAGCTCTGCCTGGGTCAGTTGTGCTTTGCCTGCCAGATACGCGTCGTACTTGCTGGTGTACGGATAAAAAAGCTCGGGCGTCTGCTCGAAGGTTTCCAGCGCTTGCAGCACGGCTTTGAAGGCGACGTCGTCGCTATCGAAAATATGCTCGCCGAATGCGACGCGGAAAGCGTCGGCATACGGCGCGGCCTTCACCGCGGCCGCAACCTTCGCCGGCGTGCTGCCCATTTCGAACGACGACAGCAGCGGAATGCGCGCCTGGTCCGAACCGCGGTCGACCCGGCCGTCCCACGTCAAGCCGCCCGTCGGCCCGGCATCCACGCTTTCATCGCCTTCGTCGTCCGACTCGTGATAGTGCTCGGCGAACGCCGGCACCGATTGCAGATATTTGAGCGTCGGCGCGGCGCGCATGCCGATGCGGTGCATGTCGTTGCCGCCCAGTTGGACCGACAGCGAATTCGCCGGCGAAAAGCCGTGATCGGGACTGTGGCACGATGCGCACGCCAGCTTGCCCGAGCCGGACAGCGACGCGTCGAAGAACAACTGCTTGCCCAGCGCCGTCATCTGCCGCACGGATTCGTAGACTTGTGCACGGGTCTGGCCGGTTTCATGGCCGGCCACTTTAATGGTCGAGGCCGCCATGGGTCCCGATGCAGACGACGCATTCGTTTGAGACTCGGCACCCGCGTTGCCGCTGGCATTCAGATCCGCCTTGGCATTCACTTGCGCCTGACCGCTTGCATCGGCCTTGCCGCTCGCCTGTGCCGTGCCCCCCGAGGCCGGCGAGCCTGCATCACACGCAGCCAGAGTCAGGATCATTGCCGCGAATGCGAGCGCCAGCATCGCGCCCATGCCTGCCGCCCCCGCGCGCCGCCGCGCCTGCGGCAAAACCGCCATTTTCCGAATCCCTGTGAGACCAGGCCGCATATGAATGATGTGAGTTTGCGATATTGAAGTCCGCGAGCGTATTTCATCGATATGTCGGCTAAATGACATACAGCCGACAAAAATAACAAAACCAAAGCAATTCGTAATTAATTACATCTTTCTGTCAAATTCCCTCTTCAAACTTTCGTTCGCGGCCATCCGTGTAAGTCATGCACGCGGCCCGTCCCCAACGCGAGAGAGAGAACACATACCAAATGAACAAAAAACTGATCTGCGCGATGCCTATCGCGATCGCAGCAGCGTTGAGTCTGTATGCGTGCGGCGGCGACAATGTCACCCAGCAACCGGATATCACCTCGATCAAGACGGTCGTGGTGATCTACGCGGAGAATCGCAGCTTCGACAATCTGTACGGCAACTTCCCAGGCGCCAACGGTCTGCAGAATGTGACGGCGGCGAGTGCCACGCAGGTCGACCGCAACGGCACAGCGCTCGCAACGCTGCCGCAAGTGTGGAACGGTCTGACACAAACCGGCGTGACGCCCGTGGTGACGCAGGCGATGACGGCCAACCTGCCGAACAGCCCGTTCGCCATCGACGATCCGAAGGGTTTCAACACGCCGATCACGGCCACGACGCGTGACCTGTATCACCGCTTCTATGAAAACCAGATGCAGATCAATGACGGCAAGAACGACAAGTTCGCCGCGTGGGCGGATTCCGGCGGCCTCGTCATGGGCCACTACACGCTCAATGCCGACAAGCTGCCGTTGTGGAAGATCGCCCAGCAATACACGCTGGCCGACAACTTCTTCATGGGCGCATTCGGCGGCTCGTTCCTGAATCACCAGTGGCTGGTTTGCGCGTGCACGCCGACTTATCCGAATGCGGATAAGAGCCCGGCAGCGGCCTCGATCTCGTCGGTTGAAAACGACGGCGTCACGCTGAAGGTCGCGACCAACTCGCCGGCTTCGGCGTTAAGCGGGCCGCCGAAATACGTGCTCTCGGGCAACCTGACGCCTGACTTCTACGCGATCAACACGATGCAGCCGCCGTATCAGCCGAGCGGCAACAAGGCAGCGTCGGGCGGCGATGCGAATCTTGCCGATCCGACCCAGGCCACCACGCTGCCGGCCCAGACACAACAGCACATCGGCGATCTGCTGAATGCCGCGAAGGTGTCGTGGGCGTGGTACGGCGGCGCGTGGGGCGCGGCGGTGTCGGCGGCGCAAAACGGCACGTCGAACGTGATCTACGGCGCAAATCTGACGGCGCCGAACTTCCAGCCGCATCACCAGCCGTTCAACTACTTCGCCGATCTCGCACCGGGCTCCGCGAACCGTACGCAGCATTTGCTCGACGGCGGTCTGGCCGGCGCCGAGTTCATCAAGGCGATCGATACCGGCACGCTGCCGCAAGTGTCGTTCTACAAGCCGCAGGGCAACCTGAACGAGCACGCGGGTTACACCGACGTCGCCTCAGGCGACCAGCACATTGCCGACGTGATCTCACATCTGCAAAAAAGCCCGCAGTGGAACAACATGCTGGTGGTCGTGACGTATGACGAAAACGGCGGCTTCTGGGATCACGTGGCGCCGCCGAAGGCCGACCGTTGGGGTCCGGGCACGCGGATTCCGGCACTCATTATCTCGCCGTACGCGAAGAAGGGTTTCGTCGATCACACGCAATACGACACGACGTCGATTCTGCGCTTCATCACGCACCGCTTTTCGCTGCCGACGCTGCCGGGCATCGCCACGCGTGATGCTGCGCTGGTCAGCAACGGCAGCAAGCCGATGGGCGACCTGACGGCCGCGCTGAACATCAGGCAGTAAGCGGTAGGTGATGAGCGGACGGTTACAAGCGCTCAGCATGTGACGAGCGACGTTAACCGATCCGCGACAGAACTGCGGACCGGGAACATCAGTAAGCAACAGTCCGCCTGACGGTGAGACTTTGACGGGGCAGCTTCGGCTGCCCTTTTTTGTGTTCGTCACACGCGCTAACCGACGACGCACGGAACTCGTGAAAGACGCGAGCAGCGACACACTGCGTTTCATGACCGGCGTATGCTTCGACGCAGGGCGCGATTATTCCCGCCGATGGCGGCTCGAAACCCTTAGCGACGTGTTGCAGGCTTGCCCACTCATCCAGGAGTTCGACAGCATGACTGAAAAAACCATCAAGGTCCCCGGCCCCGATCATCCGATCACGGTCGAGCCGGACACAGCCCGTGTGGTGGTCACGGTGGCCGGCCGCGTGATCGCCGATACACGCAATGCGCTGGTGCTGCGTGAAGCGTCGTATCCGCCGGTGTATTACATTCCGCGCAATGACGTCGAGATGACGCTGCTGGAACGCACTGATCACGCGACCTACTGCCCGTACAAGGGCGATTGCGCGTACTACAGCATTCCGATTGGCGGCGAGCGGACCGTGAATGCGGTCTGGACCTACGAGTCGCCCTACGTGGCGGTGAAAGAGATCGCCCAGCATCTGGCGTTCTATCCGAACCGGGTCGATTCTATCGACGTACAGCCGGCAGAGTAAACGGCCAGGCGCGCATCGCAGCTTTGAAGCTTCAATGCGCGGCGCCAGGTATTTGAAGTACGGCAGGAGGGACTCGAACCCCCCACCCTCGGCTTAGAAGGCCGATGCTCTATCCAGCTGAGCTACTGCCGTATTGACGTGAGGCGATGCTACACGAACGTGTACAACGTGCATCGCCCGCAATGAGAACCCGTATCGGGCATTGGAACCTGTGCAATATCGCTGCCACAGGGTTCGTGGGATACCGAAATTCTAACTGAACCGGGCCGGGGCTTGGAAATCTGATCCGCAGCGCGGCAACGCCGACCGGCAGTCAAACCACCTCGCCACAAAACAAAACGGGCCCGACAGGTTGAGCCGGGCCCGGATTATAACCGATCACTTCTTGCTCGCCAGTCGCCCGTCAGCACTTAGCGGGCAGCAGCGGGCACATCGAGCGCAATCAGACCGGCTGCGGATGCAAAATAAACCAGCCGAGGAACAGGATTCCCGCGATCACGCAGTACACACCGAATGAAGCCAGACGTCCGCGGCCTTCGAAATAGCGCATCAGAAAACGCACGCTGAGATAGGCGGCGATTGCGGTCAGCACGCCGCCGAGCAATGCATCGGCGAGCTGGCCCGGCGCATGGAACAGCTTCGGCAATTCGAGCACGCCGGCCGCAAAGATGATCGGCGTGCCGAGCAGGAACGAAAACTCCGCCGCCTTCTCAGTCGTGAGACCGGCCGCATTGCCGGCAATCATCGTCAGTCCGCTGCGCGAAAAGCCCGGAATCAATGCGCCGATCTGCGCGAGGCCGACGAAAAACGCCTGGCGAAAGGTCAGCTTCTCCGGCGGCTGATGCGCACGCGAGCGCTGCAGACGATCGCCGAACCACAGCAGCACGCCGTTCACGATCAATGCGATCGCCACGATGCGCAGATCGTGGAAAATTCGCTCGAGCCGCTTCTCAAGGATCAGGCCGACGAGACCCGCCGGAATCGTACCGATGATGAGCGCCCACATCATGTGCGCATCGTCATTGCGACGACCGCCGAACGAAGCGAGGAAGCCGCGCACCAGCGCACACCAGCGCTTGCGGAAGTACCACAGCAGCGCGAACGCCGTACCGAGGTGCAATGCGACGAGGAACGGCAGCAACTGCGGCGCATGCTTGTCGATATGCATACCGAACAATGCGGGCACAAGCAGCGTATGGCCAAGACTGCTGACAGGGAACAGTTCGGTGACGCCTTGCAGCACGCTCAGGAAAATCAGAAACGACAGGTTCACGCGGCGGTCCTTGTAAGGAAAATGTCGGGGAACAGCGCGCCGCAATAGGAAATACACGACGCGTCAAAGCGCACCGATTATGCCTGGCTGCAAAGTCAGCGCCAAGCGTTTGAACCGCATTCGGGGAAATATTGATGCGCTGCGTCACAACTGGAAACCGTTGTTACGCCGCAGAAAGAGAAACAGCGCGCCGCGGGCCGCTGCCCTGCCCTGCCATCAGGAGTAATTCTTGCGCTGGAAGCGCGAGGCTCATGCCAGGTCCGCGTTGACGGCCCAGCAAATGGTGACGCAGACGACTGGATTAACGCTCGAGCTTGTAGAAGAAGTAGACAGTGCTTACCGCGAACATGCCCAACAGCGCCACACCCATTGCCATTGCGAGATCCATGAAGCCTCCTGAGCCGATCTCGCCCGGTCTTTGAAGTTACCGGGCAGTCCGTGGATTATCGGTAAAGATAGTGCTTCTCCGACACCCGCAATTTCCCCAGAAGGGTTTCCCCGTAGCGCAAAGCAGCGCAAAATCGTTCTCTCGCGAGTTGCCATGCGGCGCGCTCTACCGTTCCCAACCCGCGTTCGAGCCACGTTCGACTCACGCGTAGCTCGCATCTGAATCATGCGCTCACGCTCGAACTCATATTCAAACCTTTATCAACCAGCCCATCGACCATGCCCCTCTCCCCGCAACAGGACATTCTCGAGATTGCCCAGGACACCTCCGTGCTCCGTATCGCGCCGCAAGCCGGTGGCCGTCTTCTATCGTGGACCATCGACGGCGAAGAGGTGATTCATTGGCCCGAGAACGCCGACTGGAGCCAGCCCGCCAGGATCCGCGGCGGCAACCCGCTGCTGTTTCCGTTTCTCGGCCGGCATCGCGTCGACGGCAAAATCGGCTACTGGCGTGACGCACAGGGCACAGTGCGCGAATTGCCGATGCATGGTTTTGCGCGTGACCTGCCCTTCGAAGCCCAAGCCGACTTGCACGGCGCCGGCTTGCGCATGACCCTCACCAACAGCGACGCGACACGCGTCGGCTATCCGTTCGGCTTCCGTTTCGAAGCGGCGTACCGGCTCGTCGATACGCATACGCTGGAAGTCACGCTGAGCACCACCAATACGGGCGACACGCGGCTGCCTTACTACGCCGGTCATCACTTCTATTTCACGCTGCCGCACACGCAGCGCGCCGAAACCTCGCTGGAACTGCCGCGCACCGAACGCTGCTATCAGCAGGCCGACGGCTCGATCAGCGCGGCCGAGCCAGGCGCGGCGCGCTACACGCTCGACGAGGCGCGCATTCTCGACCGCTTCCATTGTCTCGTCGGTGCGCCGGATCAGCCCGTGCGCCTCGTCGCGCCCGGCCTTAACCGGCTCATCACGATCGATCTGCAACGGCCGGACTCGGTGCCCTGGTACGCGGTAACGACATGGACCGAGGCCGCGGACTCGAACTTCTACTGCGTCGAGCCATGGCTGGGTCTGCCGGACGCGATTCACAACGGCATGGGACTGCGCTGGCTCGAACCTGGGCAAACCGAGACGGCCGCACTGCGCATCGGTGTCAGCAAGCTGCGCTAATTGCAGGTTTTCCGCTCACCGCGACGTGATGGGTTACGTGGCGTTTCGCCGCGTTCCCGTCGTTCGTGTCCACCTCTGCGTCCGTTTTTCGGATGCTGCAGCGCAAAACCGTTAGAATCGGACGCTTTGCATCTACCTGCCGCGTGATCGGGATCGGCGCGTGGCAGCGCTTTGCGAGGTCCAATGCTCACAACAAGAATGATGAAACGGTTTGCCTGCGCGTCTTTGCTGGCGGTGCTCGCCGCCTGCGGGTCCGCTCCGGTGGGGCCAGGCTTTTACCGCGTTGAACGGGGCGATACGCTGTCGAAGATCGCACGTAGCAACCGGCAGTCGGTGCAAAGCATCGTGCGCTGGAACAATCTGACCAACCCGGACAGCCTCGAGGTCGGGCAGGTGCTGCGCGTCACGCCGCCGGGCGGGTCCACAGGCGGCGCCTCAGGTGGCGCAATACGCAGCAGCGGCTCAGGAAGCGCAAGCGCTTCGGCCGCGCCGCGTTCGGCCCCGGCCGATAGCGCGCCGACGTCCGCGCCGGCTTCGACGATCTCGCTGGTGTGGCCGGCTGACGGCACGGTGATCCGGCGTTTCGACGGCTCCAATTCGAAGGGCATCGATATTTCGGCAGCGGCGGGCACCCCGGTGGTCGCAGCGGCGTCCGGCACGGTGGTCTATGCGGGCAACGGCTTGCGCGGTTACGGTAACCTGCTGATCATCAAGCACAATGCCGATTACCTGACTGCCTACGCGCACAACCGCGTGCTGCTCGTGAAAGAAGGTCAGTCGATCGCCCGCGGCGACAAGATCGCCGAAATGGGCGACACCGACACCGATCGCGTCATGCTGCACTTCGAACTGCGCTATCAGGGCCGCTCGATCGACCCGTCGCGGGCGCTGCCGCCGCGCTAGCCTGTTGGTCGAACGCGAGTCAGGGCGTTGCTTCTGTGCCCACTTCCCGCGGTCTGGCACGCGCCCTGCATGCGCAGTCGAGGGAACCGGGCATGCTATAAAACGCTCAATCCTATGCATGACGTGGCCTCGCGCCACGTCTTCCCCCATCTGTAAGGAATCTGCAATGAAGAGCGCAATTGCGTCCGCCGCGACGGCCGCGGCGATCAGCCTCGGGCTGCTTACGCTCGGCAGCCTCAGTGGCTGCTCGAGCACCACTACGATGACCTACCTGCCGAGCGGCGACACGGGCTTTGCGATCAATTGCAGCGGCAGTGACGCCAGCTCCAGTTGGGCCGAGTGCTACAAGCGCGCCGGCGAAGTCTGCGGCAACTATGGCTACGACGTCGTTTCGAAGGACGTCGACAACGGCGCCACCTCGGGTGGCTCGGTCGGTGGGATTTTCGGCGCGAATGTAAAGAACCGGTCGATGGTGGTTCGCTGCAAGCAGTGAAGGTAACGTAGCAACGCAGGGTGCTGCGCCGCTCGAACTAGCGGCGACGCCAGCGTCCGGAGCGCGGATCGACACGCGCGGCGAAGGCGAACAGCACACCGAGCGCAATCGGCCAGATGCCGAGAAAAATGATCAACCAGGTCATGACCGGCGGTAAAAAAAAGTAACTTTTCATGATCCGCCCCACGTGTGAAACCGCAATGACTCAGGATTGAATCGGCAACGACCGGGCAGAAAAAAAAAGCCCGGCACGAGGCCGGGCTAACGGGGGTTCGGCGCATATCGGCAAAGGACCGGTTCACCATGCGCCAGAACTGAATCTAACAACCCGCTTTTACAAGTGCAATCTATTAATTGCGCAATTAATGTGACGCGGCGCACGGAATCCGCATTACGTGAAGAAGAATACCGGGAATAAGCGGGGTAAATACCCTTATCTACTCCAGATAACACGCCATTGAAACGGCGAGTCTAAAACCCCATGAATCGTTCGCAAGCCCTTATGGATCAAACATCTACCGTACGCCACTGAAAAAGACTGACGAAAGCCCCGTGGCCGATTTCCGCTAACCGCGCCCGGTATGATTTTGACGCTTTACGCATTGCGAACCTTTAGTGCGCCAACGCACCATACCCACGCATTAGCAGATAATGAGCGACGCGAATAGACAATTGCGTCTCCTCACAACAAATTCGCGAATAGCGAATACCTTAAAAAATCTTCAAATCAACCGACAAATTGCGTGGTCGAAAATCGGCCGCTTTTAGTTAATCGATAAATCGGATGATAAATAGATGCAGCCATTCGTTCAAGCTGGCCGAATGGCTAAAAATCGGCCAGCTAGAAATCGCGGTCACATGACTCGCAACCCCAGTTCGGTCACGAGCACCGCCGCCTGCTGATGCGAAATCGTCGCGCCTTTGAAAAGCGCTGCATCGACGAGCCGCACGCCGCTCAGGTCAGCCTCGCGCAGGTCCGCGCCGTCAAAGCGCGCGCCCTTCAGATGGGCATCCTTCAGACTGCCGCCATCGAAGATCGCCTCGCGGAAATCGACTGCGGCGAGATCGGCGTCGGAGAAATCGAGTTGCTGGAGCGTGGTCTTGCGAAACGACAGGCCGCGCAAATGCGCGCCCACCAGCAAGGTTTCGACGAAGCTCAAACCGAGCGACGTGCATGCTTCGAAATTGGCGCCGGTCAGCTTGCAGCTGTGAAACGAGGCCGAGGCAAGCTTGGCGCGCCGCCAGCTGGTATTGTTCAGATCGCACGACTGAAACGCCGCGTCGACCAGATCAGCCGACGCGAAATCCGCCTCGCGGCCACGACAACGGACCCAGCGGGTGTGCGACAACGTCGCGCCGAAAAACGACGTCTCGACGATCGTGCAACGATGAAATTCGGCGCCGCGCAGATCGAGTCGCGATAGATCGGCGCCTTCGAAATCGCAGTCGGTGAAGTGGAGCGGCTCTTTATAGCCCGCCTTGTTCGCCACCTCATTTGCCACCTCAT
>NZ_DASRSY010000072.1:0-3781 GCF_035656215.1 Paraburkholderia sp.
CATCAGGAACAGGAGAAGCTGCGAGGTTCGCGGTAACGTCAGTCATTCGTTCGGTCCAGTCAGGCGGTGAGAGCACCGGCCTGCGGTTGGGCGACGGCCGCGGGACTGCCGTCGAGGTTTGCGGTGAGGCATGCTGCAAAGGTACGGGCCACGTCGTCCCAGCCTGCGGCAACGCCCAGCGTTGCCATATCGACTGTTTCGAGCCCCGCGTAGCCGCATGGGTTGATGGCCAGAAACGGCCGCAAGTCCATGTTCACATTCAGACTCACGCCGTGATAGCTGCAGCCGTTGCGGATTTTCAGACCCAGCGCGGCGATCTTGGCACCGGCATGCAACCCGGCGTCCGGCCCGGGCGTCACGTAGATACCAGGGGCGCCCGCCTTGCGTTCCCCGCCGAGATTATACGCCGCGAGGGTATCGATCACGGCCTGCTCGATCCGCGTGACCATCTCGCGCACCATCAGCTTGCGTCGGCGCAGGTCCAGCAGCAGGTAGGCAACCACCTGTCCGGGTCCGTGATACGTGATCTGCCCCCCCCGGTCGACCTTGACAAGCGGAATGCCGCTGTCGGCGGCCAACAGATGCGCCGGGTCGCCGGCCTGGCCGAGCGTGAATACGGGGCGATGTTCGACCAGCCAGATTTCGTCGGATGTATCGGCGGTACGCTCGTCGGTGAACTGGCGCATCGCTTCGAAACTGGCTTCATAAGGTTCGTTGCGGAGCCAGCGCAGCGTAAGCGGCGCCGTGGCGGGCAAGGGAGACGGGGAAACCGGGGCGGCGCACATGATCCCGACAGTTTACCGAAATCTGGGAATCCCCGCCGGAACCGGCTACTTCAGGAAGCAGCGCCCGCCCGCGCTCAAACCGTGCGCCAGCCCCCACGCATGCGGGCGGCCAGCCGTTCTGTGACCCGCGCGAACCAGTTCAGCGCGCGTTCATCGCAGCGCGTCGGCACCGAAAACGCGACCTTCGCCTGCGTGCTGCCTTCGGCGCTCAACCACAGCCGTTCGCCACGCCGCAGCCGCAGCGTATGGCCGGGTTGCAGCCAGTAGTCTTCCGTATCGTCGCTGCGCGTGACCCACACCGCGCCGCCGTGCACGACCAGCTTGGTGCTGCGTGCTACCTTCATAGGAATGGTTTCGCCGTTGCGGATTTCAAAAGCGATACTAGAGGAAATTTCTCGCATGATGCCCTCGCCAAAATTCGTTTCGTGACTACAATCCTAGGCGTAGCAAGGGTTTACGCAAAACGATCTATTTTCACCTCTATGTGAGAAATATTGCGATGGACCTCCGGCAATTACCTCCGCTGAACGCGGTCAAGGCGTTCGAAGCCGCCGCCCGCCACGAGAGCTTCTCGCGTGCGGCGGACGAACTTTTCGTCACGCACGGCGCCGTCAGTCACCAGATTCGCGCGCTGGAGGCCGAACTGGGTGTCACGCTATTCGCCCGCGACGGCAAGCGCGTGCGGCTCACGGACACGGGCCGCCGCTATGCCACGCGCGTACGCACCGCGCTGATGGCGCTTGCCGATGCCACCCTCGAAATCCGCGCCGGCGACCGCGAGCGGCGCCTTGTCGTTTCCATGCTGTCCTCGTTTGCGGCGCGCTGGGTGACGCCGCGCATCGGCAGTTTTATCGAGGCGCATCCCCAGTGGGATCTCGAACTGCTGTCCACCAACGCACTCACGGACTTCGCGCGCGACGACGTCGACGTGGCCATCCGCTTCGGCTACGGCAAATATTCGGGGCTGCACGCGGAGTTGCTGCTGGAGGAGATCTTCTTTCCGGCCTGCGCGCCGAATTTCAACGAGGGCAAGCTGCCGCAAACGCCGGCCGATCTGGCCAAGGTTCCGCTGCTGCGTTCGGATGACGAACTCTGGCGCCCGTGGTTCGACGCCGCCGGCCTCACCGACTGGCAAGAGCCGAAGCGCGGCGTGCTGTATCAGGATTCGTCGAATCTGCTGCAGGCGGCCATCGACGGCCAGGGGATTGCGCTCACGCGCCGTTCGCTGGCAATGCACGAGATCGCAGCAGGCCGTCTTGTGCGGCTATTCGATGTGGATGGACCGAGCCCGTGGCAGTACTACTTCATCTGTCCGCCGCAGATGCTCGAAACCGCACGAGTCAAGGCGTTCCGCGATTGGGTATTCGAAGAAGTGGGACGGTTCAAGCTGCTTTTCGAGCGGGCTTGCGAGGCAGGGCCTGCCGCAAGCGCCGATCTGGCGGCGGACGCATTGCGCGTCACGCCGTAATACGAGGCATCGTTGGCACAGCTTGCAGTGCGGGCGCCAAAGTCGACGCCAGCGCCTGCTCGGACAGTGCTTTAAAGCACCACCTTAACCATCGGATGACCGGTGAGCGCGCGATAGATATCGTCGAGCTGCGCCTGGCTCGTGGCGCGCACCGTAACCGTCAAACCGGTGTAATTGCCGCCGCTGGACGGCCGCGTTTCCACGCGAGCAGGGTCGACTTCGTTATCAAACTGCCGAACCACCGTGACAATCGTCTCGGCGAACTCGGGATGCGACTTGCCCATAATCTTGATGGGAAAATCGCACGGAAACTCAAGCAATGATTCTTTCTCGGGGCTCATTCTCTACTCCTTGCTGCGCCTCTTGCGCTTCCTTGGCCTTGGCACGCTGATAGGCCGCGTACAACGCCGCAAACACCGTGCCCGGCTTGCCGTCGCCAACCGGCTGACCGTCGAGTTGCGTGACCGGCAGCACTTCCTTGGTGGCGGAACTGACCAGAATCTCGTCCGCCGCACGCAACTCTGCTTCGGCGATCTCGCGCGCTTCGAAGCGAATGCCGCATTCGCTCGTCAACTCCTCGATCAGACCGTAGCGAATCCCCTCGAGAATCTTGTGACTGCGCGGCGGCGCGTACAACACACCGTCCTTCGCCATCCAGATATTCGACGACGAACCTTCGGTCAGCATGCCGTCGCGAAACTGGATCGTCTCGAACGCATCGTTTTCGGCCGCGTACTGAGCCATCAGAACATTGCCAAGCAACGACACCGATTTGATGTCGCAATTGAGCCAGCGACGGTCTTCAGCGGTGACACAGCGCACGCCCTGCGCGCGCTGTGCGGCGTCCGGCAGGTTCAGCGGCGTGACCATCACGAACACGGTCGGCTGGATGCCGGCCGGGAACGCGTGACCGCGCTTTGCGACGCCCCGTGTGATCTGCACGTAGGCAATCGCATCCTGATCGGGGGGCAGGCTTGCGTCCGCTTCATTGGCCGCGACCACGCGCTCGATCAGCTCGCACCAACCGGCGGCGTCGAACGGATTGACAATGCCGATCCTGTCCAACGAACGCCCGAGGCGCGCCAGATGATGCCCGAAGCGAAACGCAGTACGGCCACCCGCATGGGCGTACAACGGTGCGACTTCGTAAATCCCGTCGCCGAAAATAAAGCCGCGGTCGAGAACCGGCACGCGCGCTTCGGACAAAGCCACCAGCTCGCCGTTCAGATAAACGATCGGGTCGAGCGAAACATCGGAAACAGCAGTCATCGCAATCGGACTCTTATTTCTTCTTGTTGAACATCAGCATCAGCGAATCCCACACACGGCCGACCACGCCGGCTTGCGGCACGGCTTGCAATGCGACGATCGGGAATTGCGCCAGCACCTTGCCGTCGGCCACGAGCTTCGCCGTGCCGACCTGCTGACCGTTCGCGATCGGGGCGATCAGCGGATCGATTTGTTCGATCTGCGGCTTCGCCTTGTCGCCCATGCCCTTCGGCACGGTGATGTACTGATCGGTCTTCAC
>NZ_DASRSY010000073.1:0-4992 GCF_035656215.1 Paraburkholderia sp.
CCCAGCGCCTTCGCGATCGACACGGCCTCGACGATATAGTCGGACTGGGTGTTCGCGCGCCGCCCGAAGCTGCCACCCGCATACAGCGTGTGAATCTTCACCTGCTGCGGATCGAGCCCGGCCGTACGCGCGGCGTTGCCCTGGTCGACCGTCTGGAACTGGTCGCCAGCCCAGATCTCGCAACTGTCAGCAGTGAGCTTGACGACGGCGTCGAGCGGCTCCATCGGGGCATGAGCGAGATACGGGAACGAGTAAGTGGCGGAAATCTTCTTCGCCGCGCCCGCGAGCGCCTGTGTCGCATCGCCTTCCTTGCGGGCAGATGCGCCGGGTTGCTCGGCGAGTTGCCGGTACTCGGTCATGATCGCGTCCGAGCTGCGCTTTTCGGCCTTCGAATCGTCCCATTCGATCTTCAAGGCGTCGCGGCCCTGCTTCGCCGCCCAGAAGCCCTTCGCAACCACCGCGACGCCGCCCGGCACCTGTACGACCGAGACGACGCCCGGCACCGCTTTCGCAGCCGACGCATCGAACGACTTGACCGTCGCGCCGAAGAGCGGCGGGCGCTGCAGCAGCGCGACCAGCATGCCGGGAAACGTCACGTCGAGCGTGAATTGCGCGGTGCCGTTGGTTTTCGGCGGCACGTCGACGCGCGGCAGTTGATGGCCGATCAAACGAAAATCCTTAGGCGACTTGAGCGTGACCTTGTCCGGCACCGGCAAGCGGGCTGCGGCCGACGCGAGCGAGCCGTAGGTCGCGGTGCGGTTCGTGGCCGCGTGATGAACGCTGCCGTCACGCGTCGTCAGCTCGGACGCGGGCACCTGCCACTGCGCAGCGGCGGCGGAGACCAGCATCGCGCGCGCTTTCGCGCCGGCGTCGCGCAATTGCATCCACGAGTTGGCCATCGCCGAACTGCCGCCCGTGCCCTGGATCGTACCGAACGCGAGATTCGCGTAGCGCTTCGCATCGGCGGGCGCGCTTTCGGCACGCACGTCCTGCCAGTTCGCATCCAGCTCTTCCGCGACGATCGTCGCGATGCCGGTGTACGCACCCTGGCCCATCTCGACGTGCTTCGCGATGACCGAGTCTCTTTTCGTTCGTACACACGTATGCGCCGGTCGCCAGCGCGCAGGGCGAAAAGCGGGTGCTCCATGCTTGCCAGATCGTCCTTCGGCGACGCATCGAGAATGTCCGCGACGAAGAAATCGCATTGTCGGTGCCTGAGTGGCGCAAGGCGCGAATACGTCGATGCAGACGCATCGCAAGCCTCGCCCGGCGACACCAGCGGCGTCGCTTCGACGATAAAGGCTTGCATTGCTCACACCTCGGCCGCAGCTTCGGTGGGATGGACGCTGGCTTGCTTGCGATGCTGGCTCCGCTGCCGCGCAACCTGCTCGGCTTTGGTAGGGCGGCCTCGGCGTGGTCGCAGGTCATCGGAGCAAACCGAGACCGCTGGGCGAGACAGGCCCTCGACATGAGCCGCCAACCAGTGTTCTACGTCTTCGAGACGCCAAAGCAATCGCTTGGTGCCCGGTAGGCGGCAAATCGGTGGAAGTGACTGCGGATTGCGGGTCGCGTCGCTGCGGATGCTTGCGACGGACTTATGCAGATACTGCGAAAGTTGTTCTACTGTCAGGAGCGATTTCACGGGCGAACGCCTCCGATCCCGACTGGTCGATGACCAGCCAAGTCGGATGAGGTCCGCGGAACCGAGTCTTGGCCTAGACGACCTTGCATTGCTCGACTGAGCAGCAGAGGGCCGACATCGCATCGGTCTCAAAACTTCGGCGGGGTTGTCCCCCTCGTTCGCTTGCCCGCTCTCCTAGTGCGTATCAACCTTTTGTTGAAACCGTCCTCATCCGGACCGGCGGGATACGCTCCTGGCGATTGCCCAACAGGGCATCCTTTCTTGCTCTCCCACCAATTCCGCTTATGGCGGGTGCTGCTGAATAGTCCGTGGCTCCACGCTTCTTAGATATGAGCGGCGCTACCCGCATCCATCCTTTGCTTTTGTCTCGTAGCCGTTCTGTACGTCTTCAGCGCGCGGCAAACCCAAATTTCTCGGGCAATGTGAGTCTACCAGCAGTGTTTTGCAGTGTCATGCAAACCGGACAGGAGCAGTGTCGATCATGAGACACGCAAGAGATGTACATCGGCATTGTTCGTTGGAACCAACAGGTTTGACGGTGAAACGGGAAGAATATCTTTGCAGTATGCCGCTAGCATATTTTTTGCACTTGTCGGGTGGCGCCACGAGGGCACTCCTCAAAAGCGAGAGCGTGTTTGCAGGCGTATCTTTGCACTTTGTCAAAACCAACAGTATTTCTTTGCACATTGGTCGCTTTCGCGCCAACAGGGACGTGCGGCCGATTTGTTTTGCGGTTCCCCCGCAGTCTCGGTGGCGCCTGCCAAACGGCTTCCAGAAAGACCGCAGCCGGAGCCGGCCCTCAGCGCCCGTCCAACGTCATCGCCTCGGACAGCACGGACCGCAACATCGCCATCGCTACCACGACCTGCCTTCGATGCATCCGAGTCTGCATGAATGCTTTTGCGATCTGGTAGTCGCCTGAATATCCATTTTGCATCAAATCAATTTGCATTTTTGCAATTCCTGATAATTATCAGATTGCTTTCCCGGTATCGTCATACGTAAAATCGCGCGAGAAAACAGAAATAATCAGATAGAGAGGCGGTACGAGCACGCAGGACGTAATCGGGGCAATAACGGGCGGACTGTCGCAGCAGGGCCGTCTTCTAAAACTGGATACTCCGGCTGGCAACAACGTATTGTTGCCCCACCGTGTCACCGGGCGTTCACGGATCGGCCGCGATTATTTCTTCCTGCTCGACTGCGTATCCACCTCGGGCGATGTTCAGCTCAAAACGCTGATCTCCCAAGCCGTTACCCTCTGGATCCAACAGACTGATGGGTCTTATCTGCCACGTCACGGCTATGTGCATACGGCTCGCCGGCTGGGAGCAGACGGAAATCTTACAAGCTACCAGTTGGGCTTTTCCTCGTGGATGCACTTCCTGAAGTTCCGCCGCGACCAGCGACACTGGCAGGACAAGGCAGCGGACGAAATTATCTCGGACGTGTTCAACCAGCACCCACAGGCGAAGGGGATGTACCGTTTCGCGCTGTCGAAGCCGCTGCCGACGCGCTCATATTGCCGGCAGGACGAGACCGACTGGAACTTCGTGCACCGGCTCCTGGAGTCTGAAGGCCTGTTTGGAATCTGGCAGCAGGCAGCCGACGGCAAATCGCACACACTGATCATCACTGACCGCCTCGAAACGCTCGAACCGCTCTCGCCGGCGACGGTCGGTTTTTATCGTGCAGGCGTGAGCAGTGAGGCCGACGCACTCACCCAGTGGTCAGGCACACGGACACTGCAATCCGTGATGCTGTCGACGCGCACTTTCGACTATAAGAGTCCTTCGACGCCCTCCAATCCGAAAGGGACGTCGGTTCCGACGATGGAGAATCAGGGAGCGTTGTCCTCGCAAACAGAAGTCTATGAATACACTGGCGGCTATACGTACCCAGAACAGGAACGTGGCGATCACCTGTCGAAGATTCGCATGGAGGAATGGGAGTCGCAGGCCAAGCGCTTTCACGGCGTGGGTAGCGTGCGAGCGATGGACGCGGGCCGGCGCTTCACGCTGGCAGATCATCCGGAGCACGATCAGGACGCTGCAGACCAGCGCGAATTCGCGAGCATCGAGGTTGAGTGGGCCATCGAGAACAATCTTCCGCTCTCCGGGCACGACGCGAATTACCCGCACAGCCTGAACAATCAGATCGCACAGGCCCGCGCCGACGATCCTGGCCAGGTGTTCTCCGTGAAGCAAGCGGACGGCTCCACGGGGTTCTATCGGGTCACCATCGAAGCGCAGCGTACGACGGTGCCCTATCGCAGCCCGTTCGATCATCGCAAGCCCGAAGCGAAGCTGGAATCGGCGATTGTCGCGGGGCCGAAGGGCGAGGAATGCTACACCGATGAACTGAACCGGGTGAAGGTGCTATTCATCTGGGACCGGCACAACGAAGGCGACGAGCGTGCATCGTGCTGGGTGCGCGTCGCGCAGTCCGATACCGGCGATGGTTATGGTGGCGTCCACATGCCACGCGCAGGCGAGGAGCTCCTGATTGGGCACATCGGCAATGACATCGACCGCCCGATTGCGCTTCATCGCGTGTACAACGGCGCGGCAAAACCGCAGTGGCATTCGAACGGCCTGCTTTCTGGCTATCGGTCCAAGGAGTACGGCGGTGGCGGTGGCTATAACCAGTTCGTGATGGATGACTCCACGGGCCAGAGCCGCATGCAAATCATGAGCAGCCACGGCGTAAGCATGCTCCATGTCGGTTACCAGATCGCCCAGGACGGCAATTCACGTGGCGCGTACACCGGCAGCGGCTTTACGCTGCGTACCGACTATGCAGGTGCAGTCCACGCGGGCGAAGGGCTGTATTTCAGCACGCACCAAACCAGCGCCGACGGTCAACCGCTCGATACCACCGAGCCGCGCGAGATCCTGGCGCGCGCGGATCTGCTGGTCGAGTCGTTATCCGACGCGAGTACGGCCGCGAAGGCCGAGGATCTGAAACCTGGCCGAGAAGCGCTGGCACAGTTCGCGAAGGCGACCGAACACAGCAAGGCGGGCGTGGCGAAAGGCGGTAACACGGCTGGTGGCGGGACGGGAAATGCAAATGGCTTTGTCAAACCGGTCATGCTCGGATCGAGTCCTGAGAGCATGGGCTTTACTACCCGCGCGTCAGCGCAAGTCGTTGCCGATGAACACCTGAACTTCGTGAGCGGCAAGGACACGTACTGGGCCGTCGGTAAGTCGCTGGTGGCGAGCGTCGCCGACAAGATCAGCGTGTTCGTCCAGCGCGCAGGCATGAAACTGATTGCGGGGAAAGGGGCGATCGATATTCAGGCACTCGCGGACCAGCTGCGATTACTGTCCGAACTCGGCCTGACGCTCAAG
>NZ_DASRSY010000074.1:0-5610 GCF_035656215.1 Paraburkholderia sp.
GCCCGTCCACAGATAGATGCGATTGGGCGCGGTATCTGCGTTCACTGAGCAGAAGTACGAATCGCACACGGTGAATGCTTCGGCGAGCGCGTAGTGGTACGAAAGATCCTGGCGCTTCAGATAGCCCATCGTCAACACGTCCTGCTTCTGGTTGACCCATTGATCCCATTTCCCGCCGTTCCACGCGAGGTGGCCGCTGCTCCAGCCGTGATCGGTGCCTGGCTGGAATTCGCTCGTCCGCGCCGGATCGAGATAAAAAGGCATCACGTACGGCGCGGCTGGATCGAGGCCGCGCGCGTTGTAGCGCTGCGTTTGCACCGTAGCGGGCGGCTGTTGCCACACGGGTGCGCCGTTGGGCAGCAGATGCGGACGCGGGTCATTGAAACCGCGCACACCGCGCATGCCACCGAAATAGTGGTCAAACGAGCGGTTTTCCTGCATGAAGATCACGACGTGCTCGACATCGTTGATCGTGCCGGTGCGCGATGCCGCGGGCATGGCGAGCGCCTTGCGGATAGCCGGAGGAAAGCCTGCATAAGTGGCAAGCGCACCGGCCGACGTCGCGGCAAGGCGCAGGAAATCGCGTCTGTTTTTAGAGGACATGAGAAGCCTGGTGATGTGGGAAGAGGCGATGCAGGGCCCGATTCACGGGTCAGTTGGCGGCGCTCGCGCCAGAATCCGGCGCCCAATGCACGACGGGCGTGCCGGACGACGACTCCTGTGCATTTGCGTCAGAAGCGGGCGTCTGGCGGTTAGCGGCAGGCGCGGCCGACGAACCGCTGCTGCTGCCGTCCCCGCAGGCCGCCAGCGCGACCGTGAGGAGCAATGCCGCGCAGAGCGCAGCCGATCTGAGTCTGTGCATGGTTGAATGGTCCAGTCGTTTAGAACACCCCTATTAGTACTTGCCGCACGTGTCGCGGACTTGACCAGTTCCCCAAGCTTTCCTGGGCAGCTACCCAAGCTTCCTGGGGTAAAGGCGGCAGCGCAAACCTTTGCGGTCGCCGAGATAGCGACCGTTTCACACGTTCGACATAACGCGCCGTTAACCTGAGAGGTTGTGAAAATGAAGGAGACGGAGTTTGTACGATCAGTTGAAGGCATTCCACGCGACCGTGCAACAGGGCAGCATCACGCGCGCAGCGAGGCATCTCGGCGTGAGTCAGCCGACCATCGCGGCACAGATCAAACAACTCGAACAGACCTACGGCGCGGAGTTGTTCTATCGCAGTGGACGCAGGCTTGAAGTGACCGAGACAGGCGTCAAGCTATTGCCGGTGATCGAGAAAATGATCGATCTTGAAGCGCAAGCCGGGACGGCGCTGCGTAATGCAGGCGGCTTGTTCGAAGGTCATTTGCGGCTCGGGGCAACCGGGCCGTACTACATCATGGATGCGATTGGCCGCTTTTCCGAGGCCTATCCGACAATTGAGTTGACCTGCCGGATCGGCAATTCGGAAGAAATGCTCAATGCGCTACACGAATTCCGCATCGATCTTGCGGTGTCCTCGCAACTCAACGCTGCGAAAGAATTGGCGCGGCATGTGATTTCAACGGATCCACTGGTGCTGGTCGTCCACCGCACGCATGCGCTGGCGCGCTTCACCGAGATCGACGCGTCGATGCTGGGCGAGGTGCGACTGCTGATGCGGGAAGATGGTTCGGTGACACGTCAGCGCACTGAAGAGATCGTTGCAGCCGCGGGGGTCGCGCCACCGCGAGTCGCGGAGATCGGCAGCCGGGAGGCCATTCGGGAAGCGATCCTGCGTGGGATCGGCGGCAGCCTGTTTCCGCTCGGTGAGGTCGAAAAGCATCCCGATCTGTGCGTCCTTAGCTTGCGCGGCGTACGCACGACGATCGATGAATACATCTATTACCTGAAAGAACGCGGGCAGAGTCCCGCGATTGCCGCTTTTCTTGCGTGCATCGCACGAGATAGCAGCGTTTGATTTCGTACGGACGGCTGCATTGGGAGCCGGACTCTCGATGCCTCGAATTCAACTGAGGTTGGCTTCGCAATCCGCCCACAGCCGCAGTGGATCGCGATGGCCAGGATGCTGCTTGTCCAGCCATGTCGAAAGCCTGGTCCAATCGGGGTGGTTTGTCCCGGTCTGAGCTGACCAGATCGACGACCGCTCAAGAATGTTTCCGTTCTCGCGATCACGCACAACCAGGCTGCCGAGACCGCTCGAACTGTTCGCCTGCGATTCGACCCTATACCGCGGCAGAAGTCTCAATTCAGCATCCTCTGCCCAGCCGTACACGGCTCGGACCACGCCGGTCGCGTCCCGCAATTCCACTGCACCGCTCGAAGGTCGAATGGCCGCCCAGCCCTCAGGAAATTCTGCGACAACCTCATTGCCGCTTTCCCTGACCCATTTCATACGCCATGCCTTCTCCATCGCCTCGCGCACGTGCGGCACCGACTTATATCCTGGAGGCAACTCGATCGCTGTCGGCAAGGTGACGAGATTATCTTTCCACAGCGAGGCCTCGCCACGATCACGTCGAACGACTGGCTCAGATACTTTCTCTCCGAACGGGTTATCAGGCCGGCTCGTGAGACGAGTGCCGCTTTGCTGCAGGTCGGGGAAAAGATTGTCCGCATCCCGACGCGTCATTTTTGATTTTCCGTTTTTCATGGGTTGCTCCGCTGAAAGGCACTCTCAAGAACGATCAATTTACATTAATCGTGAGCTTGAGGTATCGCTTTCACCGGGCGACACGCAACGCGTATTGCTCAAGCCACGCGGCAAAGCCCTGACAAATCTCGTCATTCGCGCGGCACGCCGCTGCCGAAGCCTCGAAGAATGCAAAGAACGGATGGAACATATCGTCGAACCGGTACACCCGCACGGGAACGCCGGCAGCGCCAAGACGCGCCGCGTAGGCGAGTCCTTCCTCGCAAAGCGGGTCGTGCCCGGCAACGGCGATCACCGCGGGCGGTAGCCCCGCAAAATCCGCAGCATGTAACGGTGATGGCGGAAACATCCCCGCCTGCGCCGAGTTTGACCCCATGTAAAGCCGCGAAATATCGCGCAGATCCGACGGCGACAGCATCGGGAAGTCGCCCCGTTTCGCTTCGATCCGCGAGGTGTCTCGAGCCAGATCGACACCGGGCACCACGAGTAGTTGTGCCGCGAGACGCTCCCCCCGATCGCGCAGCGTCAGAGCAGTCGAAGCAGCGAGGTTGCCGCCGGCACTCTCCCCCGCCACCGCAATACGCGACGCGTCTCCCCCCAACGCCACGACGTTGCGGATTGCCCATAGCGTGGCCGTCAACGCGTCGTCATGGGCGGCAGGAAACGGATGTTCCGGCGCCAGCCGGTACTCGACAGAGACAACGACCGCGTTCATGTCCCGACATAGCTTGCGCGCGATGTCGTCCATCAGCTCGACGCTGCCGAGCACGAATCCGCCACCGTGGAAGAACACCACCGTCGCCAACCCAGGTTGTGCATCTTGCGGACGATAAACGCGCACCGGCACATGGGCGCCGTCGAACCCGGCGAGCGCGTCTTCGACCACGCCGACGACGGGCAACGGAGACCGTTCACGCGCCGCCATGATGGCGCGCCGCATCCGCTCGCGAGCTTGCTCAGGCGTGCCGGAAAACGGCGGTGGCGTGTTAGCAGCACGCATGGCCGACACAATGGCGGCCAGCTCAGGATCGAGCGGCAAAGGCAACGCGGCGTCTCTCATTGCAGTCCGAGAATGTACTGTTGGGAGGCCAGCGCGCGCTGCCGTAGCGCGTCGAGGTCGACATCCAGCATGTGACCATGCCGTTTCACAGCCCGTCCCGCGACAAAAACGGTGTCCACGTTGCCCGGATGGGCAGCCAGCACAACGGCGCCCACCGCGTCGGAAACCGGCGTGAGATTAAGGTCGTCACAGCGGATCATGATGATGTCGGCCTGTTTGCCCGGCGTGAGCGAGCCGACTTTGTGATCGAGACCGTTCGCGCGCGCACCCGCGACTGTGGCGAATTCGAGCACGTCGCGCATTGACAGCGTGGGCGGCGCGTTCGGAACGCTCGAATGGTTGCCGCCCATCCACGAGCGGTAATAGGCAAACGCATGCCGCATCTGCGTGAACATGTCGCCTGAGCATTTCGTTTCGGTGTCGCCGCTCAGGCTGGGCCGGATGCCAACCGCGAGCAATCGATCCAGCGGAATGTCGCCGATGCCCTGCGCATTCAATTCGCAGTGCACGCCGAGCGAAGCGCTGACGCCGGCATCGGCCATCATCGCAATCTCGTCCGCGCCGCAGAAGCAGCAATGCACGAACGTCAGATCGTCGCCCAATACGCTCGCGTCATGCATCTGTGTAATGGCCTTCACAGACGCGTTGCGCACATATGCGCCCATGTGGATGGTCGAACGGATGTCGAGTTCGCGCGCCAGTCGCAAATCAGCAAGCCAGACGTCGCGACGCGCCATTTCGGGGCCGCGCGCCGCCATCGCCAGCGTGAGCAGTTGATCGTCTGACGAGAAGAACCGCTCGCGCAGGCGCCGGATGTCATCGGGGTGGCCGCGCTGGCTGTCGAACATCCACGAAGCACCGTCGACCAGCGGCCAGCCGTGGGCAAACACGCCACGAATATTTGCGTCCCGCAGGCCCAGAACAGCCGCGTCTGAATGTTCCGGCGTGTTCTGCACATGCGACCAGTCGAGCATCGTGGTGATACCGCCGTCCAGCGCGGAAACGGCGCCGAGCATCGTACCGATGTAGACATCCTCGGGCCGGAACGCAGCGCCTTTGGCGCCCAGCATCTCGGCGAAATAAATCTGCGGATCGATATCCGCATAGCGATGGCGCACGCAGGTTTGCCATGTATGGCGATGCGTATCGACAAACCCAGGCAGCACGATCATGCCGCCCGCGTCGACATGCTCCGCATCAGGTGCGTCGATGTGAGGCTCGACGGCAATGATGTCTGTCCCTTCGACGAGGAGGTCACCTTTACGCAGGTCGCCGATAGCCGCATCCATACTCAGGATCCAGCCACCTGTCAGCAGAATTCGTCGCTCGTTCATGATGTCACCGTTTGAGCCATTTGCCGATTTGCGCTTCGGCTTCGCCGGCACGCGCCACCTCCGTGCTCGCCCACGCCACGTATCCATCCGGACGAACCAGGAGTGCTTTCACGCCGTCCATCGAAGCAGGGATATGCGCGGCGCGCGCCTGCAACACGGTGACGGGCAGCCCGGACACATCAAGTGTCCCGAACTGGCGGCTGAATCCTTCGATATCCAGCAATACGAAGTGCCGGCTTCGCAAAGTCTCCGTCACCGCGACGGAACGTCCGTCAAGCAGCACGAGATCGAAATCGGGACAACGCAGGCCCGTCAACGGATGGCAATCCGCATCGCGCGGATAAGGCGCTTCCAGACCGCAGAGTTCCAGCACCAGTTTGCGTTGCACATCGGGCAACGGAACGATGTGCTCCTGCATGCGACGCTTGAGCGCCACCGCCTCCGGTTCGAAGTTGAACTGCAGCACGCACTGCGCCTTCACGCTGTCGAGCAGCGCATGCATGACGGGAAGACGTTCCGTGTCGTAAGTGTCAAGCGTTGCCACATCCGCGACGCCGTTGATGACATTGGCGAGTTT
>NZ_DASRSY010000075.1:0-5755 GCF_035656215.1 Paraburkholderia sp.
CTCGGTCGGCGAATCGCCGCAAGTGGCGCACTCGGTCGGCTTTCCGGTGGTCGGCGTGCGTTACGGCGCGGTGGCCTTCGGCGGCGGCATGGCGGGTCTCGCAGGCGGCTATTACTCGATCGTCAATCTGCATCTGTGGCAGGAGCAACTTACGTCGGGCCGCGGCTGGATCGCGCTCGCGCTGGTGGTGTTCGCGACATGGCGTCCGGGGCGTCTCCTGATCGGCGCGCTGCTGTTCGGCGCCGTGACCGGCCTGCAGTTCTACGCGCAGGCCATCGGCGTGCCGGTGCCGACGCAGTTTCTCGCGATGCTGCCGTATGTCGCGACCATCGTCGTGCTCGTACTGATTTCACGTAACCCGAACACGATTCGTCTGAATGCACCCGCTTCGCTCGGCAAGCCGTTTTTCTCGGCGGGCTGACACGGTTGCCGTTTCATATGACCGACCACACGTTTCAAATCAATCGACAAACACGACAGGAGAAAACATGAAGAGAAGAAATCTGCTGACCGCTTTCGCTTGGGGCGCGGCCTCACTGGCGCTCGCCGCGCCGCTCGCACAAACTGCGCAAGCTGCCGACGCACCGGGCGTCGCGTTTGTCTATCTCGGCAATCCTGGCGATGCCGGCTGGACCTTCGCGCACGATCAGGGCTCGAAGGAAGTGGAGGCGAAGTTTGGTAACAAGATCAAGATCACCCGCATCGAGAACGTGCCGGAATCGGCCGACTCGGAACGTGTGTTCCGCGACCTGGCGAACAAGGGCAACAAGATCATCATTGGTTCGAGCTTCGGCTATCAGGACTTCGAACTGAAGGTCGCGAAGGACTTCCCGGACACGGTGTTCCTGCACGCCACCGGCTACAAAAAGGCGCCGAACTTCGGTACCTATGACGTGCGCATGTACCAGGGCGCGTACCTGGCCGGCGTGGCCGCGGGCTATGTGACGAAGACCAACACGCTCGGCTTTGTCGCGTCGGTGCCGATTCCTGAAGTGATCCGTAACATCAACGCGTACACGCTCGGCGCGCGTTCGGTAAATCCGAAGATTCACACCAAGGTCATCTGGATCAACAGCTGGTTCGATCCCGGCAAGGAAAAGCAGGCCGCTGAAACGCTGATCGGCCAGGGCGCCGACGTGCTGCTGCAAAACACCGATTCGAGCGCAACGCTCGCGACCGCATCGGAAAAGCACGTGCATGCGTTCGGCTGGGATTCGGACATGAAAAAGTTCGGTCCTGAGGCGCACCTCGGTTCGGTGGTCGCGCACTGGGGCGTCTATTACAACGCGGCTATCCAGCAGGTGCTGGACGGCAAGTGGAAGAACGATCCGGTGTGGTGGGGCATTCCGCAAAAGGCGGTCAATCTTGAAGACCTGAACACGTCGGCGATTTCGGCCGATGCGCAGAAGCAGGTCGCGGCGAAGCGCGATGAACTGGCAGGCGGCAAGTGGGACGTCTTCACCGGCCCGATCAAGGACCAGTCCGGCGCGGTGAAGGTGCCGGCAGGCAAGACGCTGACCGATCCGGAACTGCAGCACCTGAACTGGTATGTGGAAGGTGTGGATGGTTCGCTGCCGAAGTAATTCGGCTTTCGCGGTTATCGTGACCGAATCGTGTAGTGATTGACGGGGTCGCGGATGACCGGGCCACGAATGACCGGATCGCGAATGACCGGATCGCGAACGACCGGGTCACGAATGACCGGGTCGCGAATGACCGCGTAATGATCGGCGGAATCGCCATCGACCAGGCGGCGGTGCGAGCAACCGCTGCTTTAAAAAGCTGCGTCCAGCACGGACGCAGCTTTTTTGCTTCGGATGATGTGTTGAATAGGGTTCAGGCGAAGCGTTAGTCGATGCGCAGACCGACCTTGATGGTCACTTGCCAGTAGGCGACCTTGTCGTTTTCGATCTGGCCCCGCGTTTCCGTCACTTCGAACCAGTGCAAATTGCGCAGTGTCTTCGACGCTTTTGTAATCGCGGTGCTGATTGCGTCGTCGATCGATTTGGTCGATGAACCGGTCAGTTCGATTTGCTTGTAGACGTGTTCTGACATGAACTTCCTCCTTTGATCTTCGTTGGTGTGAAAAAAGTATAGGCAATGGATGGCCGTTGACGTCGCTCGTATGGGCGAGTCATGCCGCACATCGCGTGCCCGATATGCCGCGGCGAGGCGAGGCCGTTATGATGTCCGCGCAACTCAATCCGAAACCTGACGAGGCTTGAAAGTGGAAATTGGTTTTTGCGGTCCTGGCCTGATGGGCGCGCCGATGATCCGGCATCTGCTGCGCGCGGGGCATACCGTGCATGTCTGGAATCGCACACGGGCCAAGGCGGAAGCGTTGTTGGCGGACGGTGCCAAGGTGGTCGATACACCGCGCGAACTCGCCTCGCGGTGTGAAGCGGTGCTGCTGTGCGTCGCGGATGCGGCGGCGGTTGAAGAAACGGTATTCGGTGCGGAAGGGCTGCTGAGTGCGGATGCCACTGCGCCGGGACGCGTGCGCTGGATCGTCGATCACTCGAGCATTCCGCCGGCCGTGACGCGCGCGTTCGCGCGGCGTGCGGCGGAAGGTGCGATTGCGGCTACTGGAGAGGGCGGGCGAGAGAGACAGCCTGAGGGCACAGGCACAGGCACAGGCACAGGCACAGGCACAGGCACAGGCACCACAAACGTCGGTTGGATCGATGCACCCGTATCCGGTGGCGTAGCGGGCGCGACCGCAGGGACGCTCGCGATCATGGCAGGCGGTGCCGCAGCGGACGTCGAGGCGGTCGCGCCGCTCTTCGGTGCGTATTCAGTCCGCGTCACGCACATGGGCGACGTCGGCGCGAGGCAGACCACCAAGCTCTGCAATCAGACCATCGTCACTGCGACCGTGGCGGCGATCGCCGAGGCGGTGAGTCTTGCGCAACGCAGCGGCATCGACGCCTCCAAGCTGACTGAAGGTCTTGCCGGCGGCTGGGCGGATTCCGTCCTGCTGCAGATTTTCGTGCCGCGCATGACGCAAAGCGGCCTCGCGCCGATCGGCGCATTCCGCACGTTCCAGAAGGACGTCGACACGGTCGCCGCGACGGCATACGAAACCGGCACGCCGATGCCGGTTTCGTCGACGGTCCAGCAACTGCTGCGACTCGGTGCGGCGATGGGGCTGGCAGAGGCTGATCTGTCGGCCTTCATCGATGTTTTGCAGACGCCGCGCGGCGGCTAAAAGGCGCTCGGAGCGCGTGAACGGCTGATATGAACCGCGTGTGACGCAGCGTGAAAGTGACGTCAAAACGCCGGAGCGCGGCGCGTGCGTGGGTTGACTTCGCGATAACCTGCTAAAATATTAGGTTGTTCGCCGATATCACATTCAAAGGACGTGTCGTGCTGTCTACCGCCAATATCACCATGCAATTCGGGCCAAAGCCCCTCTTCGAGAATATCTCGGTCAAATTCGGGGGAGGGAACCGCTATGGCCTGATTGGTGCGAACGGCTGCGGCAAGTCCACCTTCATGAAGATACTGGGTAGCGATCTGGAACCGAGCTCCGGCAACGTGATGCTCGAACCGAACATTCGCCTCGGCAAGCTGCGCCAGGATCAGTTCGCGTACGAAGACGTGCGCGTGCTCGACGTCGTGATGATGGGCCACGCCGAAATGTGGGCCGCGATGACCGAGCGCGACGCGATCTACGCGAACCCCGACGCGACTGACGACGACTACATGCACGCTGCCGAACTCGAAGCGAAGTTCTCCGAGTACGACGGCTACACCGCCGAAGCGCGCGCGGGCGAACTGCTGCTCGGCATCGGCATCGCGATCGAAGACCACAACGGCCCAATGAGCAACGTCGCGCCGGGCTGGAAACTGCGTGTGCTGCTCGCGCAGGCGCTGTTCTCGAAGCCGGACGTCCTGCTGCTGGACGAACCGACCAACAACCTGGACATCAACTCGATCCGTTGGCTGGAAGACGTGCTCAACCAGTACAACTCGACGATGATCATCATCTCGCACGATCGTCACTTTTTGAACCAGGTCTGCACGCACATGGCCGACATGGACTTCGGCACGTTGAAGGTCTATCCGGGCAACTACGACGACTACATGCTGGCCAGCACGCAGGCGCGCGAGCGTCAGCAGAACGCCAACGCCAAGGCCAAGGAACGTGTCGCCGACCTGCAGGACTTCGTGCGCCGCTTCTCGGCGAACAAGTCGAAGGCGCGTCAGGCTACCAGCCGCATGAAGATGATCGACAAGATCAAGATCGAGGAATTCAAGCCGTCGTCGCGGCAGAACCCGTTCATCCGCTTCGAGTACGAGAAGAAGCTGCATAACATCGCCGTGGTGGCGGACAAGATCTCGAAGAAGTACGAGCGCTCGATCTTCAACGATTTCAGCATTAGCGTGCAGCCGGGCGAGCGTATCGCGATCATCGGCGAGAACGGCGCGGGTAAGACCACGCTGCTGCGTTCGCTGCTCGGCAGGCTCACGCTGGATCACGGCGTGGTGAAGTGGGCTGAAAACGCGAACATCGGCTACATGCCGCAGGATACGTATGAAGAGTTCCCGGACGACGTCACGCTGATGGACTGGATCGACGGCTACCGCCAGGAAGGCGACGACGAACAGATGGTGCGCGGCACGCTCGGCCGTCTGCTGTTCAATGCCGACGACATCCGCAAGTCGGTCAAGGTGCTCTCCGGTGGCGAGAAGGGCCGCATGATCTGGGGCAAGCTCATGCTGGGCCGCCACAACGTGCTGCTGATGGACGAGCCGACCAACCACATGGACATGGAGTCGATCGAATCGCTGCAGATCGCGCTCGACAAGTTCGAAGGCACGCTGATCTTTGTGTCTCACGACCGTGAGTTTGTGAGTGGTCTCGCGAACCGGGTTATCGAAGTGAAGACCAACGGCACGCTGAACGACTTCGGCGGCAACTATGAAGACTTCCTGACGAGCCAGGGTGTGCAGTAAGCGCTCCTCGTTTCACGCTGTCGCGTCAAGCAAAGCCCGCTTCTTCGAAGCGGGCTTTTTTCATGGATGCGCGACTTAAGCACCCGCTCTGGTTTGTCCATCCGTCCGCCGCAGTCCTTGCAGACCCCCTGGCGCCATAGAGGAAGAACCATAAATCTCACTGTGAAGTGACCGACATCAACCAACCAGATTCAAAACCAACCCGCTCAACAGGCTCATTGACCCAACGCAACGCAAGCTGCGCCCAACGATCGATTATCACCGTTTCGATAGTCTATCCATTGGGTCGTCAATGCTCTCCTCTCACTCTTTCCCGCCGCTCGTCATCCGCGGCCGCTCGCTGCTTCCGATCGTGCAAGGCGGCATGGGCGTCGGCATCTCGGCCCACCGGCTGGCAGGCAGCGTCGCCCGCGAGGGTGCACTCGGCACCATCGCCAGCATCGACCTGCGCCATCATCACCAGGATCTGATCGAACGCTGCCGGCAATCGCCTGATCGGGCCACGCTCGAACAGGCGAACCTCACCGCGCTAGCGCGTGAAATCCACGCCGCCAAAGTACTCAGCGACGGCCGCGGCATGATTGCCGTCAACGTGATGAAAGCCGTTAACGCGCAAGCAGATTACGTGCGCGTCGCCTGCGAAAACGGCGCTGACGCGATTGTCATGGGCGCGGGCCTGCCGCTCGATTTGCCGGACATGACCCAAGGCCATGACATCGCGCTGATCCCGATCCTGTCGGATAGCCGCGGTGTCGCGCTGGTGCTGAAGAAATGGATGAAAAAGGGCCGTTTGCCC